>CABSNK010000018.1 GCA_902479075.1 uncultured Collinsella sp.
CCGAGCCGCCATTGGGAATGTAGAAGGGGGAGGCCTCGCGGCCTCCCCCTTTTTTCGTTTGATAGAGAGCTGTAATACAAGAACTCGCCTTCGTTTAGCTTGTCTTACTGTTTGGCTGTATTTTGAGTCCTTCTTTTGTATTTGCGCGATAATAACTCCCATTGGCGTTAGGGAGGACTTGATGTTTACCGTATTTGTCTTGGGCAATATTGCTTCGGGTAAGTCGACTGCCTGCCGCTATTTCGAATCTCGTGGCGCTATGCTAATCGATCTGGATGAGCTTGCAAAATCGCTGTATGTGCCGGGCTCTGATATCGTCAATGCACTCGCGGATGAATTCGGTTGGGACATTTTGGATGAGGATGGCGGCGTTCGTCGCAGCATCCTCGCTTCTCGAGCTTTTGCTTCTCCTGATTCGGTCGCGCGGCTCAATGGCATTGTGCATCCCGTTCTCATTGAACAGCTTTCGCTTAGGATTCTCGATCCGGTTTGCTGCACGGTTTCATCTCCCCGTTATCCCTTTGCGGTGGTCGAGGTTTCTGCTCCGACTGGTTTTGAGGATGCATTTGGCTTTGCTGATGAAATTCTGGTCATCAGCGCCCCTTTGTCAGTTCGTCGCGAGCGCGCTATTCAACGTGGCATGGAGCCATCTGATTTCGATGCCCGTTCTGCTTGTCAGCCCGATGAGTCTGCGCTGTGCAATCTCGCTACAACGGTGATTGATAATGCCTCAGGCGATAATTCGCTCTTTGAGCAGCTTGACTCATGGCTTGTATGCCATGGGTTTATAGACACTGCGGATAAGGAGGATGCCGATGCCTAAGACACGTTTCTTTGCGTGGTATCGCGTGGCGCCACTTGCCGTTGTGTTCGTATTCGGCCTTATTTCGCTCGTCTACTCGTATGCTCCTGCCGCCTTCTTTAAGCCTTTGTATCCGATTGACTACGAGGCGTATGTAAAGCAATCGAGCATTTCGCACAATCTTGATCCGTATCTGGTGTGTGCTGTTATAAAGTCTGAATCGAATTGGGATCCCGAGGCTGAGTCGACTCAAGGCGCTCGGGGATTGATGCAGCTGATGCCTGAGACTGCCCAGGATATGATTGCCTTGGGTCTTGTCGATGGTAGTGAGTATTCAGCCGACAACCTTAACGATCTCGCTACGAACATCGAGTTTGGCTGTGCGTATTTTTCGTATCTTCTAACGTATTTTAACGGGTCGACGGACAGCGCTATTGCTGCATATAACGCCGGCATGGGTAATGTGGACGGTTGGGCGCAGCAGGACACATCGCTTCACAACGCGATCACCTTTCCCGAGACGCAGGCTTATCTGATTCGCGTCAATAATGCCTGGGTTCGCTATAAGACTCTCTATCCTGATCGGTTCGTATAGGACTAAGCCCACCGCCTGCGTATACTGCAGATGTATGAGTTAGGAGTATCCATGGCGGAATTTGAAGTAGAACGCGTTGGCGGTGAACTTAAGCGCTTTGGCGTTGAGGGCGCTGAGGTGCCGTTTGAAGTCGTTTCTCCCTATGAGCCTGCCGGTTCCCAGCCCAAGGCCATTGAGTCGCTTGTGCAGGGTGTGAGGGACGGAGACCGCTATCAGGTTTTGCTGGGTGTGACTGGTTCGGGCAAGACATTCACGATGGCAAAGACTATTGAGGCCCTGGGAAAGCCGACGCTGGTCATGGCTCCGAATAAAACGCTCGCCGCTCAGCTTGCAAGCGAGCTCAAAGAGTTCTTTCCCAATAATGCTGTGGTCTACTTCGTCTCGTATTACGACTACTATCAGCCCGAGGCGTATGTGCCGCAAAGCGATACATATATCGAGAAAGACTCCTCGATTAACGAAGAGGTCGAGATGCTGCGCCATCAGGCGACCGCGTCACTGCTCTCTCGACGCGATGTAATCGTTGTCGCATCGGTCTCGTGTATCTATGGCATTGGCTCTCCTGAGGACTATGCGGGTCTGGCTCCAAACGTCGACAAGAAGGTGCCGCTCGAGCGCGATGACTTTATCCATGCACTTATCGACATTCAATATGACCGCAATGACTATGACCTGGCACGCGGCACGTTCCGCGTGCGCGGCGATGTTGTCGACGTGTATCCGCCTTATGCCGAGCATCCGTTGCGGTTTGAGTTCTTTGGCGACGAGGTCGAGCTGATTGCCGAGATCGATGAGGTCACCGGTGAGATGCTTCGTGAGTACGAGGCCATCCCCGTATGGCCGGCATCGCACTACGTGACCGAGAAGCCGAAGGTCAAGGCGGCTCTGAAATCGATCAGCGAAGAGTGCGAGAAGCGCGTGGCGGAGCTCAAGGCGACCGACAAGTTGCTCGAGGCGCAGCGTTTGCAGCAGCGCACCGATTATGATCTTGAGATGCTCGAGACGATGGGCTTTTGCAACGGCATCGAGAACTACTCGCGTCATCTGGACGGTCGCAAGCCGGGTGAGCCGCCGTTTACCCTAATCGATTACTTTCCCAAGGATATGCTCTGCATCATCGACGAGAGTCATGTGACGGTGCCGCAGATCCGCGGCATGCACGAAGGCGACCGCTCGCGTAAGGTGACGCTGGTGGAGCATGGTTTTCGTCTGCCTTCGGCACTCGATAACCGCCCGCTTCGTTTTGATGAGTTTGAGGCGAGGATTCCCCAGTTCATCTACGTTTCGGCCACGCCGGGCGACTATGAGCTGCGGGTTAGCCAAAACGACGTTGAGCAGATTATTCGTCCGACCGGTCTGCTCGACCCCAAGATCGACGTTCGTCCGGTTCGTGGGCAGATTGACGATCTTGAGGACGAGATTTGCGAGCGCGTGGCGCGCAAGGAGCGCGTGCTGGTGACCACGCTCACCAAGCGCATGGCCGAGGACCTGACCGACCATCTGCTTGATGCTGGCATTAAGGTCAATTACATGCACTCCGATACGGCGACGATGGACCGTGTCGAGATCCTGCGAACGCTGCGCGAGGGAAAGATCGATGTTCTCGTTGGCATCAACCTGCTCCGCGAGGGTCTAGACCTTCCTGAGGTCTCGCTGGTGGCAATTCTCGACGCTGACAAGGAAGGCTTCTTGCGCAATCGCCGTTCGTTGATTCAGACGATTGGCCGTGCGGCCCGTAATGCCGACGGCGAGGTCATCATGTATGCAGACGTTGTGACCGATTCGATGAAAGAAGCCATCGAGGAGACGCAGCGCCGTCGCGAGATTCAGATGGCATATAACGAAGAGCATGGCATTGTTCCCAAGACGGTCCGCAAGGCCATTAACGACATTTCGAGCTTTATTGCCGAGGCCGAAAAGACTGTGGGCTCGAGGGGACGCTCGAGAGGCGATTCGCTGGGTCACGGTGCGTTCTATACGCCTGACGAAAACGGCGAGGGCGCCGCGCCGGAGACGGTGGCGCCCGAGCAGACACTTGCGGAGCAGTTGGAAGAACTGCCGCATGACGAGCTTGTGCGGATCGTCGAAACCATGGAAGAGGATATGCGCAACGCTTCTGCCGCCATGGACTTTGAGGAGGCGGCGCGCCTGCGCGATGCTGTCGTTCAGATTCGGGCGATGCTCGAGGGTGCGACTGAGGACGAGACGATTGAGCGCTTGCGCTCGCAGGCCCGCAAAGGCTCTACGTTCGCTTCGGGCAGAAAACGCCAGGGTGCGCGGTTTAAGAAATAAAAGCACTGCCCCCGAGCTTCTCGCGGAGTTCGGGGGCAGTGCTATTTAGTGGACTAGAGATCAGCAATGAGGGCTTTGGCGCAACGGATGCCGTCGGTGGCGGCACTCATGATGCCACCGGCATATCCGGCACCCTCGCCGCAAGGGTAAAGGCCCGGAGTCGACACGGCGTGGCATGTTCGATCGCGGGTGACGGTGACCGGGGAGCTCGAACGCGTCTCCACGCCAGTGAGGACCGCATCGGGGCGGTCATAGCCACGCAGTTTCTTACCGAGCAGGGGAATTCCCAAACGAAGCGATTCGACGATATGCTGCGGGAGGGCATCGTCGATCGCCGTCCAGGTCACGCCAAGTGGATAGGTTGGTTTTACCTTTCCGGGTGCCGTGCTGGCGCGTTTGGCAAGGAAATCTCCGACGAGCTGTGCCGGCGCGTTCCAGTTAGAGCCACCCAGGCGATAGGCGGTTCGCTCGCAGGCGCGCTGGAGCTCAATGCCTGCGAGCGGATCATCGCTGGGAAGGTCGTCAGGTGTGACGTTAACGAGTAGGGCGGCATTTGCGTTGCGCCCGTCGCGAGCATTGAGGCTGGCACCGTTGACGCACAGATGGCCCTGCTCGGAAGAAGCCGCGACAACCTGTCCGCCGGGGCACATACAAAACGAGAACACGCTGCGCCCGTTGGGGAGATGGGCGACAAGCTTGTAGGGGGCTGCTCCGAGTGCCGAGTGCCCCGCCGAGGGGCCATATTGGGCACGGTCGATGTCGCGCTGTGGATGCTCGATGCGCACACCCATGGCAAAGGTCTTTTGCGCGAGGGCAACATCATGGGTTTTGAGAACCTCGAATACGTCGCGGGCAGAATGACCGCAAGCAAGGATGAGATGCTTTGTGTTGATTGACTCGCTTGTCGCGTCGTGGGACGACTGGATGTCGATACCGACAATGGCGCCAGATGTGTCAGTGTGAATGTCAACGAGTTTCGTTCGATAGCGAACGGTTCCTCCGAGCTGTTCAATGCGCTGGGAGATGCTGGTAACGACGGCGGGGAGGATGTCGGAGCCAATATGCGGTTTTGCATCCCATAGAATATCGCGGGGAGCGCCCGCTTCGACGAAGGTCTCGAGGATAAGGCGATGGGCGGGATTTTTGGTTCCCGTATTGAGCTTGCCGTCCGAGAAGGTCCCCGCGCCGCCCAGACCAAACTGGATATTGCTCTCGGGGTCGAGGATGCGCTCCTTTAGAAAGAGGTCGATCGCATGTGAGCGGCGAAATGCCGGGTCGCCGCGCTCGATGAGCAAGGGCTTAAGACCCGCTTCGGCGAGCGTAAGCGCAGCGAAAAGGCCGGCGCAGCCGGCACCGACAACGACAGGGCGTTCTTGAGGTGCGTCGGAGACGGGGGAGGGGAATGAAGGTTCATCGTCTTCTATCGCGCGTACACGCGAGCGGTCACGCTCGGCAACGCTGTCGACCGCTTCTCGCTCGAGGTGGGGACTAGTCAGCTCAACACGAAAGCTCAGGATAAAATGGACGTCTCGTTTTTTGCGAGCGTCGATTGACTTTCGGTGGAGCTCGATGGACTTGATCTCGGAGTCCTTGCAACGTAGGACGCGCTTGGCGACTCGCTTGCCAACAATGAGACAGGCATTCTCATCGCCGGCTTCATCGAGCGACGCGTTGACTTGGGTGATTTCGATCATCGAGGTCTCCTTAGAGGCAAGAAAGAGGCCGTCCGGTATCCCAGACGGCCCGAATGCGTTTTTGATTATAGACTGCGCGGCTACAGGCTGCTTGCAGCGCGAATACCCGAGATCCAGGCCCACGCAAGGTTAAAGCCTCCGCAATCGGCGTCGATGTCGAGCGCTTCTCCGCAGACGTAAAGCGGGGCGCCTGTGGTGCTGTTCACGTAAAGATTGGGTGTCGAGACGCACTCGATAGATATGCCGCCACGCGTGACCTGTGCTGAGCGCTCCTCTGCCGTCCCTTCGACGGACAGTTTAAAGTGCTTGAGGATTGAGACCAGGTGGATGACATCGCGCGAGCCGGGATGGCACCGCTCGAATGCCGTACAGACGACGTGTGAGAGCTGCGGGGCGAGCATGCCGTCAAGCCAGTGGGAGTTTCGGGGCGAAAAATCGCCGAGCACGTTGACACGCTGCTCGAGCGTATCGAGCAGCTCATCTTTGGAGAAATCTGGAAAGAAGTCGATCAGAACAGTGTCGCCCTGGTTGATACGGCGAGAGAGATTGAAGGCGGCGACGCCTGAGATGCCGAAGGCACGGAACAGCACTTCGCCATCTTCTCGCCAGAGCTCTTCGTGGCTGCGCGAGAGCGTTAAGCGGGCTCGGACGCGCAGACCATCCAGAGTTCCGAGTGCCGTCCGGTCGCCGACGACTGATGCCGATACGGGGCACAGGACGGGGCGCAGGGGCGTCAAGGGAAGGCTAAACACCTCGGCGATGCCGGTGGGGTTGCCGCCCGTAGCGATAACCACGGCCCTTGCCTGCAGGGCATCGCTCGTGCGAGGAGTATCGGCTAACGCCTTTCGAAGCGAACGGAGGTCCGTCTTTCGGTCGCCGTGCTTTTTGGGTTTGAGTACATGAGCGGGACGGTCGATCTGAAGCGTCCAGCCTTCGGAAGCCTTATGAGCCGCAATGACGTTAGTTCCGCAGAGTAGGGTGATGCCCAAACGCTCGCATGCATTGAGGAGTGCATCGCGAACCGACTCGGCGCGAAGGGAGCGCGGGTATAGGCGGCCTTCCTCACGGATCGTCATGATGCCCAGCGAGGAGAAAAAACTCTCGAGATCTTGCTCGGGTTGGGGGCCCATGATGGATTCGACAAAGGCGGGGCGGTTATATCGCCGAATGTTGATGGATTCGTTTGAGAGGTTGCAGCGGCCGTTTCCGGTTGCGAGCAGCTTGAGACCGCAGGCGACGTCGCGCTCGACGACGCAGACCCTTTTGTCGACACGCGCCGCCGTAATGGCGGCGGCGAGGCCCGAGGCCCCGCCGCCGATCACCAAGACGTCATAGAAGGCGCTTGCGTTCACTTAGGCCTCGTCTGTCTTGTGCGGGGCGATGGCCTCAACGGCGGAGACGGCCTTGGGCAGCATGTCATCGGGCAGTGCGGTCTCGACTTCACCCTTATCGCAGGCCTCGGCGAGTGACGGATTGATGGGAAGCTGACCCAAGATGTCGAGGTTGTAGCGCTCGGCGACTTCGGGGAGCTTGCTCTTACCAAAGACCTCGATCTTCTTGCCGCAGTCGGGGCACTCGATATAGCTCATGTTCTCGACAATGCCCAGAATAGGGACGTTCATCTTCTCGGCCATGTTGACTGCCTTGGCGACGATCATCGAGACCAAGTCTTGCGGGCTCGTGACGATGACGATGCCATCGACGGGCAGCGATTGGAAAACGGTGAGCGCGACGTCACCCGTTCCCGGAGGCATATCGACCAGCAGGTAGTCGATGGGGCCCCACGAGGTCTCGCTCCAGAATTGCCTGATGGCGCCCGCGATAACCGGGCCACGCCAAAGGACGGGATCGGTTTCGTTTTGGAGCAACAGGTTGGAGCTCATGACCTTGACGCCGTGCTCGGAGATCTCGGGCAGCATGAGGTTGCCGAGGGCATGGACATGGCGTCCGCTCATGCCGAACATTTTGGGGATGGAGGGGCCGGTGATGTCGGCGTCGAGAATGCCAACCTTGTTGCCGCGGCGGGCGAGCTCGGTTGCGATGGCGCCCGTCACAAACGACTTGCCGACGCCTCCCTTGCCGGAAAGCACAGCGATAACGCGCTTGACCTCCGACAGCGTATTCTCTTCAAATTGCGACGGCGTTGATTGTCCGCCGGCTGCTTGTGCGTGCTCGCAACCCATGTATGACTCCTTTGTATATGTTGGGGCCGGGGCCCCGCGATGTGACACGAGCGTCATTGTACCCTCGTTTGCGAGCGGGAGTCATTTGCGATGCATTTGGGCCGAGCGTGCTTGCAATACGATGGGTCCAAGCGAATGGGCGGGCTTACTGAACTTTGCTGGCGAACTCGAGGTATTGCATGCGCTGCAGCTTGTCGATCGTCGAGGCGTATGGGCTGTCTTCAGATTCCAAGTCGTAGCGCAGCCCGTCGGCACCAAGATAGCCGGCGACATTGATGGTGGGCACATCTGACCTTGTTGCAAGCAGGGCCTTTTGATAGTCAGTGAGCGGGGCGCCGATCTTATTAAGGGTAATAGCTGCAATCTCGTTTGCCCCGACGGTGTCGTAGACGTTGAGCTCGGTATTGCCGGCGATTTCATAGTTAGCCCAGACGAAATAGGTCGACTGATAGATACGGAAAGCGTGGCTTGCCGTATCTTCCTGAGGGTACAGCTCGTCGTTGAGAGTCGTTGCGGCGCTCGGCTGATGGTCGCCAAAAAAGACAAGAACAACCGGTCTGCCGATATTGCGGAGCTCGTTGATAAAGTACTCGAGGTCCCGGTCGGATGCATTGATGCAGGTGAGATAGGTGTTGAGCGCGCTATTGGCGCCCTCGCTGGCTCCCTCGACCCAATAGTTTGTCAGCTCTTCGGCGGGAACGGTGCCATAGTCGTAGCCGCCGTGATTTTGCATCGTGACGTCAAAGATGAACTGCGGGGCTTCGTCGGTTCTGAGCAGGTCGAGTATCTTGTCGTAGGTGGCGTAGTCGCATACGCCGGCATGGTAATAGGGCGCACCTTCGAAATCGCCGATTGAAAGAAAGTCTCCAAAACCCAGCTGCTGATAGATTTTATCTCGATGGTAGTTGACGGGGTTTTGCGGGTGCATAGCGGTAGTGGTATACCCGAGCTCTTTAAGGTCCTTTGCCAGGCTGTTGACGCCATTCATCTGATACAGCTGATAGGGGATTTTGCCTAATCCGACAAAGGCCGTTGTCGCTCCGGTCAAAAATTCGAATTCGGAGTTCGCCGTTCCGCCACCGGTGACCGAAGCGAGCATGGTGCCGCGAACAAGTGTGTCGGGAAGCGAGTTGTAGAATGCGGGACCGGTGTACCCGGCCGCCTGGAGCTGCTCAAAGCACGAAAGGTCGCTAAAACTCTCGTTCATGACGGCAACAATCGTCGGCTTGATTTCATTGAACTGGGCAACGGCCGCCGCGCGCTGCTCGCTCGAGCCATACGTGCTGTCGTAGGCGGCGGCGAGCTCCTGCTCGATGCTCTGCGCCTCATCGGGCGTATAGTCTTCGGGTTTTTCAATGGGCAACTCGTTGACCATTTCGGTGAACGAAGTGATAAAACCCTGAGACGCATACGTGGTGATGGGCTGCCAACGGTCAAATCCAAAATCCAGCGACTGCTCCAAGTCGATGTTGGAAAAGCCCAAGAGCCCCACAACGGTCACTAGCAGAAAAGCGCAGAGGTTAGCGGCGATTGCGGGGAAGACATGGGCGGGCGTACGGAGCTTTCGCGGTCGGATAAGCGAAAGAAGCCCCAGGGAAATCTCCAGCAGGGCGAGTGAGGTTACGATTCCTGCAGTGAAGGTGAACTCATATCCCTCACTTACTTCCATTGCGGTGCCCAATGCCAAAATGTCGCTCGGCAGGATGGCCTCGCCTTTAAACGTTATGACGAAGTGCTCGGCAATGCCAAGGGTACAACAGACGACGGGCACGAGGGCCATGACTCCTCCATGACGCTGTCCCAGCAAATAAAGGGAGAGCAGAACCGTCGCGAGCAGCCCAACGGAAAACCCGAATGAGTTGGCGGGAATGCGATAGAACGTTTCGTTGCAGGCAATTTCGAGTGAAACGAACGAGAGCGCTGAAACAGCGGCGACGACAAGGATGTCGCGGCAAATACAGGCAACCGTTCCCGTCGCAAGATCGGTTTGGTCGATAAGTCCCGAAACCAAGGGCTCGACAAGAAGTATGACGGCGGCAGCACCGAGCGCCGAATAAGAAAGGACCCATAGGGAACAGTCCTCATTTACGAGCAATTGATTCGTAATCCATGCAGCTACCATGCCGAGCGGGATGAGGAGCATCGCGCACCAAAAGACGCGGGCAATGGGCGGTTTTTCGTTGTGTTTGATTGAAAAATACACGCGCACGACGACGGCGGCCACGATAAGGACGGCGATGAATATGGGCAGATTGGCCATGCCACTCGAAGTGATTTCAAGGGGGATATCTTCGGTCATGGACGTTCCTCTGTTACAGCAAATTAAGTTCAGTTTTAGATTACTCTAACCTTTCCACGGCATTTCGAGAAACAAAGCACCCGACACGCAAAGCAAAAGGTCTGCGAATCTTGTATTACGAACATCTGTGCGCGTTGAGTGCGTTAAACTCATCGACAGTGTGATTTGAGGTTATAGGAGGCAAGGAGCTTCCATGTCTGATTCTTCTATCGTTATCCGTGGTGCGCGCGAACACAACCTGCGCAATATCGATGTTTCCATCCCGCGCGACGAGCTCGTGGTCATTACCGGTCTTTCGGGCTCGGGCAAGAGCTCGCTGGCGTTTGACACGATCTATGCCGAGGGTCAGCGTCGCTACGTGGAGAGCCTGTCGAGTTATGCGCGCCAGTTTTTAGGCCAGATGGACAAGCCCGATCTAGACTCGATCGACGGCCTTTCGCCGGCCGTCTCGATCGATCAGAAGACGACGTCCAAGAATCCGCGCTCGACGGTGGGTACTGTAACTGAGATTTATGACTACCTTCGCTTGCTTTTTGCACGCGTGGGCACGCCGCAC
This sequence comes from uncultured Collinsella sp., assembly GCA_902479075.1. GTDB lineage: Bacteria > Actinomycetota > Coriobacteriia > Coriobacteriales > Coriobacteriaceae > Collinsella. The sequence goes on from CABSNK010000018.1 coordinate 10,422, forward strand.
TGTCCCGAGTGCGGTCGCGTTATCGAGCGCCAGACCACCGACCAGGTCGCCGATAAGGTCCTGGCAGCGGGAGAGGGTCGTCGTGCGTTTGTGCTGGCACCGGTGGTGCGCGGGCGCAAAGGCGAGTACGCAAAATTGTTCGAGGATCTTCGGGCTGAGGGCTTTAGCCGCGTGCGTGTCGACGGCGAAGTACGCTCGCTCGACGACCCCATCGATCTGGACAAAAAGTTCAAGCACGATATCGAGGTCGTAGTCGACCGCATCGTGATTCGGGAAAACTCTCTGGGCCGTATCGCCGAGTCGGTTGAACAGGCGACTGCCTTGGCACACGGCAATGTGAACGTGTACATGCTGCCCGAGCGCGACGCTCCCGAGGGAACCGAGGGCGAGCTGCTGGAGTATTCGCTGGCACTGGCGTGCCCGGAGCACGGGCATTCCATCGACGACCTGCAGCCGCGCGATTTCTCGTTCAACGCGCCCTATGGTGCATGTCCCGAGTGCGATGGCCTGGGCTTTAAAAAGACAGTCGATGCCGAGGCGCTGATTGAAGACCCCTCAAAGTCGATTGCCGACGGAGTCTTTGGTAGCCTGTTCGGCAATTCCAACTATTATCCGCAGATTTTTGCTGCGGTCTGCAAACACTTTAAGGTGAGTGCCGATACGCCATGGGAGGACCTGCCCCCGCGGGTGCGTCGTGCGTTTTTGGATGGCATGGGCGACACGAAGATTTCGGTCGACTATCAAAAGCTCGATGGGCGTCGCAGCCAGTGGGACACTAAGTTCTCGGGTGTGCGCAATATCCTGTACGAGCGCTACAACGAGACGACGAACGAGAACACCAGGGCTCGCTTGGAGAAATACATTCGCGAAGAGCCATGCTCGAGCTGTCACGGTGCTCGCCTGCGTCCCGAGATGCTTGCCGTCACCGTGGGCGGCAAGTCCATTTACGATGTCTGCTGCCTGTCCTGTCGCGAGTCGCTCGAGTTTTTTGAGGACCTTGAGCTCACAGAGCGTCAACAATTCATCGGCGGTCGTATCGTCAAGGAAATCCTGGAGCGCCTGCGTTTTCTGGTCGATGTCGGACTCGACTATCTGACGCTCGATCGCGCCTCGGCGACGCTTTCTGGCGGTGAGGCCCAACGCATTCGCCTGGCAACGCAGATCGGCGCCGGCCTCATGGGCGTTCTGTACATTCTGGACGAGCCGTCGATCGGCCTTCACCAACGCGATAACGAACGCCTGATCAAGACGCTCGAGCGCTTGCGCGATATCGGCAATACCGTTATCGTCGTCGAGCACGACGAAGATACAATTCGCGCTGCAGACTACGTGATCGATATGGGTCCCGGTGCGGGCGTTAACGGCGGACACGTGGTCGCCGCGGGAACGCCTGCCGATATCATGGCATGCCCCGATTCCATGACGGGTGCTTATTTGACCGGCAAGCGGATGATCCGCGTGCCCGATGAGCGCCGCAAGCCCGGCCGCGGCTGTCTTAAGATCACGGGCGCCCGCGCTAATAACCTCAAAAACGTTACCGCCAAGATTGAGTTCGGTACGCTCACAGTCGTTACCGGTGTTTCGGGATCGGGCAAGAGCTCCCTGGTCACCGATACGATTGCGCCCGCGCTTACGAATGCCATCCATCGTTCGACGCGTCCTGTGGGGCCGTACAAGAAGATTGAGGGCATTGAGTGCATCGATAAGGTAATCGATATCGACCAGTCACCGATCGGTCGCACGCCGCGTTCGAACCCTGCGACCTATATTGGCCTTTGGGATGATCTGCGTGCGCTATTTGCAAGCACGCCGGAGTCGAAGGCGCGCGGCTACTCGCCGGGACGTTTCTCCTTTAACGTAAGCGGAGGTCGCTGCGAGGCGTGCAAGGGCGATGGCCAGATTAAGATCGAGATGCACTTTCTTCCCGATATCTATGTCCCCTGTGAGGTATGTGGCGGCAAGCGTTATAACCGCGAGACGCTCGAGGTTACCTACCGCGGCAAGACAATCTCGGATGTGCTCGACATGAGTGTCACCGAAGCACTGGCTTTCTTTGGGAATATCCCGCAGATTAAGCGCAAACTGCAGACCCTATATGACGTGGGTCTGGGCTACGTGAGCTTGGGTCAGCCCGCTACGACGCTTTCGGGCGGCGAGGCGCAGCGCGTGAAGCTCGCCAAGGAGCTTCATCGTCGCCAGACAGGCAAGACGTTCTACATTTTGGACGAGCCCACAACCGGCCTCCATTTTGAGGATGTTCGTCAGCTGCTCGACGTGTTGCAACGCCTGGTCGATGCGGGCAACACGGTTCTGGTGATCGAGCACAACCTTGATGTCATCAAGGTTGCCGACCGCCTGATCGATATGGGCCCCGAGGGCGGCAATGGCGGCGGAACCGTCGTGGTCTCAGGCACGCCGGAGCAAGTCGCGGCATGTTCGCAGAGCTACACGGGCAAGTTCTTGGCGCCGTTGCTCAAGCGTGACCGTGAGCGTCAGGCGCAGCTCGACGCACAGTAAAGAGATGTTGTAGCACCGACGCGCCACCGATTCCTTCTGATTCGGTGGCGCTTCTGTGTGTCGAGATGGCATATGCGGCGGAATTGGCCCTATACTTAATCCTTACGTCGCTCTGCGGGGGAAAGGATGTGCCATGGCAAAGGCTGTTAAGACGTCAAAAACCAATGCGATGCGCGAGCTGGAAAGCGCCGGCATCTCCTATGTTCTCCATACGTACGAAGACGATGGCGACGAATCGTCGGGGCTGGGCGTCGCGATTTCCGAGCAGCTTGGCGAGGAGCCCGGTCAGGGATTTAAGACCCTGGTCTGCACGACGCCGTCCAACGACCATGTCGTGTGCTGCATTCCCGTTGCCGACGAGCTCGACCTCAAGGCCGCCGCGCGCGCCGCAGGCGAAAAGTCGCTGACCATGATGCATGTCAAAGATTTGCTTGCCGCGACGGGGTATGTCCGCGGCGGTTGCAGTCCGGTCGGTATGAAAAAACGCTTCCGGACTCTGATTGATGAGACATGTATCCTTTGGGATACCATTTTTATCTCGGGCGGCAAGCGCGGCTATCAGCTTGAGCTTGCTCCCGATGACTTAGTTGCATTTTGCGGGGCGACGGTTGCCCCGATCACGAGAGAGGACTGAGCGATGCCGCAGGAAGAATCAAAGCGCGGAGCTCACTTTGCAAAAGGGTCGGCTCCTCAGACGCCCGCGCCCGAGGCCGCTTCGTTCGATAACGAGATTCGAAACGCCTGGTCCGCTGCCGCTGACCCGGGCGAGACGGCCGTGTACTTGCGTGCCGCCGGTGCCGGCACGGCACTTCCCCGTACGGTTCTTTCTTCGGCTCGTCCCGATGAGACGGCTGTCTTTTTGGCCGCCGCTCAATCGAGCGCCAGCGTGATGCCGATCGCCTCCGAGGCTCCTCGTGCGCCGCGTCCCGATGAGACGGCGGTGTTTTTGATGGCAGCCCAGGGAAAGAGCACACCGCAGAGCGCTCCTGCCGCTCGTTCCGCCAAGCCCACGGCTCATGATGATGGCGAACCGCTTCTTTCGGATGACGAATGGTCGCCGCTTGGTTCGACCGATCCCGTCGAGGGCGTGGCCATCGACGGTGATGACGACTGGGACCCTCTGTCGTTTTCTGCCCGAACCGTCGCCGCCAATGAAGTTGACACGGTGTTTGGCGACCATGCCATATTCGATGATGATGCCGTATCCGGTAGCAACATGCCGAACAGCGATGACGCCGCACCTGCTGATGACGCCGTTTTGGTTGACGATCCCTTTGCGATGACCGGCTCCTTTGCCGTCGTGGACGATTTGCCGCCACAAGATGAGGTTTATGAGGACTCTCAGGACGACGTAGACGATATGGGTTCGTCGGACTACTCCACGGTTGGTCGTTCTGCTGGCCTTATGACCGTGCTGACCATCGTGTCGCGCGTCACCGGGTTTATCCGCACGTGGGCCATGGCGGCCGCCATCGGCATGTCGCTGCTCTCGTCCTCCTATCAGGTTGCCAACAACCTGCCCAACATGCTCTACGAGCTCGTGATGGGCGGCATGCTCGTTACGGCGTTTTTGCCGGTGTATATGGGCGTGAGGCGCGAGCAGGGCCGCGAGGCATCGAACGAGTATGTCGGCAATCTGCTCGGTATTCTGCTTCTGGTGCTGGGCGGCATCTCGCTGCTGGGCACCGTGTTTGCTCCCGGCTTTATTTGGACGCAGTCGTTCCTTTCGGGTAATGGCGACAGCATGGATACCGCTGCGTTCATGTTCCGCTTCTTTGCTATCCAAATTCTGTTTTATGGCTTGGGCTCGGTGTTCTCGGGTGTTCTCAACGCACACCGCGACTACTTCTGGTCGACGTTTGCCCCGGTTCTCAACAATGTCATCGTCATCGCCAGCTTTATGGGCTTTGCTCCCGTGTCTGCACAATTTGGCGAGCGGGTCGGCATTATCTTGATCGCAGCCGGTACGACCCTCGGCGTCTTTGTCCAGATGGCCTGCCAGATTCCCGCGCTTGGCAAGCATGGCGTGCATCCTCATATCCATATCGACTTTAAGGACCCCGCGCTGCGACAGACGATTGCGCTTGGTATCCCGACGCTGCTCGCCACGGTGTGCATGTTTGTCTCGACCTCCATTACCAATGCCGCCGCGCTGGTGGTGCAGCCCGAGACCGGCCCTTCCGTCATCGCATATGCGCGCCTGTGGTATACGCTGCCCTATGCGCTGATCGCTGCCTCGCTTTCGACGGCACTCTATACCGAACTCTCCCACGATGCACAGGAGAAGGATTACGACAGCGTCCGCACGGGCATTTCGCGCGGTGTCGCCCAGATGCTCTTCTTCCTGATTCCGTTTGCGATGTACCTGATCGTCTTCGCCCGTCCGCTCAACATGATCTACTGCGCCGGCAAGTTCGATGAATCCGGTGTGGCGCTGGTGTCGGAGTTCCTTATCTATCTGGCACTTTCCCTGCCGCTCTACGGCGTGGTCGTGCTGATGCAGAAGAGCTTCTCGGCCCTGCTCGATATGAAACCTTATAGCCGCTATTGCTTGTACTCCGCTGTCGGTCAGGCCGGTTCGGTGCTGCTGTTTGGCGTGGTGCTGGGCTACGGTATGCCGGCAATTGCGCTTTCGTACGTCGTTGACTACGTGGTCTTGGTCGGATGCTCACTGTGGTGGCTGCGCCGTCGTCTGCATGGCCTTCAGGTCAAGTCTATCCTGCACGGCGGTTTCTTCGGCCTGTTGTTCGGTGGCTTGGGCGCTGCCGCGGGCGCCGGCGTCATGTGGGCACTTGAGCACTTTGTCGGAATGCTTGGCAGCTCGATCCTCATTACCCTGGGCTACGTTTGTGTTGCAGGCGTCGTCTCGCTTGCCGTGACTTTTGGCCTTGCCTTCGTCTTTAAGATGCCCGAGGTCTCGGCGCTGCTTCGTCGCAAGTAGGTGCGTGTGGCAGGTCACGACAACATTCCAACACTTGCCGAGCAGGTTTCGCGCGTTCCCACGCAACCCGGCTGCTACCTTTGGAAAGATGCCAAGGGCGATGTCATCTATGTGGGCAAGGCAAAAAACTTGCGTGCCCGTATGCGTCAATACGTGACGCTGCAGGACGAGCGTCAAAAGATCCCGCTCATGATGCAGCTGGTGGCGAGCTTCGACTATATCGTGGTGGAGACCGAGCACGAGGCATTGGTGCTCGAGCGCAATCTGATCGGCCAGTACCATCCGTACTTCAACGTCGACCTTAAGGACGATAAAAGCTATCCCTTTATCGCCATCACTAAAAGCGATCTATTTCCCGCTATTAAATACACGCGCGAGCGCCATAAGCCCGGCACGCGCTATTTTGGCCCCTATACCGATAGTCGTGCGGCGCGTGAGACCATCGATACGCTACGCAAGGTCATTCCTATTTGCTCGGCATCCTGTGCGGAATGGCGCCGCTGCCGCCGCATCGTCGAATCTCATAAGGGCGAAGAAGACATCGTCAATATGATTTGCGCGCAAAACGGGCGTCCCTGTTTTGACTACCATGTCGGGCGCGGGCCGGGCGCATGCGTCGGCGCGATTTCCCCTGCCGACTATGCCAAGAACGTCAAGCGTGTCGAACGTTTCTTGTCGGGCCATCGCAAGGATGTCGTCGACGAGCTTACGTCCGAGATGACGGAGGCAGCCGAGACGCTCGATTTTGAACGTGCGGCGCGCGTCAAGCGTCGCCTGGAAGTCATTAGGGGCCTGGACGATCGCCAACAGGTCGTTTTTCCATCGAGCGTCGATATCGACGTCATCGGCTTCTATCGCGAAGAGACTATCTCTGCCGCCTGTGTCTTTGTCGTTCGCGAGGGCCGAACGGTTCGAACTTGTGAGTTCATCCTCGATAAAGGCCTGGATGTCGACGAGGAAGAGCTTCAATCGGGCTTTCTTAAGCGCTATTACGACGAGACGGCCGATATTCCAGCCGAGATCAATCTCTCTGTCGAGCTTGAGGATGCTGAAGCGTTGGGGGAGTGGCTTGCGGGCAAGCGCGAACGCTCTTGCCATCTCCATAGGCCGCAGCGCGGCGAAAAGCACCGCCTGCTCGATATGGCTTCCAAAAATGCGCGCCATGCCCTCATGCGCTACATGATGCGCACGGGGTATGCTGACGATCGCACCAATCAGGCGCTCCTGGAGCTCGAAAGTGCGCTGGCGCTGCCTGCGCCGCCGTTGCGCATCGAGTGCTTCGATATCTCGACGTTGCACGGCACCTTTACCGTCGCTTCGATGGTGGTATTTACCAACGGCCGTGCCGACAAGGGCCAGTATCGTCGCTTTAAAATTCAGGCCGAATTGGACGAGGCGAACGACTTCGTATCGATGTCCGAAGTTCTGGGGCGTCGCTATGCTCCCGAGCGCATGGCGGACGAGCGCTTTGGCTCGCGCCCCGATTTGCTCGTTGTCGATGGCGGCAAGCCGCAGTTGACCGCTGCAATTAAGCAACTTGAGGCGCTCGGCCTCGATATACCAGTTTGTGGCTTGGCAAAGGCCGATGAGGAAGTTTTCGTGCCGTGGGACGAGACTCCCGTCGTGCTACCGACCGGCTCCGCTTCGCTTTATCTGATCAAGCAGGTTCGCGATGAATCCCACCGATTTGCGATTACGTTCCACCGCGAGTTGCGCAATAAGGCTATGACGGTTTCGGTGCTTGACGACGTTCCGGGCGTGGGACCCACTAGAAAACGTGCCATTATGCGCCATTTTGGCTCGATGAAGCGTTTGCGCGCGGCAAGCGAGCAGGAGATTGCGGAAGTTCGAGGCGTTCCGGCCGATGTCGCCAAAGCGGTCCACGAGGCACTTGTTGCATGGAATGCCGAGCGCGCCCAGGCATCGGCCAGCCGTTCCGAAAACTAAACGTGCTTCTAAACAACTGATATACATGATTGGCCGATTTTCAATCATTTATTTCGCGGCGATTACCTGTCGATTTCGGGTTTTATTAACGCTAAAACGTTTGACTAGCCATGGTGAACAACCCTGCTATCCTGCGGGTTGACGAAGACTGATATCTCACCTCGTCGATACATACTGTCTGGCGAATCGTTTGTCAATGAATTCGGTGAACGGTAGTAAATACCGTTCAAGCGTATGTATGTATCGGTCGCCGAGCGCGGCACCTCAGTTGGGTCCGTCGGTAGGTAAGGTATATATCGTCCGCAAGTTGCGCGGGGGCAAGTCTAGGTGCTCCCGGGTAAGATTCTCTATTGATAGGAGAAGACATGGCCATCATCAACAAGGGTATGTCCAGGCGTTCGTTCCTCGGCCTCACCGGCAGCGTCGCTGCTGTCGCAGGGCTTGGTCTCACCGGCTGCGGTGGCAGCTCCAACGACGAGGGTTCCGCTTCCGGTTCCACCGATTCCGCCAACCGTGGCGGCGGCGTGATCACCGCTGGTTCCGCTTACGCTCCGTCCAGCTTCGACCCCGCCAGCACCGGCTCCGCTGTGGGCCTGGGTGCTAACTGGCACGTCATCGAGGGCCTCTATGGCATCGATTACCACGACTACAGCACCTTCAACGAGCTCGCCACCGACGATCCCAAGTCCGTGGACGACACTACCTTCGAGGTCACCATCCGCAAGGGCGCCAAGTTCTCCGATGGCACCGAGGTCACTGCTGACGACGTCGTTGCCTCCTACACCGCTTGCGCTGCTTCTGCTACCTATGCTCCGTTCTTCCAGCCCTTCGAGTCCATCGAGGCCAAGGACGCCAGCACTGTAACGGTCAAGACCAAGGTCCCCAACTTCTCCCTGCTCAAGGATCGTCTGGCCATCATCCGCGTTACCCCGGCTACCCAGGCCGAGGAGGATCGCGCTAAGCAGCCGATCGGCTCCGGCCCCTGGATGTACGACTCTATCTCCGATACCGAGATCACCCTGGTTCCCAACCCCGAGTACAACGGTGCGTATGCTGCCGAGGATAAGAAGATCCAGTACAGCATCCTGACCGACCCCACCGCTCGCGTTACCGCTCAGCAGGAGGGCTCCACGCTCGTTATGGAGCTCGTCACCGCTGACGCCGTCGACCAGCTCGAGAGCGCCGGCTGCAAGATCGATAACGTCCAGGGTTTCGGCACCCGCTTCATCATGTTCAACGTCGCCAAGGAGCCTTGGAACAACGTCAAGGTCCGTCAGGCCGTCATGTACGCGCTCGACACTGAGAAGATGATTACCAACACCTTCGCCGGCCTTGCTACCGCTGCCAGCTGCTACCTGCCCAAGAGCTTCACCAACTATCATGAGGCTTCCACGGTGTACAAGACTGACGCCAAGAAGGCCAAGAAGCTCATCGAAGAGTCTGGCATCACCCCGGGCGCCATCACCCTGCGCACCACCGACAACGAGCAGATCAAGGGCATGGCCGCTCAGGTCAAGAACGACCTCGACGCTCTCGGCTTCGATGTGACTATCCAGACCGATACCTCGCCGGCCACCTACGCTGCCATCGACGGCGGCGAGGCCTACGATATCCTCCTTGCCCCTGGCGATCCGTCCTGCTTCGGCGCCGACCCCGACCTGCTGCTCAACTGGTGGTATGGCGACAACGTCTGGATGCAGACCCGTTGCCCGTGGAAGGATTCCGCTGAGTGGGCGAAGCTCCACGGTCTCATGGACGAGGCTCTTGCCGCCGAGGGCGACGAGCAGCAGAAGAAGTGGAACGAGTGCTTCGACATCATCGCCGACAACGCTGTTCTGTACCCCGTTGTCCACGTCAAGACCGTTTCCGCTTCCTGGGACGATCCGTCCACCGCGCCCAACGGCGAGGCCCTCGATGGCTTCAAGGGCATCGGCACGACGAGCATGTCCTTCAGGGGCGTCGCGACCGTCAAGGCCTAAGACTCGCTTGAGTCATATGTGGGGCGTCGGTCGTAAGGCAACGTCCTCATAGTTGAAACAAAGACCCGGGCGGCCTCGATGTCGCTCGGGTCTTGTAATGAGTATCCATACTCATATACCAGTTGGTCCTACCGACAAAAGAAAGGGGAGAGAACGTGAACAACTTTCTACGTTTGATTGGAAGGCGTCTCGTGGCGCTGCCGATCATGGCATTGGGCGTCACCGTCCTGGTGTTCTTCCTTATGTCGTTCTCCAAGACCGACCCCGCCTATACGGCGTTGGGTGACGGTGCCTCGCCCGAGGCGGTTGCCGAGTACCATGAGAAGTATGGTCTGGACGACCCCTGGCCCGTGCGCTACGTGCGCTACATGGGCGATCTGATCCATGGTGACATGGGCACCTATGGTGCTGCTCGCAACTCTGTTGCCAAGCGCATCTCCACGGCCCTGCCCGTCACGATGCAGCTGACCTTCATCGGTCTAGCCATCGGCGCGGTCGTCTCGTTTTTGCTCGGCGTCATCGCGGCACTGTATCGCGATAAATGGCCGGACCAAGTGATCCGCGTCTTCTCCATCGCCGGCTTGGCAACCCCGTCGTTCTGGCTTGCCGTTCTGTTGATCCTGCTGTTCTCTTCCTACCTTAAGGTGCTCCCGGCGTCCGGTGCTCTGCCTCACTTCACCACCAACCCGGCTGGCTATCTGGGACGTATGATCATGCCCGCTATCGCTCTGGCATTCCCGCTGACGGGCCAGATGACTCGTATCGTGCGTACGGCCATGGTCGAGGAGCTCGATAAGGACTATGTCCGTATGGCCCGCGGCGCCGGCGTTCCCGAGAAGGTCGTCGTCGGCATCAACGTTTTGCGCAACGCGCTGATCACCCCGGTCACCACCCTCGGTCTTAAGATCGGCTACCTCATGGGCGGCGCCGTCGTCATCGAGGTCATCTTCAACCTCCCCGGCATGGGTACTGCGATTCTGCAGGGCGTTCAGGGCAACGAGGCGAACCTGGTTCAGGGCGTCGTCATCGTCGTTGCTCTTGCCTTCATCATCATCAACATCGTGGTTGACATGCTCTACCTGCTCATCAACCCGCGCATCAGGACGGTGTAGATTATGGTAAAGATTCGAGAGAAGCAAACCGAGCAGCTCGAGAAGGCTGCCTCCAAGGGGCTCAAGCTCGGTGGCTGGAAGAAGATGACGCTGTCTTCTAAGATTGCCGCCGTCGTGCTGGTGCTGGTCGCCCTGACTGCGATTTTGGCGCCCCTTCTTGCCCCCTATAGCCCGGTCGAGATCTTTACGGCTCGCCAGGCTCCCGGCAACGGATTTATCTTCGGTACCGACGATAAGGGCCGCGACATTCTGTCGCGTATGCTCTACGGTGGTCGTTACTCGCTGATTATCGGCTTTGGTGCTACCGCCATGGCTTTGGTCTGTGGTTCCGTTGTCGGCGCTCTTGCAGCGGTTTCGCGCAAGTCTATCTCTGAGGCGATCATGCGTATCCTGGACATCATCATGTCCATCCCGGGTATCGCCCTCGCAGCCGTTTTCGTCTCCATCCTGGGCAATTCCGTGCCGTCGATCATTTTCGCCATCGGCTTTATGTACACTCCGCAGATCGCCCGTATCGTGCGCGCCAACATCGTGTCCGAGTACGGTGAGGACTATGTCCGCGCGGTCATCGTGTCCGGCGCCAAGGCTCCGTGGATTCTGATCAAGCATGTTCTGCGCAACTGCATCGCTCCGATCATGGTCTTCACCGTTACCCTGGTCGCAGACGCCATCATCTTCGAGGCCTCGCTGACCTTCATCGGCGCCGGCATCCAGGAGCCCACCGCTACCTGGGGCAACATCCTCGCCGACGCCCGCGGCGGCGTGCTCGCTGGCCGTTGGTGGCAGGCACTGTTCCCGGGCCTGGCCATTATGATCACCTGCCTGGCGCTCAACATCCTCTCCGAGGGCATTACCGACGCTATGGCTGCCGCTCCCTCCGCCGCCCTGGATCCGACCGATTCCTCCAAGCGTCGCGAGGCCGATCTGCTGGTCTCCGACCCCGTTCGTGCCTACAAGGAGCAGGCTCAGTCCCTCTCCGCTCGCCTTGGCGCCCTGCGCGATGTCGAGCTCAAGCGTAACGACCGCCATGTGCCCGACGAGTCTGTCGAGCCGATTCTCTCGGTCCGTGACTTCTGCATTCAGTTTGAGCACCACGGTGACATCAACGTCGTCGACCACGTCAACTTTGACGTCCGTCCCGGCCAGACCATGGGCCTGGTAGGCGAGTCCGGCTGCGGTAAGTCCATCACCACGCTGGCCATCATGGGCCTGACCGACGATGACGAGCACCTTTCTGGTGAGGTTCTCTGGGAGGGCCGCGATCTGCTCAAGATGAGCAAGAAGGAGTGGTTCGGCCTGCGCGGTACCGATATCGCCATGGTCTATCAGGACGCCCTGTCCTCGCTCAACCCCTCCATGCTCATTTCCGCCCAGATGAAGCAGCTCACCAAGCGCGGCGGCACCCGTAGCGCCGAGGAGCTCCTGGAGCTCGTGGGCCTCGACCCCAAGCGTACGCTCGAGAGCTATCCGCATGAGCTTTCCGGTGGTCAGCGTCAGCGCGTTCTGATCGCTATGGCCCTTACCCGCGACCCCAAGCTGGTCATCTGCGACGAGCCCACGACCGCTCTGGACGTTACCGTCCAGAAGCAGGTCATCAAGCTGCTTAACGACCTTCAGGCCAAGCTCGGCTTTGCCATGATCTTCGTTTCGCACGACCTGGCACTGGTCGCCGAGGTCGCCCATAACATCACGGTTATGTACGCCGGCCAGGTTATCGAGCAGGCGCCCACCAAGGAGCTGCTCACCAACCCGATCCACGAGTACACTCGCGGTCTTCTGGGTTCCGTCCTGTCCATCGAGAGCGGTTCGGGCCGCCTGCACCAGGTGCCCGGCGCCGTTCCGAGCCCGCGCGATTTCCCCAAGGGCGATCGCTTCGCACCCCGCTCGAGTCATCCGCGCATTGGCCTGGACACCCGTCCGGTCTTCAAGCGCGTGCCCGGCACCGAGCACTTCTATTCCGAGCTCCCCGACGAGGTGCTCAAGGCAAATGGTTTGACCCCTCACGCGGAGGTGATGTAGATGAGCGAGACCGCAGTCAACGGCGTCGAGCCGATCATCTTCCTTGATGACGTCCACGTCACCTTTAGGACCCGTACCGGCTCGATTCTGCACCCCAACCTGGTTCACGCCGTCCAGGGTGTAACGATTAAGCTCATGCCCGGACAGACCATCGGCATCGTCGGCGAGTCTGGTTGCGGAAAGTCCACCACGGCTAACGTCATGTGCGGCCTGCAGGCCCCCACGAGCGGCAAGGTCTACTTTAAGGGCAAGGACGTTACCAAACGTACCGCCGAGGACCGTCGCCACATGGGTCGCGTCATCTCGGTCGTGTTCCAGAACCCGGCCACGGCGCTCAATCCCCGCATGGTCGTTCGCGAGCAACTGCTCGACCCCATGCGCGTCCACAACCTGGGTACCGAGGCCGAGCAGGAGAAGCGCGTCAAGGAGCTCTTGGAGCTCACCGGCCTGCCCAGCTCCGCCGCCGAGGTTCTTCCCGGCCAGCTTTCGGGCGGCCAGCGCCAGCGCGTGGCAATTGCCCGTGCCCTGTCGCTGAACCCCGATGCCATCATCGCCGACGAGCCCACCTCGGCTCTGGACGTTTCGGTCCGCGCGCAGATTCTGAACCTGCTGACCGACCTTAAGAAGGAGCTCGGCCTGGCCATGGTGTTCATTAGCCATGACATCCAGACGGTCCGCTATATCTCTGACGACATCATCGTTATGAATGGCGGCAAGATCGTCGAGCAGGGCGAGGCCAAGCAGGTCTTCCAGCACCCTCAGGACCCCTACACCAAGATGCTGCTCGGCGCTGCGCCGTCGCTGCTGCATCCCAAGCTCGGCGAGTAGCCTCGCTTTCCCTCCCGTGCGCCCGGTTCCCTTGCCGGGCGCACCTCCGTTGCGATTTCGAAAGGTTGGGTTCACGAGCCATGCCAAGTGCTCAGGAGCTACAACAGCAATTTGGTGAATATCGAGGCGCCATGCCCCGTCCATCAGATTTCGATCTCTTTTGGAAGGATCGCATGGCCGAGGCTGACGCCGTCGGGCTTGACTATGCGATCGAGGCGGCATCGGTCACCGATGCCGTGACCTGCCAGCTTTTCGATCTCTGGTATACCGGCATGTGTGGCGCTCGCCTGCACGCCAAGTACCTTAAACCTGTCTCGGACGAGCCCATGCCATTGGTACTTCAGTTCCATGGATATCCAGGTGCGAGTCGCAGCTGGTTTGAGCAGGCATCGTTTGCGGGCATGGGCATGGCGCTCATTGCTCTCGATTGTCCTGGTCAAGGAGGTCCGTCCGAGGACATTGGCGGATTTGAGGGCACAACGGTCGCGGGCCATATCGTCGCCGGTATCGACGGTGACCCGGCCAACCTCTACTATGTCCGCTTGCACCAAGATATTCGCATTCTGTGCCGTATTGTTCGCGAGCTCGAGGGCATCGATCTTGCCCGTGTGTTTGTGAACGGCGCGTCGCAGGGCGGCGGTTTGGGTATAGCGACCTGTGCGCTTAACAGCGAGCTTATCAATCGCGCCGCCATCCTCTATCCCTTCCTGTCGGATTTCCGCCTGGTCTGGGATTTGGATGCCGACGACATCGCCTACGAGGGCCTGCGCTATTGGTCTCGCTGGTTTGACGAGGACTCGACTCGTATCGACGAAGCCTATGCCAAGCTGGCGTACTTCGATTCCAAGAACTTTGCCCCCATGGTCAAATGCCCCGTGCTGTTTGGCACGGGCACAGCCGATATCGTCTGCCCTCCGGCGACGCAGTTTGCAGTCTACAACAACCTGACCTGCGAAAAGCGTCATGAGTTCTTTGAAGGCTTCGGTCACGAGGAGATTCAGGATTTTGACGATCTGATCATTCCGTTTTTCTGCAAGGGAGGGGAGGCTCATGTCTAAGTGCGAGAGCAATATCGATGAGCTGATTGTCCCCGAGCTTGCGGGAATTGCTGGGACGGTTTCGTCAAGGCTCTCTGATTTCCGGGATTGGCGCGGCGATGCTTCTGCGGATGTTTCCGAGTTGGAGACAGCCGCTTCGGACCTTGAGGTTTGCGGGCTGACCGTTACGGCGATTGATTTCGCAAATCCGTGCGCGCGCTACTCCGAGGTTTCCTTTGAGCTCGGCGGGTATGTCGTGCACGGCCGTTTGATTGAGCCTGTTGGTCGTGACCGGGCATCCGAGCTTGTGCCACTATGCCTGATGTTTCACGACATCGACCGACCCGTGCGCGGCTGGCATCACATGACGAGATTTGTCGCCATGGGGTATGCCGTCCTCGCGCTGGACGATGAGACTATTGGATCCAACGATCTGCAGCAGGGGATTACCTCGCCTGCTTTTGTCGAGCGTGTCCGTTGGGGCTGCGCGTTGGCGAAGGTTGCGCGCAATCTTGATGGCATGGATCCCGACCGCATCTTTGCATGGGGCGAGGGCCTTGGCGGCGGTGTCGCGCTGGCGGTTTCTGCTCTGGACGAGCGGGGCCTTGCCTGCACGGCGCTTGCCAATCCGCTTCCCAGCGGTCTCGAGACGCTGTCGCCTCGGGTTCGTGGCTCGGTGCTCATGGGCACATCGCTCATGGATACCGTGAGTGATCCCAAGGGTCAGTTTGCCGTATTCAACGGTCTTGAGTGTGACCGGAGGCATATCATCTATGCCAAATACGCTCACGAGCGCATCAATGCGTTCGAAAACGAAGTCGTCGACTTCTTTAACCAAACGTTCTATTCGTGTTCTTTGGCCTAGACGGCCTGGACACCGCCAACAAGAGTGGGCGGCATAGGGCTGCCCGCCAGACAACTAAGGAGATTCTTGTGGCAACTCAGAAATTCACCGGCGTTATCCCTCCCGTCGTTGTTCCCGATACCGAAGACCACCAGCTCGACGTTGCCTCCTTTGAGCGCAGCATCAACCGCATGATCGATGCCGGCGTCGATGGCCTGTTCTTCCTGGGCTCCTCGGGCGAGGTCGTCTTCTCCACCGACGAGCGCCGTCGCCAGATTGTCGCAGAGGCCGTCCGTATCGTCGACCACCGCGTTCCCGTTCTGGTCGGCATCATCGACACCGAGACCGAGCGCATGATCGAGCACGGCAAGGTCGCTCAGGAGCTGGGCGCCGATGCGCTCGTCGCCACCTGCCCGTTCTATGCCCTGCAGGGCATGACCGAGGTCGAGGAGCACTTCCGCATCCTTCACGAGGAACTCGACCTGCCCATCTTCGCCTACGACATCCCCGTGTGCGTCCACACCAAGCTTCCCTGGAAGCTTCTTGCCAAGCTCGGCGCCGAGGGCGTCCTTGCTGGCGTCAAGGATTCCTCGGGTGATGACATCTCGTTCCGCTACCTCGTTCAGGAGAACGAAAAGAACGGCCATCCGATGAGCATCCTCACCGGTCACGAGGTTGTTGTCGACGGCGCTTACCTCGGTGGCGCCGACGGCTCTGTCCCGGGTCTCGCCAACGTTGAGCCCGAGGGCTACGTTCGTCAGTGGAAGGCCGCTCAGGCTGGTGACTGGGCTACCGTCAAGGCCGAGCAGGATCGCCTCAATGAGATTTCGCACATCTGGGATGTCACCTCGGGCGTCCAGGGCTATGCCGGTGGCGTCGGCGCCTTCAAGACCGCTATGAACCTCATGGGCATCTTCGACAGCCCGACCATGCCGCGCCCGGTGAAGGCCATGACCGGTGAGAACGTCGAGGCGATTCGCAAGGTCCTCCAGGACAACGGTCTCCTTTAAAGCTTTCCCAGGCACCCGACCTCGCCGTTCAACCGTGCGGCCATGACCCATTAGGTCAATGGCCGCACGGTTTCTCGGCGATCTCGGGCACCTGGAAAACCTTTACCGCGCTGTGACGGCTAGTCTGACGGCGCATTTCCTGTAGTTGTTTTTGTCTCCGAAGGAGAACGACATGGAGAACAAGTACGTCTGCTCTGTCGATATCGGCGGAACTAAGATCGCGACTGCCATCATGGAGTATCCGGCTGACGGCGGTGTGCCCCATCCCGTTTTTGAGGCTGAGGTTCCCACCGAGGCCCAGGAGGGTGGCGAAGCAGTCTTCCAGCGCATCGAGGCGTCTATCAAGGCAGCTCTTGAGGCAAATCCCGATGTCGAGGTCCTCGGAGTTGGCATCGGCGCTGCCGGTGTCGTCGACCCCAAGACGGGCGCCATCGCGTATGCCAATGAGATTATGCCCGGCTGGTCCGGTGTTCAGTTGGGGCCGCGTCTGCGCGAGGACCTCGGCCTTCCCGTTGCCGTTGTAGGCGACGTGCAGGCTCATGCTCTGGGCGAGGCCCACTGGGGCGTCGGCAAGGGCAAGTTCTCCGTCTTGTGTTTGGGCATCGGTACGGGCATCGGCGGCGCATATGTCGAGAACGGCCGCGTGATGCAGGGCTTCCATGGTGCTGCCGGCCATATGGGCCACATCGAGTGCTCGGCTGCCGCCGGCATTCCCTGCGCCTGCGGGCGTTCCGGCCATCTGGAGTCGGTTGCTTCCGGAACATCAATCGGGCGCATGTACGATGAGCGTTTTGGCCGCGTCGACCCCAGCCGTCCTTCGGTCGGCCGTGACGTGAACGACCTGTGCCGCGCAGGCGACGCAAAGGCGACCGAGGTCATTCATGACGCCGGCTTTGCGCTGGGCGCCAGCCTGGGCTCGCTCGCTAACATCCTGGACCCTGAGGTCATCGTGCTTTCGGGCGGCGTGATTCACCAAGGCCCCGATTGGCGTTCACAGACGTGGAAGGACTCGGTGCACGAGGGCTATGCCAGCCAGGCGCTCGACCCGCTTCAGGACACGCCGATTCTCATCGGCTCTCTGGAGGGCGACGCGCCGCTCATCGGTGCCGCCGAACACCTTCTTGCATCGTTGAAGTAAACATAACTACCAAGTGCGCCTTCTGAGGTGCCGCAGATTGACGTGAAAGAGGAGCGAAGCGTACTTCGGTACGCGAGCGACGGTTTGAACGTCAAGGTGCGGTGTCTCAGAAGGCTGTTTTGAGAAAGGTTGAGTCGAACATGACCGTTGATCCTTTGATCCAGTCCCTGAAGGGCAAGCTCGTCGTGAGCGTTCAGGCGTATATGGGCGAGCCGCTTCGTACGCCCGAGACCATGGCTCAAATGTCTCGCGCTTGCGAGCTTGGCGGCGCCGCCGCCATTCGCTGCCAGGGCCTTGCCGACATTGCCGCCATTAAGGGTCGCTGTGAGGTTCCCGTCATCGGTCTGTGGAAGGACGGGCACGAGGGCGTTTACATCACGCCGACGCTGCGTCACGCTCGTGCCTGCGTTGCTGCGGGTGCCGATATCGTGGCGATCGACGCCACCGATCGTCCGCGTCCCGATGGCAAGTCGGTCGAGGATACCTTCCGCCCGCTGCACGAGGAGGGTGTGCTCCTGATGGCGGATTGTGCCACCATCGAGGACATTCGCCGTGCGGTTGATATGGGCTTCGACCTGGTATCCACCACACTCTCTCACGGTGTCGCCGCCATCGACTGCACCATGGCCGATGGCCCCGACCTGCCGCTCCTGCGTCAGGCGACCGAGGAATTTCCCGGCCTTCCCATCATTTGCGAGGGTCGCGTGCATACGCCCGAGGAGGCTCGCGCTGCAATCGACGCCGGCGCGTGGGCCGTTGTCGTCGGCACCGCTATCACGCACCCCACGAGTATTACAAGTTGGTTTAAGGCTGCGCTTGAGGCGTAAGACGGGCCTTGTATCCGCTTGGGGCGGTATACTCAATAAAGGCAATTGATCGCGCGGGATCCGCTGGCCGGGTCCCGCGCTTATTTTAGGAGGCACACATGCAAAAGGGAGATGCCATGGATGCGGCGGAGCGCTCGGAGCGTATCCCCGATATCGTTATCATCACCGGAATGTCCGGCTCGGGCCGAACGCAAGCCATGCATGTGTTTGAGGACATGGGCTATTTTTGTATCGACAACCTGCCCCCACGCCTGATTGCCCAGCTTGCTGAGCTCGTTGGCATCAATACGGGCGTGGGCAGGCACCTTGCCGTTACCTGCGACCTGCGTAGCCAGGGCTTGTTCGATGAACTGCTCGATGCTGTTGCCGCACTGGAAGAGCGCGAGATGAGCTGCGACATTGTGTTTCTCGAGGCGTCTGACGAGGTGCTGATTCGCCGGTATAGCGAAAACCGTCGTCGCCATCCCATTGCAAAGCCGGGGGAGACCACGGCCGACGCTATTCAGCGTGAACGTCTGCAGCTGCAGGGCGTTCGCGATCGAGCCGATATGATTATCGACACGAGCCGCTTGCGCACTTCTGCCTTGCGCAACAAGCTGCGCATGGCTTTTTCCGAGCTGTCCGACCAGCAGCTTATGGATGTCCACGTGTTCTCGTTTGGCTTTAAGCATGGCATGCCCATCGAGGCGGATATCATGATCGATGTTCGCTTCTTGCCCAATCCTTTCTACGATCCCGAGATGCGCACCATGACCGGTCTCGATAAGAAGGTCTCCGATTTTGTCTTGGACCACCCCAAGACCCAGGAGTTCTGGAAGGCCTGGACCCAGCTGCTCGATACGGTCATGCCGGGTTATATCGCAGAGGGCAAGCCGCAGCTTTCCATTGCTATCGGCTGCACAGGCGGACAGCACCGTAGCGTCGCCATTGCCGAGGCCACGGCCCGCTACCTGGAGGGTGCTCAGTATCATGTGAGCATCTCCCACCGTGACCTGTCGCGTGCCAACACGAAGGCATAGGTTTACATGTCGTTTACCGCTGAGGTGCGTGACGAGCTTGCGCGCTGCGAACCAGAATGCGAATACTGCGATTTGTCGACGCTTGCTGCGCTAACGCGTGTGAGCGGCACGCTTTCGCTGGCGGGCTCGGGACGGTACCGCTTGACGGTCGCGACCGAGACGGGTGCTGTGGCGCGCACGATGATTGCGCTGACGCATCGTATCCTTAAGCTCAAGACCGAATTCACGGTTCGTAAGTCGGTCCTGCACAAGGTACGAAACTATCTCATCACCTTGCCCGATCAGCCCGATTTGGATAAGGCTCTGGTGCTGCTGGGCATTCTCGACCGTAGGGGAGGGCTCGTCGCGGGTGTGCCGCGCCACATCGTCGCCCGTCCTTGCTGCAGGCTCGCCTATATTCGCGGTGCGCTGATTGCCGGAGGCTTTGTTGCCGACCCGCGTGGCGATTTTCATTTGGAGATCGCGGTTCAGGGCGAGGAGTATGCAAAGGGACTTTGCGACCTTCTGGAGCAGATTGGAGTTCGCGCCCGCGTCAATGCGCGTCGCGGCTCGTATGCCGTGTACATCAAGAGTGCCGAGGAGATTAAACGTCTGTTACAGCTGATTGGCGCCAAGCGCAGCGTTGCCGAGATTGAAGAGGCCCGCGCGGTTAAGCTGGTGAAGAACGACGTGAATCGTCGCGTGAACGCAGAGCTTGCCAACCAGACCAGAAGTGCCGGTGCCGCCCAACATCAGCTTGCGCTCATCGATGAGCTTGATCGGCGCGGTTTGCGCGAAACGCTGCCGGACGCTCTGGCAGTTTTTTGTGACTTACGCGAGCGTTACCCCGATCTCTCACTGCGAGATTTGGGGGAAATGGCCGACCCTCCTTTGTCGAAGTCGGCCTTGTATCACCGTGTTTTGCGCCTTGAAAAGCTCATTGAAGCAAGCGGGTAGTTTAACGCAATAGCTTTTATGGTGGTTTAACTGCTGTTTTATACGTTAAAGCGTTTTAACGCAAATTTGATTTTCAATTTCGAGCATTCTCGTGAAATTCAAGCCAAAAAAAAGGTATATTAGGCGAGTGGTTAGTTTGTGGGCCTCAACGGCAGGCGCTGTAGCTTGCGGGGGCCTTACGAAAGGAGACACAATGGCAGTAAAGGTTGCTATTAACGGCTTCGGTCGCATCGGTCGTCTGGCCTTCCGCCAGATGTTCGGTCATGAGGGCTCCGAGATCGTCGCTATCAACGACCTCACCTCTCCCGATATGCTCGCTTACCTGCTGAAGTACGACTCCACGCAGGGCAACTATGCTCGCGATCACGAGGTCGTCGCTGGCGAGGATTCCATCACCGTTGACGGCAAGGAGATCAAGATCTACAAGGAGGCCGACGCCAACAACCTGCCTTGGGGCGACCTCGACGTCGACGTCGTTCTCGAGTGCACCGGCTTCTACACCAGCAAGGCTAAGGCTCAGGCCCACATCAACGCTGGCGCCAAGAAGGTCGTCATCTCCGCTCCGGCCGGCAGCGATCTGCCCACCATCGTGTACAACGTCAACCATGAGACGCTGACCGCTGAGGACAACATCATCTCCGCTGCTTCCTGCACCACCAACTGCCTCGCCCCGATGGCCAAGGGTCTGAACGACTTCGCTCCCATCGTCTCCGGCATCATGACCACCATCCACGCCTTCACCGGCGACCAGATGCCGCTCGACGGCCCGCAGCGCAAGGGCAACTTCCGTCGCTCCCGCGCCTGCTCCGAGAACATCGTCCCGAACACCACGGGCGCTGCCAAGGCCATCGGCCTGGTTCTCCCCGAGCTCAACGGCAAGCTCATCGGTGCCGCCCAGCGCGTCCCGACGCCGACCGGCTCGCTGACCAACCTCTACGCCGTCGTTGACAAGAAGGTCACCGTCGACGAGGTCAACGCTGCCATGAAGGCCTACGCCGAGACCATCCCCGATACCTTCGCTTACAACGAGGACCAGATCGTCTCCCGCGACATCGTCGGCGAGACCCACGGCTCCATCTTCGACGCCACTCAGACCATGTGCTCTGATCTCGGCAACGGCCAGACCCTCGTTCAGGTCACCTCTTGGTACGACAACGAGAACTCCTACACCTCTCAGATGGTCCGCACCATCAAGTACTTCGAGAAGTTCGTTGCTTAATTTAGCTTTTAGCGAATAGCTCGTTGAGCGTCTAAAGAAGGGCGCGGCCTCATAGGGCTTACACCCTAGGGTCGCGCCCTTTTTATAGGAAATCGTCTGCCGTAATGGGAGGCAGACACGTACGAAAGGTAGAAGCAAACATGGCCTTTACCAAGAAGACCGTCCGCGACATCGATGTCGACGGCAAGCGCGTTCTCGTCCGCGTTGACTTCAACGTGCCTATCAAGGATGGCGTCGTTGGCGACACCACCCGTATCAAGGCTGCCCTGCCCACCATCAACTACCTCGTTGAGCACAACGCTCGCGTCATCCTCATGAGCCACCTCGGCCGTCCCGAGGGTACCGGCTTCCAGCCTGAGCTCTCCCTTGAGCCTGTCGCTAAGAAGCTCGCTGAGCTCTCTGGTCTCGACGTTGCCTTTGTCGCCGACACCTACGGCGAGAAGGCTGCTGAGGCTGTCGCCGCCGTCGAGCCGGGCAAGGTCCTCGTTCTCGAGAACGTCCGTTTCGACAAGCGTGAGAAGAAGAACGATCCCGAGATCGCCAAGAAGCTCGCTTCCTATGGTGACGTCTTCGTTCTCGATGCCTTCGGCACCGCACACCGCGCCCAGGGTTCCGTCGTGGGCCCCGCCGCTTACCTGCCTGCCGTCGCCGGCTTCCTGCTCGAGAAGGAGGTCGACACGCTGACCGGCATCTTCGCCGAGCCCGAGCGCCCCTTCGTCGCCATCGTCGGCGGTTCCAAGGTTTCCTCCAAGATCGGCGTTCTCGATCACCTCATCGACTCCGCTGATACCCTGATCATCGGTGGCGGCATGGCCTACACCTTCTTCCTGGCTCAGGGCCTGTCCGTCGGTCAGTCCCTCAAGGAAGAGGACTGGGTCGAGCGCGCCGGTGAGATGCTCAAGAAGGCCGAGGAGAAGGGCGTCAAGATCCTGCTCCCCATCGACAACCGCGTTGCTGATCACTTTGGCGAGGACGCTGTCCCCGAGGTTGTCGCTTCCGACGCTATCCCCGACGACCGTGAGGGTATGGACATCGGCCCCAAGACCGAGGAGCTCTACGCCGAGGCTGTCAAGGGTGCCAAGACTGTGTTCTGGAATGGCCCCATGGGCGTCTTCGAGTTCGATAACTTCGCTCACGGCACCCAGGCTATCGCCGAGGCTGTCGCCGAGGCTGATTGCACCTCGATCATCGGTGGTGGCGACTCTGTCGCAGCCGTCAACAAGTTCAACCTGGCCGACAAGATGAGCTGGATCTCTACCGGTGGTGGCGCTTCCATGGAGCTCGTCGAGGGTAAGGCCCTGCCCGGAGTGGAGGCGCTTCTCGATGCCTAATCGCACCCTTCTTATCGCTGGTAACTGGAAGATGAACAACGACGTCGCCGAGGCCGCCAAGCTCGCCGACGAGCTGGCTCAGGCTCTGCCCGAGGTTCCGGCTGGCGTCGAGGTGCTCGTCTGCCCTCCGACCATCGACATCACCACGGTTCATGACCGTATTCAGGCTGCCCCCATCGCCCTCGGTGCACAGAACGTGTACTGGGAGGCCAAGGGTGCCTTCACCGGTGAGTCTTCTTGCGACATGCTCAAGTCCGCTGGCTGCACCTACTGCATCATCGGTCACTCCGAGCGTCGTGATTACTTCCACGAGACCGACGAGGATCAGAACAAGAAGGCCAAGGCCCTCGTTGCCGCCGGTCTTGTTCCTGTCTTCTGCTGCGGCGAGTCCCTTGAGGTCCGCGAGGCCGGCACCTATGTCGAGCACGTCGTGAACCAGGTCAAGGCTGGTCTCGAGGGTCTCGAGATCACTTGCCCCAAGCAGGTCGTCGTCGCCTACGAGCCCATCTGGGCCATCGGCACCGGCAAGACCGCTACCGCCGAGGACGCTCAGGAGGTCTGCGGCGCTATCCGTGAGACCCTCAAGGAGATGTTCGGTGAGGAGCTCGCCGACGGCATCCGCGTTCTCTATGGTGGCTCTGCCAAGCCCGGCAACATCGCCGAGCTCGTCGCCAAGCCCGACGTCGACGGCGCCCTCGTGGGCGGCGCTTCGCTCAAGGCTGCCGACTTCGCCTCTATGGTCGTCAAGGCAGGCGAGTAGGACATATGGCACAGCGTCATCTTCCTGCACTCCTGATCATCATGGATGGTTGCGGCCTGGCTCCGGCCGATGGCGAGAACGCCGTCGCCGCTGCCAAGACGCCCTTCCTCGATAGCCTGTACGAGAAGTACCCCCACACCACGCTCGGCGCTTCGGGCGAGGACGTGGGTCTTCCCGATGGCCAGATGGGCAACTCCGAGGTGGGTCACCTCAACATCGGTGCCGGCCGCATCGTGTTCCAGGAGCTTTCGCGCATCAACAATGCCATCAAGGACGGCTCCATCGCCAAGAACGAGGTCTTCGTCAAGGCTATGGACGACGTCAAGGCTGACGGCAAGACTCTCCACCTCATGGGCCTTATGAGCCCTGGCGGTGTTCATTCTCATATGAGCCACGTCGAGGCTCTGGTCAAGATGGCTGCCGAGCACGGTGTCAAGACCGTTCGCGTCCACGCCTTCATGGATGGTCGCGACGTTGACCCGCAGTCCGGTGCCGGTTACATGAGTGAGTTCTGCGCCTTCCTGGCTAAGATCTCCGAGGAGACCGGTTGCGACGCTCGCGTTGCCACCGTCTCGGGCCGTTATTGGGCCATGGACCGCGACAACCGTTGGGAGCGCATCCAGCGCGCCTACGATGTCATGGTCAACGCATCCGATGCCGATACCGACCCTGTTGCCGGTATCAAGGCCTACTACGAGAAGGATCCGCGCGGCGACGAGTTCGTCGAGCCCTTCGCTGCCCACAACGAGGGCATCCACGAGGGCGACGCGGCCATCTTCTTCAACTTCCGTCCCGACCGCGCTCGTCAGATGACTCGCGTGTTCACGGACAAGGAGTTCGACGGCTTTGAGCGCGAGCAGATCAAGCTTTCGCACTTTGTGACGATGACCGAGTACGACCCGACGTTTGACGTCGAGGTCGCCTTCCCCAAGACGTTCCCCGAGAACGTTCTGGCCGACGTTATCGCCGCCAATGGCCTGAAGCAGCTGCACACCGCCGAGACCGAGAAGTACGCCCACGTGACGTTCTTCCTCAACGGCGGCATCGAGGAGCCCAAGGAGGGCGAGGAGCGCGTGCTCGTCGCTTCTCCCAAGGTCGCTACCTACGACCTGCAACCTGAGATGAGCGCTCCCGAGGTTACCGAGAAGCTTGTCGCCGCCATCAACGAGGATCGCGCTGATTTCTACATCGTGAACTTCGCAAACTGCGACATGGTTGGTCACACCGGTGTCTTCGACGCTGCCGTTAAGGCCGTCGAGGCTGTTGACGATGCCCTGTCCAAGGTTGTCCCGGCGATTCTCGCTAAGGGCGGCTTTGCGCTGATTACCGCCGATCACGGCAACGCCGATCACATGTTTGACGTTGCTTCCGACGGTTCCAAGCATCCGTTCACGGCTCACACCACCAACCGCGTGCCGTTCATCATCGTTGATGAGAAGGCACAGCTCACCGGTATCGAGGACGGCCGTCTTTCCGATATCGCTCCGACCATGCTCACCATGGCTGGTATTGAGCCTTCCGCCGAGATGACGGGTCGCGTACTCGCCACCGAGGCCTAATAGAAAACAAATACCGTTTTCTAGTAAGGGGGTTGTCCACAACCGGACAACCCTCTTTTTTTGCGCTATTTCTACCTCGTCACCAAATGGCTGATGGGGGAGTGCTGGGGGTTGTGGTACAGTACTGGAGTTTGAATTGTTCTATTAAGGAGCTTATCTATGGGTCCGTTTCAGATTCTTCTGTTTGTCGTTTGGGCTGTCTCTGCCGTGGCGCTGACGATTCTCGTCCTGATGCACTCTGGTAAGGGCACCGGCGTTTCGGATATGATCGCTAGCTCGCTGTATAACTCCAGCTCTGCCACGGGCGTCATGGAGCAGAACCTCGATCGCCTGACGGTAATTATGGCCGTCGTTTTTGCCGTGTGTGTCGTCCTGTGCATGTTCTTCTTCCCGCAGGGTATCGTCGGCTACTAAGCACGAGCCACATAAATACTTGAAAAGGGTTCCGCAAGTGCGGGACCCTTTTTGTTTACATATTTGTAACAGAGCCAAAATATCCCCACATACTTCGCCCAACTAAAGAAATTCTCGACCGTTGACCGGAATTAGCCCCAAATCGTGCATAAAATGCGCTACTGTATTGAGAAACGTTGGTTCGTTGTGCATAACCAGCCATAGCAACGGGCGGCGTTTTGATGGTTCGGATCGGATTGTCTCGACATGTGTCCGACTGAACATTTCTTTGTCCTATCTCATAAGGAGGATGGCATGGCTGATTCTATGTTCCACCAGCCCGTTATGGGTCGTCGCGCCTTTGTCGGCGGTACCCTTGCTGCGAGCTCCATGGCTTTTCTTGCCGCATGCGGCAAGAAGGGCGGCGACGCTTCCGGTTCTGAGTCCGGTTCGAAGCTGAACTTCTACATCAACAACCCGGTCTGCATCGACCCCTACAATGTCCAGGAGGACCAGGGTACTCAGGTCGAGTACCAGCTCTTTGATGCTCTGACCTCTTACGACGCCGAGAAGGGCGAGATTGTTCCGCTGGCTTGCGAGTCCTTTGAGTCCAACGACGACGCCACCGAGTTTACCTTCAAGATCAAGAAGGCCAAGTTCCACAACGGTGACGACGTTACCTCCAAGTCCTTCAAGCTCGGTTGGGAGCGTCTGGTCAACACCAAGTCGGCTGTCGCTACCGAGTACGGCCCTTCCGAGGTCTCCTATCACCTCTCCATGGTCGAGGGCTATGACGATCTGCTTGCCGGTAACGCTACCGAGCTCAGCGGTGTTACCTGCCCCGACGATGAGACCCTCGTCGTCAAGCTGGCTTCCGCTTACGCCGACTTCCCCTTCGTCGCCTCTCACCCGGCTCTGGCCCCGGTTCCCGAGTGCGCCGAGTCCGATGTCAAGAGCTTCTACCTTGCCCCGGTCGGTAACGGCCCGTTCATGATGGACGGCAAGTGGGAGGATGGCCAGGAGATCAACGTCAAGAAGTTCGACGATTACTATGGCGACAAGGCCAAGATCGATGGCATCCACTTCCAGGTCATCAAGGACATGGAGACCGCTTACAAGGAGTTCCAGGCGGGTAACCTCGATGTCTGCGACGTTCCCGTCGCTCAGATTGATGCCGCCAAGAAGGATCGCGGCGTGTCCAAGGACGGCTACACCATGGGAGACGGCGAGCGCATGCTGCTCGGCGCCGAGCCTTCCACGTACTATCTGACCTGCAACACCACGGCCGAGCCGTTCAACAACGCCGACCTGCGTAGGGGTATCTCCCTGGCCATCAACCGTGAGGCCATCTGCAAGACCATCTTCAAGGGTACCCGTACCCCTGCCGACGGCATTGTTCCTCCGGGCATCGATGGCTACAAGGAGGGCGCATGGGAGTTCTGCGCCTACGATGTCGACAAGGCTAACGAGTACCTCGACAAGGTTGCTCCCGCTGGCGCTAACGGCGATCGTGGCATTAGCGTGACCCTTTCCTACAACCAGGACGGCGGTCACAAGGAGATCATGGAGTCCATCATCGGCGACCTCGCCAAGGTTGGTGTTACCGCTGTCTCCGATACCCCCGAGTGGTCTGCCCTGCTCGAGCAGTATCAGAACTTTAACTATCAGTTCGGTCGTCTGGGTTGGATTGCCGACTACCCGATCATGGACAACTTCCTGTATCCGCTGTTCCACTCCGACTCCCTCGGTGGCGACAACCGCTCTGGTTACAGCAACCCCGAGTTCGACGCCAAGGTCGACGAGGCTCGTACTATTGTTGACGATGAGGAGCGCGTCGCCAAGATGCAGGAGGCCGACGCAATGGTCGCTGCCGACTGCCCGGTCATCCCGATTATGTTCTACACGCACACTGTCGCCGGCTCCGATCGCATCAAGCACCTCTATGTCGATCCGCAGAAGCACGCCGATCTGGGTACCGCTGAGCTCGCCTAAGAGTTTGCAGCTTCCGTGAGGGTCAAGTATTTACGTAGACCTCATGGGAAACATACAGTTCTCCCTAACCTGGGGTAAACTGGCTGATGGTAATTTTGGGATGCCGGTCTGGCGATCGGCATCCCATTTAGGTTAATCCCTAGATAGGGGAGTGGTATGGGTAAGTACATCGTTAAACGTGTGCTTCAGTTCATCCCGGTGTTTTTGGGCGTTACGCTGATTCTGTTCGCCCTTCAGAATATCGTGCCGGGAGATCCGATCAAGCTGATCGGTGGAGACAAGGCTCTGTCCCCCGAGGTGGAGCTTCAGCTTCGCGTCCGCTATCACCTGGTCCAGACGGACGAGGACGGCAACGCGATCCTTGACGAGAACGGCGACCCCGTTCAAACGTCGCTCGTGGACCGTTACTTGTATTACATGAACGGTCTGCTTCATGGCGATCTGGGCAATTCGTATCAGCGCAAGCTGCCGGTTACGGATATCTTTGCCCAGAAGTATCCGTATACGGTCAAACTTGCCGCGTGCGCCATCGTGCTCGAGGCAATTATGGGTATCGGTGCGGGTATCATTTCGGCGGTAAAGCGTTATTCCTTCTGGGATATTTTGGTAACGCTCACCACGTCGATCCTCGTTGCGGTCCCGGCCTTCTGGCTCGGTATGTTGCTGCAGCTGTTCTTTGGCGTCATCCTCAAGGACGCCACGGGCGGTGCAATCTCCATGCCGATCTCGGGTGCCGGCGGTTCCAGCTCTCAGTATCAGGATTGGATGCACTATGTGCTTCCGACCATTACGCTGGCTTCGGTTTCGACCGCTTATGCTGCGCGCATCATGCGCTCGCAGCTGCTTGACGTCATGAACCAGGATTACATCCGTACGGCAAAGGCCAAGGGTCTCTCCAATCGTGCGATCATCATTAAGCATGCGCTTAAGAATGCACTCATCCCCGTCGTTACCTATATTGGTGTCGACTTTGGCGGCATGCTTTCGGGCGCCATCCTGACCGAGACGGTCTTTAACTGGCCCGGTATCGGCTATGAGGTCTATCGCGCCATTAGCATGCGTGACTGGCCCATCGTTATGGGCGGCGTTACGCTCATCGTCGTCGTCGTCATGGTGATCAACCTGCTCGTCGACATTAGCTATGCATTCCTCGACCCGCGCATCCGCCTTGGCGGTCCGTCGGATAAGGCCTAAGGGAGGTACGTCTCATGCAGGAAACTGATTCTCAGTCTCAGGAGCAGGCTACCGCCACCAAGGTCGCATCTGCTCCCGCCAAGTCCCGCACGCTGTGGGGCGACGCTTTTAAGCGTCTTCGTAAGAACAAGCTCGCCGTTATCGGTGTCTGCTGGATCATCATCGTCGTTGTGGTTGCCCTGACCGCAGATCTGTGGGCTAAGCCCTGGCTCGGTTCGCCGACGGCTTCCGATTCGACCACCATGGCCGAGACATCGCTACTGGCTCCGTGTGCCGAGCACCCGTTTGGCACTGATGCCCTCGGTCGCGACATTCTCGTCCGCGTTATCTACGGTGCACGCGTTTCGCTTTCTGTCGGTATCATGGCCACCGCCATCTCCACATTGATCGGTCTGGTCATGGGCGCCCTGGCCGGTTTCTACGGCGGCATTTGGGATACGATCATCATGCGCTGTGCGGACATCTTCCTGGCGTTCCCGTACGTGCTGTTCGTTGTCGCCATGATCGCCGTTATCGGCCGTGGTCTTCAGAACGTCTTTATCGCCATCGGCATTCTTGGCTGGCCTTCGATTGCGCGCGTCTTCCGCTCTGCAATCTTGACGGTCAAGGAAAACGACTATGTTGATGCAGCGCGCGCGATGGGTGCATCTGATGCTCGTATCGTCGTGCGTCACATCTTCCCGAACTCCGTCGCCTCCATCGTGGTCTACGCGACCATGAACATTGGTGGCGCCATTCTGACCGAGTCCGCTCTGTCCTTCCTCGGCATGGGCGTTATTCCGCCTACGCCTTCGTGGGGCTCCATGATTCAGGACGGTCAGCAGTATCTTCTGACCGCTCCCTGGATGATGATCATGCCCGGTCTGGCAATTCTCTCGACGGTGCTCGCCTTCACCCTGCTGGGTGACGGTCTGC
Source organism: uncultured Collinsella sp. (assembly GCA_902479075.1). GTDB lineage: Bacteria > Actinomycetota > Coriobacteriia > Coriobacteriales > Coriobacteriaceae > Collinsella. The sequence goes on from CABSNK010000018.1 coordinate 39,939, forward strand.
GCGACGCCCTCGACGTCAAGATGAAGGACGCATAAGGATGAAGAAGAACAAGAACTATGTGGACCTGAAGGACCAGCCGGTTCCTGAGGGCCAGCATCTGCTCGAGGTCGATGACCTTAAGATGTATTTCCACACCGAGGATGGCGTCGTTCGCGCTGTCGACGGCGTGTCCTACACGCTCGATCGCGGCGAGACCCTGGGCGTCGTCGGTGAGTCCGGCTCCGGTAAGTCCGTGACCGCCATGACCATCATGGGCCTCATCTCGATGCCTCCGGGAAAGATCGAGGGCGGTGACGTTCGCTATCGCGGCCGCTCCATCCTCGAAATGACCGAGGAAGAGATGCAGCACATTCGCGGCAACGATATCGCGATGATCTTCCAGGATCCTATGACCTCCTTGAACCCGGTCTATAAGATCGGCAAGCAGGTGGGCGAGGGTCTTCGTCTGCACCGTGGCTACTCCAAGCAGGAGGCGCTCAAGCGTGCCACCGAGCTTTTGGACCTCGTGGGTATCCCCGAGCCCGAGAAGCGCGTCAATGAGTATCCGCACCAGTTCTCTGGCGGTATGCGTCAGCGAGTCATGATTGCCATGGCCCTTGCCTGCGATCCCGATATTCTGATTGCCGACGAGCCCACGACTGCCCTGGACGTTACCATCCAGGCTCAGATTATCGAGCTCATGCAGGAGATGCAGGAGAAGAACGGCAACGCCATCATCATGATTACCCATGACCTGGGTGTTGTCGCCGATATGGCCGATAAGATCATGGTTATGTACGCCGGCCGCCCCGTTGAGTTCGGTACTGCTGAGGAAATCTTCTACGAGAGCCGCCACCCCTACACCTGGGGTCTTATCCGCTCCATCCCGGAGCAGGCAATCGAAGAGAAGAAGCCGCTGACGCCGATTCACGGCAACCCGCCTTCGCTCATGAACCTGCCTGAGGGCTGCGTCTTCTCTCCTCGTTGCCCCTACGCGACGGACAAGTGCCGCAAGCAGCGCCCTGAGCGCGTTGTCACCGAGTCCGGTCACTATTCTGCGTGCCACTATTCCGGTGACCCCGAGTTCCTCAAGAACGCTCCTGAGACGTCCCGTACGCGCAAGGATTCCAAGAAGGGAGGCGAGGCGTAAATGGCAGACAATAACGAGCGCACTCCACTGCTGAAGGTCGAGCACCTCTCCAAGGAGTTTCCCGCAGAGTCCGGCATGTTCGCCAAGCGTTTTTCCAAGCGCGTCGTCTCTGCTGTAAACGACATCTCTTTTGAGATTTATCCTGGCGAGACCTTTGGTCTGGTTGGCGAGTCTGGTTGCGGTAAATCCACCACGGGCCGCACTATCATGCGTCTGACCAAGCCGACCGCCGGCAAGGTGTTCTTCCAGGGCAAAGATGTTGCCGAGATGAGCAAGCATGAGATCAAGGACATGCGTCGTGAGATGCAGTTTATCTTCCAGGATCCTTATGCTTCGCTGAATCCCCGTATGACCATCGGCGAGATCGTCTCCGAGCCCATGACCATTCACGGCGTGGGCACTAAGGAAGAGCGCATTGAGCGTGTCCGCGAGCTGCTGGACGTCGTCGGTCTGAACCCCGAGCACATCAACCGCTATCCGCACGAGTTCTCCGGCGGTCAGCGTCAGCGTGTCGGCATTGCCCGCGCGTTTGCTCTGAAGCCTAAGCTGATCATCTGCGACGAGCCGGTTTCCGCTCTGGATGTATCCATTCAGGCTCAGGTTTTGAACCTGCTCAAGGAATTGCAGGACAAGTTTGGTACCGCGTATCTGTTTATTGCCCACGACCTGTCTGTTGTGCAGCATATCTCCGATCGCGTTGCCGTTATGTATCTGGGTAAGATGGTCGAGGTTTCTGACTGGAAGACGCTCTACAGCGAGCCCCACCATCCGTACACGCAGTCGCTGCTGTCTGCCGTGCCGGTGCCCGATCCGGATATCCAGAAGACACGCAAGCGCATCATCCTCGCCGGCGATCCGCCGTCGCCGCTGGATCCGCCGACCGGCTGCCGTTTCCACACGCGCTGCCCGATTGCGCAGGGTGTCTGCTCCGAGAAGCTTCCCGAGTTTAAGGAAGTTGCCCCGGGTCACTGCTGCGCCTGCCACTTCGCCGAGCCGTTCCCGATCAAGGAATCGCACATCGACCTGTAGTCGGTTGTTCTCGTTCGGGCCCGCCCTGGTGTTACTTTTCAGAACGTCCTCGGACATGCAAGAAACCCCCGCTGCGCACTTCGTACGGCGGGGGTTTCTTGCGTCCTGCGGAGTGTTCTGAAAAGTAACACCAGGGCGGGCCCTACGTTAACTCGGCAGGGGGAGTGCGATTCCCTGATCGCTCGCTTAATCTGATAGGGAATTGTGTGAGGCCGGAGCCTTGGCTCCGGCCTCCCCATATAAGGGCTCGGCAAAGCAGAGCCACTAAATTTGCATCAGCCCTCAAAACATGTTTGAGAACGGTGCCTGGAGTACGTGCCCCTAGGGCAGGAATGAGGTTGCTTTCCAACGCATTCCGCAGGGGGCGGCATTATTTTGTAGCGCGAAGCGCGGATCAAAATAATGCCGCATGCCCGAGGACGCGTTGGAAAGCAACCTCATGCCTGCCCGAACAGGTCAGTCTACCTGCGCATTTACAAATTCGTAAACTTTTTTCAAAAAAGTGCTTGCACAGTTCTCGAATCATAGGTTATTATCTTCCACGTTGAACGCGCGGGTCCAACAAAACGAACCGCTAATCAACAACATAGCATGTCGGAGTGGCGGAATTGGCAGACGCGCTAGCTTGAGGTGCTAGTGACCGCTTTTTGGTCATGCGGGTTCAAGTCCCGCCTCCGACACCATCGCATTTGAGAAGCCTCTTCGGAGGCTTTTTTGTTACCGATAGACGGTGGGGTCCACGATGGAAACGCTTGAGCGCAACGAGTGGGCAGACGTTGCCCAACTGGTCGAGATCACGAGCGATGCTGTCATCATCTGTGAGCTCGACGGAACCATTCTGCATGTGAATAATCGTTTGCTCGACCTGATGTGCGAGGAACGCGCTGACGTCATCGGCGGTGATGTCAAAGACGTTCTGTACTCGTCGGCTTTTGAACGCGCGACAGAGCATCGGCTTCCTTTTGAGACCAATGGAACAAAGAGCGAGTTGATGCTCAAGTTAAGTGACGGATCGTTTATTCCCGTCCTGGTTTGTGCCGGCTCGGTTACGCCGCCTCGAATCTTTGGCCGCCGTGCGCCGCGCGTTCTGGTGGCACTCCATAGCATCGAAGAACAGTATTCGCACGACCGTCAGCTCAAGCGTGCGCTTTCGGAGCTTAGAGTGGCGAATAAGCGCCTTTCGGGCACTTTGTCGGTCATTATGAGCACGGTGGGCTCCGATGAGCTGCCCAGTTTGTTAGATACCGTTTTGAACCAGCTTGTAGGAACGCTCGATGCTTCGGGTGCCGCTATCTATTTTTCTGAGAGCGGCGGCTTTAAGCTCCGCGGTGTTTCCAAGGAGCTGCACGACAGCTACCTGCCCGAGTTTTTGCCATATGGCGCTGGCATTCCGACATATGTTCTTCGCGAGTCGCGCGCCTGTCGCTTGTCGATTCAACAGGACCTTGAGGGTGATAGGGCCGCCTCCGGTATGTTCATGGACCTGGACAATCGTTCTAAGCACCTGCTGCGCGTGCAGGATATGCCTCCGTACCGCAGTGAAATCTGTCTTCCCGTGTTTTACGGTACGCAGATCCTTGGCGTGCTGGAAGTTGGCTGGAAGCGTCCTCAGGCACCGCTCGCCTATGACGTTAACGTGCTCGAGGTCATTTGCGATTACCTGTCTATCCAGCTGGTCGGCATGGCATCGAGCCTTCGCTCTCGTCGCACGGCCGAGCTTGGCCGCTCGCTCAATGTCTTACGTGATGAGTTGTTTACCTTTCTAGACGATTCCGCCGCGGCTACCCAGGCGGTATCGTCCGAGATCTGCAATATGCTCAACTGCCATTTTTGCCCTGTTGAGTATGACGCCAGTCTGGACTCCTATGTCATAGATTTTGAAGGCGGCAGTCGCGTTGCTTTGCCGGACGATCCCGAGAAGCTTTTCTTTTCCACGACGGCGCCAGCGGCACGTCTGGGGGCTGGCCCTGATGGCTTTGAGGCATCTGTTTTGGGCGGCACGAGTGCCGAGGATCTTAAACACGTCCGTATAACTCGCGTTGACGAATCGATGCCTATGGGAGGCTGGCTTAGGGCGCATGGTCTGCCTTGCCAGGGTCTCTACGTCGACACCGGCATCGAGGCGGGGCGCCCGCGCTCTGAGGGTGATGGCAAGCACAGCAACGACGCGATCGTTCCTGCTTCTGTTGCGAAAGGCCCGACGACGCGCGCGCTTCTGCTTCGTGACGGTAGTCAAGAGCCGATTGATGACCTTGAATATGACTACTTGGTGCACTTGGCGCATGACTTTGAACTGATCTACGAGGGCGAATCTCAAAAGCGCGAGGAGCGCCATATCGCTCAGACCCTCCAGATTGGCATGAGAAATTCGCTTGGTGACGTTCCGGGTATCGCGACCGATTCGGTATACCTTTCGGCAACGAATTCGGCGTTGGTCGGCGGCGACTTCTATACTCTTGTCCGTCTTCCCGACGATTGCGCCGTTATGATTTTGGGCGATGTATCCGGCAAAGGAATCGAGGCGGCGTCGATGTCAGCGCTCGTCAAGACGGCGCTGACGGCCTATGCCTGGGAGGGTGCTGGGCCCGCCCGTATGGCCCGCTCGCTCAATAGCATGCTCATGGGCTTTTCGAGGGTCGAGACGTTCGTGACGGCGTTTATCGCCAAGATTGATCTTAAAGCGGGTCGCGCTACCTACTGCTCTGCGGGACATCCTCCCACTATGGTCATTAGACCGTCGTCGACGCCGCTTGGCGGCGGAGAAACCCGAGGGGGAGAAGTGGAGCTCCTTGGGTGCCAATCGGGCGTGATCGGTGCCTTTGAGAGCATGGTGTACGAGACAGGCGTGTTTACGTTCGCTCCTGGTGACATGCTATTCATGTATACCGACGGAGCAATCGAAGCACGTGATCGCTCGGGTGCTTTCTTTGGCGAGCAGCGCCTTCGTGACCTTTTGCTCTCTGTCTCGGGTGAGGGTGTATCGGGAATCTGCGGTAAGGTCTTGGGAGAGCTTGACCGCTTTACCGAGTCGGCGCTGGACGATGACATTGCGCTGGTTTCCCTTGAGTTTTTACGGGGTCGATCGTAGACCGCGATACTTGACGGGCAAAATCTGCGCAGCTGCAGATATGTATGCATCGAGCGAGCTCTTTTGGGGAACCATGGTCGTATGAATGAGTGGAATGACATAGCGGTTTTGACGCCACCGGGTGATGTCGACATCGCCTCGGTGTCCGTGCTGCGTCCACGGTTGGATAATCTGATCGACCGGGGCGTGCGTCGCGTTGTCATCAATTGCCAGGCCGTGGGCTTTATCGACTCGACGGGTTTGGCGTTTTTGCTTACACGTGCCAGAGAGCTCATGAGGCGAGAGGGCCTGCTTTCGCTCGTTAACGCCTCCGATGAGGTCATTCGCTTTTTGGAGATTGCCCGACTTGTCGACATCCTTCATGTTGCGGGTCCGGCGCGTGAGTCGATTCCCGCTATTCCGGTGGGAGAGTTGCCACGATGGAGCAAGAGCGTCGAGGTCCGACAGGGTATCGAGAATCTTCCATACTATCGACATCGCATCGCCGAACTCCTTGAATCGCTTCCGTTGCGCCGCGACGAGCGCTACGATGTCGCGTTGGCGTCGGGGGAGGCGCTGGGTAATGCCTATGACCATGCGGGCGGTATCGGGTGCGTCCTGACGGTTCAGGCCTATGGCGATCGCGTCGTGGTTGAGGTGCTTGATCGGGGTGCCGGCTATTCTATCGATGGAGCGAGCGAACCGGTCGCATCTGAGGAACGCGGCCGTGGTATCAAGCTTATGCGTATGCTTGTCGATAACGTGGAGGTTGCTCGTCGTACAGACGGCACCGGCACGCGCGTGCAGATGGTGAAGCTATTTAGCGGAGCACTGGAATCGCGTGCCTAGCCAATCGCTTTAGCGCGTTTAGCCACCAAGAACACGCGGCCGGCAACTTTTTTGAAAAAAGTACTTGCGTCTTTTGGATAACTCGCGTAAATTAATAACCTGCAAGCGGACATGGCTCAGTTGGTAGAGCACAACCTTGCCAAGGTTGGGGTCGCGGGTT
>CABSNK010000019.1 GCA_902479075.1 uncultured Collinsella sp.
TGGCCCTTGCGGCCCATGGCGAGCATGATGCGGCTCGTGGCGCCGTAGAAGGAGTTCATCGGGCCCATGGGTCCAAGCGTGGCGATGACGAGCATGGCCAGGTACAGAAGCATGTTGATGCCCTTGAGGCAGGCAAGCGCGGGAACCGGGCTCTTAACAAACTCATGCCAGTCGAGGATGGTGCCGAACGAGTAGATGCAGACCATGTAGAAGCCGCCGGCGGCCAGCAGGGCCAGGGAGATGATCTTGCCGAACTTGTTCCAGTTGAGGCCCTCGGCTGCTTCCTCAGCCTGCTGAGGAATGGTGTCGAAACCGGCGTAGAAGAACGGGGTCAGAACCAGGACCGACACGATACCGGCGAACAGGCTGGCGCCCTCGGTAGCGGCCTTGCCGCCGCCAGCGCCGGTGACCTGGGAGAACACGGGCATAGCATTGTCCGGCGAGCCAGTGAACAGCGAGACGCCCATGGCGAGCAGCATGCCGCAGAGCAGAGCCTTGGTCAGGAAGGCCTGGAGCTTGGCGGCCGAGCTGGCGCCGCGGAAGTTGAGGAAGATGACGTAGGCTGCGAAGCCGAGCGCGATCAGCGTCGGGAACAGGTAAACGTCGGCGCCCAGGATGGTGTAGAGCTTGACGGCGCGCAGCCACTCAAGACCGGGCAGGCTGCCGAACATCTCGGACACGAGGGTCGAAATGGCGATGGCCTCCCACGGGCACAGGATACCGTTGCCCAGGGCCAAAAGCCAACCGGTGATGTAGCTCAGCGTACGGCCAAAGCTACGATCGACATACTCGACGATGCCGCCCGAGATGGGGATAGCAGCCGTGAGCTCACCGAAAACAGCTCCGACGGGCACGAGGAAGATTGCACCCAAGAGGAATGCGATCATAGCGGGAACGGGACCGCCGCCCACGACCATCCAGTCGCCGACCTGCAGAACCCAACCGGTACCGATGATGGCACCGAAACCGATGGTGAAGAAGTTCCAGAGCGAAAGCGTTTTCTTCATGCCGCCGTTATCCTCGACTGCAACTTCTGCGTTCTTGTCCGCCATTGTTCCCCTCCTTTCCTTTTTGACGCCCCTTGACGTCACCCCTTGCGCGGTCTGTTTTGCCGCGCTCTTTTATTTCGTGGCTTTAAGATACGGCCTTGGCGCAGCAGCTCCGCTTGTAGCTCGACCGAAGGCAGAACTGCAAAACGAGCGGCGCCGTTTTTGGGACGAACGGCACGGTTTGCCGCTCATTGTTGCCGCCCGTCCGACGGGCGTACGCTCATCGGACGCATATAGAGATGTTTTTGAGGCCGTGTGTTTTGCGCCTTTCGTACCGTTTACCGAGCTTTTGACGCACAGGCCCATTTGTTGCACATCTTTTTTGTAGGATGGACAGGTTATACATGAGACAAGGCGGTACGAATGGCATACGGATACAACGACGGTGATCAACGGCGACAAAGCGTTCGCCTTGCTGGCCGTACCACGCCGACGCCCAGAAGTGCCACGAGCAGCAATCCGCAACGTCCTCAAGAGCAACCCAGGCCTTCGTCTCGGCAGCAGACAAGCAGAGCACGGCAGAGCGGCCGTCCGAGTACGGCCACAAGCGCGCAGCAAGATAGCCGCTTGGGCGCGCGCACTCGACAGCGTCAGGCCGAGGTTCCGCAACTGCGCCGCAACGGCGCACGTCAGCCCGGCATCCATATCAACCGCTTCTTTTCGCATCCCCAAGGCGGACGCGACGGCAAGCCCTACCGCTCGACATCGCACGCGAATGCCCCCGCCCTTCCGGCTCGTCGACTTCGCCTCGCACTGTGCTCTATCCTTACCTGTCTGGTCTTTGTGCTTATGAGCTCCTGTATGTCCCACGGGTCGGCCGGTCTCGAGCCCACCGCCGAGGACAAGCTGCTCAAGGCCCCCATCGCACCCGGTTATTCTTTCGCCTTTTCGACCCCACGCTCGCAATGGCAAGCCGGCACGATGCCCCATATCTATCAGATCGACCCTGCGTGGTCGGAGCTGCCTTACGCCGACGGCACCATCCGCCAAAATGCCTGCGGGCCCACGTGCCTCACCATGGTCTACATCTTTAAGACGGGACGCACCAATATGACCCCCCGTCGATATGTGCGCGCTTTCCGAGGCGGGCAATTACGCCCCCACCGGCGCAACCGAATGGTCGTTTATGACGAGCGGCGCGTGGCAGTTGGGACTTAACGGAACGGAGCTCCATAACGATCGCGACTCGATGACTCAGGCGCTGCGTTCGGGAGCGCCCGTCATCGCCGCCGTTCGGCCGGGCACCTTTACCAACGTGGGCCACTACATTGTGCTTTACGGTATTGACGACACCGACCAGATTGGCGTCTACGACCCCAACTCGGCCAGCCGCAGCGCCCGCCGCTGGGGCGTCGTAGAGGTCCTCAACGAAGTCGAAGCCATGTGGGCCTACTACTAGTCATTGGGGACAGACTTAAATGAGTGGTCGTTGGGGACAGCCTTTGTAGACGACCGCTCGCGCTGTCGAAAAGAACTGTCCCAAGCTGCCGACAGGAAAGGAACGTCCCCGAGTGCCGGGTTGAAACAAAAGCCCCGCAGTCGGAGCGGACTGCGGGGCTCATGAAGAGAGGCTAGTTTGCGGGCGTCTTGCCTAGCGCCCACGAGAGAGGCAACAGAGTAGAGACTACTCGTGGATGCGGGTACCGGAGAGGCCGGCCATGGTCTCGGCGGCCTTGTCCAGGGCGCCGATGATGCAGGTGCGGCCCTTGCGGGAACGGGCGAACTTGATGGCGGCGCGGACCTTGGGCTCCATGGAACCCTTGCCGAACTGGCCCTCGTCGGCCAAGCGCTCGGCCTCGTCGGCGGTGATGTCCTCGAGCTCCTCCTGGTTGGGCTTGCCAAAGTTGATGGCGACATGCTCAACGGCGGTCAGCAGGAACAGAACGTCGGCGTCGCAGTCCTCGGCCAGCAGCTCGCCGCCCAGGTCCTTGTCGATGACGGCGGGGACGCCCTTGTAGCAGCCCTTGTTCTCGTAGTCGCGGACGACGGGAATGCCGCCGCCACCGCAGGCGATGACGATGAACTCGTTATCGAGCAGGTTGAGGATGGAGTCGGCCTCGACGATCTTCTTGGGATCGGGGGAAGCGACGACGCGACGCCAGCCGCGACCGGAATCCTCGACGAAGACCTTGGAAGGATCCTCGGCCATGAACTCCTTGGCCTGCTCCTCGGTGTAGAAGGGGCCGATCGGCTTGGTCGGGTTCTTGAACGCGGGATCGTCCGGGTCGCACTCGATCTGGGTGACGACGGTTGCGGCGTGCCAACGCTTATAGCGCTTGTGCATCTCGCGGCCAATGCCCTGCTGCAAGTGATAGCCGATGTAGCCCTGGGACATGGCGCCGCACTCGGGCAGCGGCATCTCGGGGGTGCCGATGGCGTCGTGGGCGGCGGCGAAGGCGTTCTGGATCATGCCGACCTGCGGGCCGTTGCCGTGGGTGATGATGATCTCGTTGCCCTGCTCGATCAGGCCGAGGAGAGCGTGAGCGGTGTTGCTCACGGCCTCGATCTGCTCAACGGGGTTGTTGCCGAGGGCGTTGCCGCCAAGGGCGACGACGATACGATCGGGCTTGCCAAGAGGCTTAGACATTGCTGGAATCCTTTCTGTAAAAGGCCTACAACCCATTAATAACCCGCGCCCGTGCGATACGCGAGTTTATTAAGGTTTATATTCTCTTTATCGCTCATTTTATTCATTTTGAAAATAGTTGAACGGTGAACGGTCGCTTTTACCCGCTCAGCGTAAAGAAACCCAGCTCAAGCATATCTACGTCATTTACGTGCAACTTTATTTTAATAGAGCAGGGATTAGACCAGATTATGCAAACTGTATCTTTGCTAAACATAAAACAGACAGCGCAAAGTCTTACTCGCACTATACGAGATTCTATGCACTTATTGGACGAGTATGCAGCCCTGCAATAACATGGCGTTTTTCATCCAACTTAAGGAATAGACAAGTGCTCATACCGCGCGTCGGCCGGCAGCCGGCGAGCCGTCTCGTCGATTGCCGCTTCCAGAAAATCAAAAACTGATATTGCACGCGCAATTACGGCATGGTACTTTAGCGAAGAACAGCGCGGGCTGGGGCGACAGAGATCTGTCGTGAAGTTTGGGTTCGGCGACCCCGCCGCTGCCTTCTCCTTATCCGCCAGCGAACCCCTTGAGCGACGGATTGAGGAGGTCCTTACTATGACAAAAATGCTCAAGATCACGCTGAATGGCGAGACGTTTCTCGCCGACATGCTCTGGGACAAGGCTCCCGAGGCATGCAAGCTGTTCGAATCATCCTGTCCAGTCGAGTCACGTATCTTTTCGGCCAAGATCTGCGATGCCGAGGTGACGTATCCTGTCTCGGGCCCCATCGCCAATTACGAGCACATCGAGAACCCCGTCTTTCACGAGCCAGCGGGCGCCGTGAGCTGGTATGGCGGATGGTCATCAATCTGCATCTTCTTTGACGTCTGTGAGCCTTTTGGCACCTGCAACATGTTCGCCCGCATCTGCGAGACAGACCGTGAACGCTTTGCCGCTGCCTGCCGCAATGTCTGGGACAACCAGGGCATGTACATCAAAAACGAAATCGTCGAGATCGAAGCGGAGGCCTAAAGATGATGGATATCAACACCCTGCTCACACTCGACCTTGCCGAGTACACCACTGCACTTGAGGCCCTCGCCGATCAAATGATGCTCGAGGAACCACGCGATATCGACTACATGCGCCGCCGCAAACTCGACACCGGCCGCGAATTCGCCGTCTGGAACTTCACCGTCGGTTACTGCATGAACGCCGCCGACGCCCTCTCCCTCCTGCGAGCCCAGGCCAACGAAAACGCCAACGACGGCACCGCCGACCTCGCAACGATCAACAACAGCGCCGCGCGCCTGTGCGACTGGTTCTCGGGCGCCTTCGACGTCACCGGCAAAATGGATGACACCACGGCAATCCTCGCCCACAGCCGCGACCTCTACGCCCAGGTTGAGAATCACGAACAGTTCGCGGCCCTCACCCGCGCCACCGAGCGCTATCTGGTCCAGCTCCAATTTTGGGTCGACCGCCAGATTCCCTGGCCGGCTATTAGCGACCTCGTCCACGGCTACCGCCTACGCACAGAGAGCGGCGAGACAAGGTAAACCGACCAGGCAGACCAACAAAGTCCCATCGCGGAACCAAAAGTAAGAATCAGAGGGCTGGAGACGCACGCAGCAGCGTCTCCAGCCCCTTCGCAAAGTAGAGCGCTGTTTCAGTGGCTTTGAGACCTTATCGGACCTTTGCTATCTTCCAATTTTTGTATATTTACGCACGATATTATCTGCAAATTTTTGTATGATTCTAGGCAATTCTATCTGCCAATTTTTGTCACTTGGGGGTTTTATGTTACGCCGTAAGGTCACCGATAGGCTTTTGAGCTGGAAGAATAACTCCAATAAGGCATTACTTGTTACTGGTGCGCGTCAGATCGGCAAGAGCTATGCGATTCGCGCGTTCGGAAAAAGCAACTACGCTTCGTATTTTGAGGTCAATTTACTACTCGATGTCGAGGCAAAGAATGTGCTTATTGGCGCAAAGAACTCCGTTGACTTTATCAACCGTGTAGCCCTTCTTGCGGATGCGCCGCTTACTGAGGGGGATACGCTTGTCTTTGTCGATGAGATTCAGGAGTATCCGCAGATCGTTACACTCATGAAGGCGTTGGTCGAGGATGGACGCTTTAGCTATGTCTTCTCGGGGTCTATGCTTGGGACTGAGTTTAAGGGAATCTCTTCTTTTCCGGTGGGGTATGTCGAGCACATTGTTATGCGCCCGATGGATTTTGAAGAGTTTTGTTGGGCAAACAGCGTCAGCGAGAATGTGCTTGCAGGCATTCGCAGCTGCCTTGTCGAGAAACATCCTGTCGAAAACTATATTCATGAGGCGATGCTCAAGAACTATAGAGCTTATATCGTTTGCGGCGGTATGCCGGAGGTCGTTCAGAACTATATTGATTCGGGTTATTCGCTCGTGAGCACACGTGAGCTTCAAACTCAGCTGGTCGATCAGTACAAAAGCGATATCTCAAAATATGCATCGACTCGAGCGTTTAACGTTCGGTCGATTTTTGAGCAAATTCCCGTTCAGCTTGAGGCGGAGTCTCATCGCTTTGTTGTTTCGTCTCTGGGTGAGGGAGCTCGCCTTAAAAAATATGAGCAGGATTTCCTGTGGCTTGTTAACGCAGGTGTTGGATTGATGGTCGCCAGGGTGACGGAGCCACGGAGTCCTCTCAAGAGGACGGAGAAAACGACAGCCTTCAAACTATACGAGTCTGATACAGGCATGCTCGCATCGCGATACCCCGGCAGCACTGCACGCTCTGTCTATCTTGATATGAAAACTCCCAACCTTGGTGGTCTCTATGAGAACGTGGTCGCGCAGGAACTCGTTGCCCTCGGGGCGGATGCATGGTACTACCAAACGCGTGAGGTCGGTGAAGTTGACTTTGTGATCGAAGGCGCCCACGGGCATGTTGTCCCAATCGAGGTCAAATCGGGCAAGAAGGTTCGAGCGCATGCGGCTCTCGATCGTCTGATGAGTGTGGGCGAGTACAAAATTCCCGAGGCCGTTGTACTGAGCCACGAGAACCTCAGCAAAGAGGGCAAGGTTCTGTACGTTCCAATCTACATGACGTTTTGTCTCGATGAGTTTATGGAAAAGGATGACCCCAATAACGATTTCTCGTTCGCGCCCATATCTCTCTAGCCATTTGAATCCTCAATCCAGCCCCGTCCACGCATCAATGCATTTCCCAAGGTGCTGCGCGTTTCGCGCCAAAGGCGCGAAAAAGTAAAGGGATAAGGCGTTGCAACAGCCACGCCCTCCATCCATCCCCAAAGTGGCGCGAGGTTTCGCGGCAAAGCCGCGAAACAGCGAAGGGGACAAAAGGCCCCCACAACCACGTCCTTCATTCAGCCACACAATCCGAGGACGTAGTCGTAGCAGGATCTGAGGGCTGACCTTCGCGGACACTCCGCAGGACGAAAGAACCCCCGCCGCACGTAGTGCGCAGCGGGGGTTCTTTCATGTCCGAGGACGTCCGCGAAGGTCAGCCCTCAGATCCTGCGGTGAGAGACCTAGGCCTCGTTGTACACCGTCTTGAGCTTCAGCAGGTGAGCGTAGCGGTCCATAGCGGCCTGCTCGTTCTCCTTGAAAAGCTCCTCGGCGCGCTCGGGGAAGGAACGCGTCAGCGAAGCGTAACGGGCCTCGTTCATCAGGAACTCCTGATAACCGCCCGCGGGCTCCTTGGAATCGAGCGAGAACTTCTTGCCGGCAGCAGCCTCGGGGTTGAAGCGGAAGAGGTTCCAGTAACCGCACTCGACAGCCTTCTTCATCTCGGCCTGGCAGTTCTGCATGCCGCCCTTCTTGATGGAGTGCATCTCGCAGGGGCTGTAGCCGATGATGAGGGACGGGCCGTCGTAGGCCTCGGCCTCGTGGATGGCCTTGAGGGTCTGAGCCGGATTGGCGCCCATGGCGACCTGCGCCACGTAGACGTAGCCATAGCTCATGGCAATCTCGGCCAGGGACTTCTTCTTGGTCACCTTACCGGCAGCGGCGAACTGAGCGACCTGGCCCAGGTTCGAGGCCTTAGAGGCCTGACCACCGGTGTTGGAGTAAACCTCGGTGTCGAAGACGAAGACGTTGACGTTGTGGCCGGAAGCCAGGACGTGGTCCAGGCCACCGAAGCCGATGTCGTAGGCCCAGCCGTCGCCGCCGAAGATCCAGAAGGACTTCTTGGTGAGGTAAGCCTTGTCGGCGAGGATTGCCTTGGAAGCGTCACAGCCGCACTTCTCGAGCTCGGCAACGTAGGCAGCGGCAGCGGTCTTGGAGGCCTCGGCGTCGTTGACGGAGTCGAGCCAAGCCTGGCCGGCGGCCTTGAGCTCATCGGACGGACCGTCAGCGGCGATGATCTCCTGCGTAGCAGCGATCAGCTTCTTCTGAACGGCCTCATAGCCAACGGCCATGCCCAGACCGTGCTCGGCATTGTCCTCGAACAGGGAGTTGTTCCACGCCGGACCGTGACCGTCCTTGTCCTTGCAGTAAGGAGCGGTGGCAGCGGGGTTGCCCCAAATGGAGGAGCAGCCGGTGGCGTTGGAGATGAACATACGGTCGCCGGCGACCTGGGTCACCAGACGTGCATAGGCGGTCTCGGCGCAGCCGGCGCAGGAGCCGGAGAACTCCAGGTAGGGCTGCTTAAACTGGCTGCCCTTGACGTTGGCCGCGATGAGCTCCTTCTTCTCGGAGACGTTCTCGACCATGTAGTCCCAAACGGGCTGCTGGTCCATCTCCTGCTCGGTGGGAACCATCTCGAGGGCGCCCTTGGGGCAGACCTTGACGCAGTTGGTGCAGCCCATGCAGTCGAGCGGGGACACGGCCATGGTGAACTTCATGCCCTTGGCCTTGGGGCCCATAGCGTCGAGCGTGCGGGTAGCCTCGGGCGCGGCGGCAGCCTCGTCCTCGGTCATCGCGAACGGACGGATAGTGGCATGCGGGCACACATAGGCGCACTGGTTGCACTGGATGCACTTGGTCTCGTCCCAGTGAGGAACGACCACGGCGACGCCGCGCTTCTCGTATGCGGAGGCGCCCAGCTCAAACTGGCCGTCAGCGCAATCGACAAAGGCAGAAACGGGCAGGCTGTCGCCATCCATGCGATCGATGGGCTCGAGCAGGTTCTTGACCTGCTGGGCGATAGCGGACTTGGTCTCCTCGGAGAGCTCGACGGGAGCGGCATCCTCGGCAGTTGCCCAGTCGGCCGGAACCTCGAACTTGCGGAAGGCGGTAGCGCCGGCATCGATGGCCTTGTGGTTGGCGTCGACGATGGCCTGGCCCTTCTTCATGTAGGACTTGGTGGCCGCGTCCTTCATGTACTGCAGGGCGTCCTCGGCGGGCAGGACCTTGGCCAGCGCGAAGAAGGCGGACTGGAGCACCGTGTTGGTGCGCTTGCCCATGCCGACCTTTGCAGCCAGATCGATAGCGTCGATCAGGTAGACGTTGACGTTGTTGTTCGCGATGTAGCGCTTGGCCACGGCGGGCATGTGCTCGGCGAACTCCTCGTCGCTCCACTGGCAGTTGACCAGGAAGGTGCCGCCCGGCTTGACGTCGCGGACCATCTTGAAGCCCTTGACGATGTAGCTGGGGTTGTGGCAAGCGACAAAGTCGGCCTTGGTCACGTAGTACGGCGAGCGAATCGGGGAATCACCAAAGCGCAGGTGCGAGACGGTGACGCCGCCGGTCTTCTTGGAGTCGTACTGGAAGTAGGCCTGAACGTACTTGTCGGTGTGGTCGCCGATGATCTTGATCGAGTTCTTGTTGGCGCCGACGGTACCGTCGCCACCCAGACCCCAGAACTTGCACTCGATGGTGCCGGGGGCTGCGGTGTTGGGCGCATCCTCGGCCTCGGGCAGGCTCAGGTTGGTCACGTCATCGACAATGCCGATGGTGAACTCGCGCTTGGGCTCGTCCTTCTTAAGCTCCTCGAAGACAGCAAACGCGGACGCGGGAGGCGTGTCCTTGCTGCCCAGGCCGTAACGGCCGCCGACGACCTTGATGCCCGTCTTGCCGGCCTCGTAGAGAGCGGAGACGACGTCCTGGTAGAGCGGCTCGCCGATGGAACCCGGCTCCTTGGTGCGGTCCATGACGGCGATCTTTTTGACGGTCTCGGGGAGAACGCCGACAAAGTGCTTGATGGAGAACGGACGGAACAGGCGAACCTTGACCAGGCCGACCTTCTCGCCGTGAGCGTTGAGGTAGTCGATGACTTCCTCGAGCACGTCGCAGAAGGAGCCCATGCACACGACGACACGATCGGCATCGGGAGCGCCGTAGTAGTTGAACAGGCCGTAATCGGTGCCGAGCTTTTCGTTGATCTTCTTCATGTAGCCCTCGACGACGGCGGGAAGCTCGTCGTAGACCTTGTTGCAGGCCTCGCGGTTCTGGAAGAAGATGTCGCCGTTCTCGTGGCTGCCGCGGGTATGCGGGTGCTCAGGGTTGAGCGCGTGATCGCGGAAAGCCTGGACGGCGTCCATGTCGCACATCTCGGCCAGATCCTTGTAGTCCCACATGGCAACCTTCTGGATCTCGTGGCTGGTGCGGAAGCCATCGAAGAAGTTAAGGAACGGGGTCTTGCCCTCGATGGCGGCAAGGTGAGCCACCGGCGAAAGGTCCATGACCTCCTGGACGTTGCCCTCGGCGAGCATGGCGAAACCGGTCTGACGGCAGGCCATGACGTCGGAATGATCGCCAAAGATGTTCAGGGCGTGGGAAGCGACGCAACGCGCGGAGACGTGGAAGACGCCCGGGAGCTGCTCGCCCGCGATCTTGTACATGTTCGGGATCATCAGGAGCAGACCCTGAGAAGCCGTGTAGGTGGTGGTCAGAGCACCGGCACCCAGCGAACCGTGAACGGTACCGGCTGCACCTGCCTCGGACTCCATCTCGACGACCTTGACCGGGGTGCCGAAGATGTTCTTGCGACCCTGGGCCGCCCACTGGTCGACATGGTCGGCCATCGGGCTGGACGGCGTAATGGGATAAATTCCCGCTACCTCGGTGTACGCATACGAAACATATGCGGCCGCCTCGTTGCCGTCCATAGACTTAAACTTACGCGCCATATACCCCTCTCCTCTCATATAGGTATACAGGCCCCGGCGATCGCCGGGATATTGGCGTGATGGGATTTTCGCTGTTGCTTCCAATCATCTGGCAGGCGGACTCAGCAGCAGGTACATGGCGTGGAGAGAAGGCATGCCGAGGCGAGGAGGGCTGCACGCGCTCCACAGGCCCAGCTACCCGTCTTGCACATGACCGAGCGCCGCAAAGGCCGCATGTCGGATGCTCCCGGGCACGCCCCGGCGATGGGAAGCACCCGCAACGGAAATCCGCATGCGGGTTTATTGTACCCCGCCGTCAAGCCATATTTCGGCAAATATAGGTGGCCGGTAAAGGTTTACCTCGGGTGACTATTGTGCGCCCGGCACTGACTGGCACAGTCCCCTGGAGCCCCACAGCAGTTGCGGTGAAATAGGGACTGTTTTTGCTGTTAACGGCCTTAATCAGTCCCTATTTCACCGCAACTCATTGGGGGGGGATGAGTTAGAGGGCGCCGAGGAGGATGGCGTAGGTGGTGGATTCGCCGAGTTTGAGCTCGTCGCCGGGGCTGAGCCGGGCGGAGCGGCCGGGCTCTACTTGAATACACACGCTCGTGGCCCCGTTTACCACCACGGTGCCGTTCGTGGACGACAGGTCCTCGACAAACCATGTGCCAGAATCGTCGCACCAGATATGGGCATGGCGGGCTGAGACGTCGTCACCGACGTCGGTGATGTCGCCCTCCCCCGTTGCCAGCGCGCCGATCTCAACACCTTCCTCACTCGGCTGAATCCAGCGCGGGGCGCTCACCACGTAGCCGTTTTGCACGCGCAGCAGTCCCAGCGGATGCGCCGGCGCAACCTCGTGCTCGCCCGCGACCGAAGATGTGCTCAGCGAGCGCGGCGTCGACGTGGCGCCGCCACAGGTCGCATGAGCGTAGTCGATGGCATAGGTCACCGACGAACGGACATCTGCCGAGCAACCCACGGCGACAAACAGCACCAGGATGGCCTCGGCGCGCTCGGCGGGCATGAGTTCAGCCGCCTGCGACAGGCGCTCGAGCGCATTGCGATAGAGATTCGTGTCCTGGTGGCATTCCTCGAGCGCCCGCACCATGGGCTCGCCAGCGGGGCCGCACACCATATTGGTCACGGCCGCGGCGTCCATGGGATTGCGGCGGCGCAGGGCCAGCTGCGACATAATGCGCGCGGCCGAGGTGCCGTAATCGGCAAAATAACGTTCCTGCAGCGTGCCGACCGGCGCGCGCACGATAAAGCGCGAAACCCAGGAGCGATCGGCGGCACGGCTCTGCGGACTACGGCCGTCGGCGAGTGGGCGGCTCGAGAGCACCAGGCCGCACAGTTCGATATGACTCAGGTGCGCTGCGCGCTTAAAGATGTCAAACATTGCCCCGCACGGGGTGAGCTCAGCTTGAGAAGTCATGGCTTAGCCCTCCTTGGTCGCAGAGATCGTGTCGGATACTTCGGCCGGCCCGCCAAAGGCGCGGGCAGCCGCGGCTCCGCCGGCAAGCGGCGTCGCCATGGGAATTTTCGCACGTCGTGCTGACACGACGGGAAGCTCAAAGGCAAACCCCATCGCCAGCAAAAACCACGTGAGCGCATAGGTTGCAATTATGGCGGCCACCAGGCCACCCGCCACGGCATGCTGGGAAAACACGGCACATGCGAGTGCGGCCAGAGCCGGAACCTCGCAGGCGGAAAGGGCCAACACGCCCTGCAGGAATCCCGCACGGCGGTCGCGCGCCAAGGCCCCGGCAGCGATGCCCACCATGCCCGGCAGCGCCAACGCCAGCGCGGCGATAATGGCCGGCAGCTTCCCGGACCACATAAGCAGTCCCACGACGAGCGCCACATGGGCGCCCGACGCCAACAGCGCCGCTGATACCACGACCACAGTCCAAAGCACGCCGCATACCGTCGTCGCACCAACCATCGCCGCACGCCGGGCCGTGCGCCCCGATACCTCCATCGGGCACGGCATGAGCGGCTCGGCGCGAAGCGAGCGGGCGACATTTTGCGCATAGTGGTCGCAAAATGCCGAGAGCGCCGCCTCCACCGCAGCCGGCTCGGGACGATCTTCCTGATGGCAGGACAGGCAGGCCATCACCACATCGAACAGCTGAGCGTCGACAAACTCCAGCGCATCGCGCAGATCCTCGGAATTTGGATCGAGCCCCAGCTGCTGAGCCTGTTCGGCCGCGGCAAGTGCCACATCGGGCTCGCGTCGCAGCAGCTGCGTCAAGTCGCAGCCGGGCGCGTGGGCGCCGACGGGATAATCGGGCAGCGTATCCATCTTGAGGCGATAAGGGCTGGCGATATCGCGCGTCTTTTTGCGCGAGCCCGAAGTACCCGACGCACCCGGCGCTGCTTCGTACGGCGCGACACCGGCGATGAGCTCGTAGACCGTACTCGCCGCTGCGTAGACATCGATCGCCGGCGACATGCGAAGCATGCGCAGGTCGGGGATATCGTCGGTGAGCATCTCGGGCGGGGCGTAGGCCACCGTCGCACGGCGCAACGTGGCATAGCGCTCGGTAAACGACGCCTTGCCGCCGGTACCGGCCGCCGCAGAGGCGGGCTCGAGCGCCAGCGACGAGCCAAAGTCGATCAAGCACAGGTCGAAGGTGCCTTCGGCAAGCTGTCGGTCGAGCGGCAGGCGTGCCGTGCGCACCATAATATTAGCGGGTGAGATATCGCGATGGACGAACCCCTCGCCTACCAAGCTCATGCGGCAGAGCAGATCGAGCAGGTCGCGACCCAGGCGCGCCGCCACGAGCGGCGACAGACGCCCGGCATCGTCCACGGCAAGGCGCGAGCGCAGGCGAGCGAGCGTCTCGCCCTCGACCCACTCCATGACGATCACGGGCACGCCGTCGACCTCGCCCCACCCGTATAAGCGGGGAAAGCCCTTAAGGCCCGAAAGGGCACGATGGCATTCATATTCCTCGCGAAACGCCGCCTTGAACTTGGTGACCAGCGCCTCATGGGCGACATCGTCATCAAATTCGTCGCGCGTTGGCAAGATGAGCTGCTTGAGCGCCACGGCCTCGCCCTGCGCGTTGACGGCACGCGTCACACGGCCGATACCGCCGCGGCGCATGGTGGCGTCATCGGCAAACAGCATCGTAAACCGGCGCAGGTAGGCAGGAAGCTCGTCCGTGCCCAGGGCGACGGCCGGCTCAAACCCGTCGACGCGCGCCAGGCGCAGGCCCACCATGGAATCGCGGTTGAGCGACTGGGCTGCCGTAGAAGCGAGGTCGTTCGTCATAGGGCGATCGCCGCCACATTGGTGTTGAAGTTGTTGAGCGCGACGTCGTCGTTGCCGTAGTGCCCAACCCATTGACACAGGTTGGTATAGCAGCCCCACAGATTGGCATACTGCCGATACCACTTAGATTTGGTCGAGAACCTTTGTCGACCGAACTCGGCACGGATGACAAACATATCGTTGGCCAGGGTGTCGCACGGTCCGGTATCGCCCGTAGCGTTATAGGTCGAAACCACGCTGTTGGCGCGGGCGACATAGCCATCGAGCATGTTGTATTTGGTCACGAGCCAGCTGTGAATACTCTCCTCCTCGGCAGCCGAGAGGCCACCCGAGCCCGCGTCCCCGCCGGCACTGCCGTCCGTCGAGCCACCACTCAAAGATCCGCCGCCAGAGGCGGAGCCCGAACCGGAACCGCCGCCCGAGCCCGCCGAACCGGTGCCAGAACCGGACCCGTCCGAGCCGCCGGGTTTACCCGCCTGCTGCGTATCCTGCTCCTTCTGCTGCTCTGCCTTGTTAACGACAGAAGCCACGCTGTTGTTGGAAAGCTTCGTGATGATCTTGGTGTTGGTGAGCACGATGGTCTTGCCGTTTGCCAGTGTGATCTCGTTGGACGCCTGCTCGCCCTCGTCCGCGGGATCGACGCCAAACGCGGTGCGCCCGACCACACTCGCCCACGCATATCCGGTTGTCGTTCCCAAGTCGCTTTTGGCCTTGCGCCCAATATGCAGCTCGCGCGCAGCATGCGCCTGCACCATGGACGGCACCGTCATGCCATAAGCCGAAACACCGGCTATGACCAGCACGAGCGAGCAAGACAGCAGCACACACGCCCGAGGCGCCAGGCCCAGCCGGCGTCGCATGCGCACCGCGGCGCCATGCTTTGTCTGAGTGCCCCCGGGCCGCATGCGTTCTCCTCCAACAAAAACACGCCGCTTAAAAGCGGCGCATTCTTTCATATTCACATTTGAGTGTATCAGCGAAACCAAAAGGTTGCGCAACGAATGGGCAAATACGAGGTGCAGACGGACCCATCCACGCGATAAGCGGATGAAAAGCAGGTTTGTTGCACAACAAATGAATGAACGCGTGCCCAATTATGAGCGCCCCGTGCGGCAGACCGACGGGACATGCCGCGGAGCTGACGCCGCCTAGATCGCGCGGCGGGCCTCGATAGCGCGGCCAAGCGTAAGCTCGTCGGCATACTCCAAGTCGCCGCCCACGGGAAGGCCGCTCGCAAGACGCGATACCTCAACGCCCAGCGGCTTGATGGTACGGGCCAGGTAGCTCGCCGTGGTCTCGCCCTCAATGTTGGGGTTGGTGGCGATAATGACCTCGTGGATGTCCTCGTGGCCCAGGCGCGCCAGCAGCTCGCGGATATGCAGCTGCTCGGGACCAATCTTGTCCATGGGGCTG
This sequence comes from uncultured Collinsella sp., assembly GCA_902479075.1. Lineage (GTDB taxonomy): Bacteria > Actinomycetota > Coriobacteriia > Coriobacteriales > Coriobacteriaceae > Collinsella. The sequence goes on from CABSNK010000019.1 coordinate 15,375, forward strand.
ATCACGCCGCCCAGCACATGGTAGAGGCCATGGTAGCTGCCCGTGCGCTCGATTGCCTGGACGTCGCGCGGCTCGCCCACCACGCAAATGCGAGTGGTATCGCGCATCGGGTCCTGGCAGATGGAGCACTCGTCGGCCGTGGCGTAGTTAAAGCAACGGCTGCAAAAGTGGACCTCCTGCTTGACCTCCAGGATGGCCTCGGCCAGGCGGCGGGCCTCCTCGGCATCGGCCTCGAGCAGGTAATAGGCGATGCGCTGGGCCGACTTGGGACCAATGCCCGGCAGACGACCCAGCTCATCGAGCAGTTTTTGCAGACTGTGATTCGCACTCATATATATGCGTGTCTTAGAACGGCATGCCCGGGATGTTGAGGCCGCCGGTGATGGCGCCCATCTGCTTGTTGGCGAGCTCGTTGACGCCGCGGACGGCCTCGTTGACAGCAGCCATGATCATGTCCTGCAGCATATCGACGTCCTCGGGATCGAGGGCATCGGGATCAATGGTGAGGTTGACGAGCTCCATCTCGCCGTTAACGGTCACCTTGACCATGCCGCCGCCGGCAGAGGCGTCGACGGTCTGGGACTTGAGGTTCTCCTGCGCGGCGGCAAGCTGCTCCTGCATCTTGCGAGCCTGCTTCATCATCTGCTGCATGTTCATACCGGCCATAATGGCTCCTTTGCGTGCGGCCGCGCAACGAGCTGCAAGGGCAGCCGGGACGCGGCGGGACTTTCAAACTCAAAAATCGTACCACGGCGCGCGGCCAGCGAGCGGGGCGGACGTGTTGCCTCAGTCGATATACATGTCCTGGAGTGCAAGCCGCACCCAAAGATTATGCAAAGTTGAATAATTCGCATCTGCATAATATTGAAAGCTAAATCTTGTAGAGCCGGAATCCGACATTTAATGCGTGCCGCTAAATGGCTAAATGCCGAGCCACTACTCGAGGTGGCGCTCATGACGGCGGGGTATAATTTGATTGCCATAGATAGCAATTTGGAGGTGCCCCATGAATGCCCCCGACGTGCTCCAAAACATCCGCTCAAAACACCCCGTTGCATATGTGGTTCTCTATCTCTTTGTCGGCTGGACATTGCTGGTTGTCATCACCCATGTCATAGCCTTTGGAGCAGAACTGCTAATAGCCAGCTCGGACCAGCCCGTCGTCAAATGGGAGACGACCGATGAGTGCACCGACGGAACCCGAACCGTTTACTACAACAGCCCGTCCCTCTACCAAGAGTTCAAGGTCAAGATAAGGGACTTCAAGATTGTCGATGCCGAACCGGGCTCTTTATTTACAATCGGAGCAACCATCAACGCTGAGCGAGTCGAGTACACGGACAGCCATGCGACGTATCGTATCGACCTCAACACCCTAGGCCGACCGTCACGTACCTGTCTACTCGAATGCGATATACGCGGCACCACACTACACATGTCCGAAATACAGATGCGCCCGGACAAAGAGATCTCTTCTTGAGCAGTATACCCGCCTGCACGGTTACTCCACCGGCTTGAAGATGGTGGCCTGGCCGAAGACGCTGCGGATGAGGGCTTTGGCCTCGTCCTCGGTCTGCGGGATGCTCGGGGCTGCGCCCTGGTGGCCGAAGGGGCTGCCGGCGCCGGGGTTGGACTCCCAAGGGGCAGCGGGGGCGTCCTCCTCTTTGGGGGCAGTTGCAGCGGGCTTGGGCGCGGACGCCGCACCCGCCACGTCGAACGGGGGCAGATCGTCCCCGCCGGCATCGGCAGCAAAACCGCTGACCATGGCATCGTCGTAGGGAACCTGCTCGGATTCCCACGGAGCGGACTGCGCAGACGGCTGAGCCTTGGGAGCGGACGCGCGCTCGGGCGCGCGGGGCGCGGGCTCGGTCGGGAGTTTGCCCGTGGCAGGAGCGCCGGCAGGGTTGTCGGAGCGCAGCCAGGGAGCCTTAGCCAGGTCGGATGACTTGGATGCAGGCGCGACAAGCTTGGGCGCAGGAGCCGGAGCAACCGGTTTGGGCGCCGCGGGCTTAGGCGCCGACGGGGTCGGTGCCATCGCCGGCGCCGCTTGCTGCTGCGTCGCGCTGGCGCTCGAGGATGCAGGGGCCGCCGAGGACACGGGTTGCGGGTCCGCAGATACCGCAGCCCGTGCAGATGGAGAATGCTCCTCATGTTGAGGAGCCGGCGTGCCACCTCCATCCAAGACGTAGTCGACGGTGCGACGACCGAAGACCGCGCAGACCGTCGGCAGGACTACCGACTGCGTGTCGGCGCGGCCGAGCATCTTGATGGCAAAGGTAGAACCCGCGGGGAACGAGACCGTGAGCTTGGATCCATCGTCGGCCGTGGCGCGGGCGTTGAGCAAAAGGCCTGCATAGGAAGCCTGACGAGCCTTGACGCGCTCGACGACCTCGGCCCATTTGCGCTGGAGCTCGCCGGCGTCCTCGACCGCGGGGGTCTCGGCAGCACCGGCGGCGGCAACCTGGGCGGCATTGTTGGGCTTGGACACCGGCGCGGTCGATGCAGCAGGCGCGGGAGCCGGAGCCGCAGACTTGGGCGCAGGCTGGGCAGCCGGAACAGCAGCGCCGTGGTCCCAAGGCATGCCGCTCTGATGCGCGGACGTAGCAGCGGGGGCGGCGGTCGCCGCAGGAGTAGCAGCTCGGGCACCCGAGATCAGCGTCGGCTGCTGGACAGCGGGTGCGGATGCAGCAGGCGCACTCGCTTGAGCAGCAGCCACGCTCGCTGGAACGGCGGCGTTGGCAACCATGGCCTCCAAGCGAGCCACGCGCTCAGCCAAAGCCTCAATCGTTAAATCGGCCTCGGGACGTGTCAGACGCGTGCAGGCGATCTCGAGCACCAGGCGCACGTCGCTCGCACCCCTCATCTCCAAGGCGGCATCGTCGAGCACGGTCAGCACGCGAGCCAAACGATCGGCAGGATGCTCGCCAAAGGCAGCGGCCTCGGCAGCAAGCGCCTCGGCCTGCTCGGAGCCGCCCTCAAACAGCTCGGCGCGGGCGCCGGCAACGCAGGCCACGTACACGTCGCGCACGTGCGCCACCAGATCGCGCGACAGCTCCAGCAGGTCATTGCCTTCCTCGACCTGCGCGCGAATGAGCCCATAGAGCTCGGCAATATCGCGCTCGGCGATGGCGCGAGCAAACTCGCCCAGAATCTGGTCCGAAACTTCGCCCAAAAGCGAGCGGGCATCGTCCGCATGCACGGTGCCGTTGCCGAAGACGCTCAGCTGCTCCAGCGTGGAGAGCGCGTCGCGCATACCGCCCTTGGCGTGGCGCGCCACGATGGCAAGCGCCTCGTCGTCGTAGTCGAAGCCCTCCTGCTCGCACACGTATGCCAGGCGGCGCTCGATATCCTCGTTACCGATGCGGTGGAAATCGAAGCGCTGGCAGCGCGAGAGGATGGTCTCCAGAATCTTTTGCGGGTCGGTGGTGCACAGCACAAAGATCACGTGCGCCGGCGGCTCCTCGAGCGTCTTGAGCAGCGCGTTAAACGCCGCCGTCGTGAGCATGTGGACCTCGTCGATGATATAGATCTTGTACTTGCCGCGCACCGGGGCAAAGTTGACGGAGTTGATGATCTCCTCGCGCACGTTGTCCACGCCCGTGCGGCTTGCAGCGTCGAGCTCGTAAACATCGGGGTGGTTGCCCTCGGCGATGAGCTCGCATTCCTCGCAGGTGCCGTCGGGCATGCAGCCGCTTGCACCCTCGGCGCGCGCCGCCTCGGCATTACGGCAGAGCAGCGCCTTGGCAAGGATGCGCGCCATGGTGGTCTTGCCCGTGCCGCGCGGACCGCAGAACAGGTAGGCGTGGGACAGGCGTCCCTCGGTAATGGCGTGCTCGAGCGTCGAGACGATATGCTGCTGGCCCACCACGGAGTCGAAGGTGAGCGGGCGATACTTTCGGTACAACGATTCCATGGGTGCTCCCCCGGGTATACTGAGTCTTGTTGCCGCGGCGGCCATGCGGTCGCACGGCATACTGCATCCATAATAACCCGTACGGCAAGCCCGCCGCGATAGGAGTCCAAAGAGCATGGCAGACGCAGAGAGCAACCTCGTTCCCTCCGAAGCAGCCGACCAGGTCGAGGTCGCGCTCGAGGAGCAGGCCGCAGCCGACGACGGCATCCTGTACCTCAACGAGTACCAGTACGAAAACGACCTGGTCACCGACTTCGCCCGCCTGGTCGCCTCGCCCAGGCGTCGCGGTTCGCTGTATGTCGCCGCGGCAATTGCCGCGCTGATCGGCATTGGCATGCTGGTGGCCGGCGGTAACTGGATCAAGTTTGGCGTCGTCCTGATCGTATTCGGCACCTTTTTGGCCTGGTGGAGCAAAAACCTGCACCACACGCTCGCCCGTGACTTTATCGACGCCGTCGAGGCCGACGAGTCCATGGGTGGCCGCTATCGCCGCGTCGCTGCCAACGAGGACGGCCTGATGGTTTGGGGCAAGAGCGGCAAGTCGCAGTTCTTCCCGTTTGAGAAGCTCGACCACGTACTCGACGGCGAGCGCATCTTTGTAGCCATGTTCGCCGACCAGGGCGTGACTATCCCTAAGGACACCTTTATCCGCGGCGATGCCGAGCAGTTTGGCCCCTTCCTTAAGGCGCGCATCAACAAAAAGCTCCGCATCGAGACCAAGAAGAAGAAAATGAAGGCCGAGAAGGCTGCCGCCGAGGCCAAGCGGGGCGACAAGGCCGACAAGCCCCAGGACAACAAGGGCAAGCAGCGCAAGCAGAAGAAGAGCAAGAAGAAGCGCTAGGGCCGAGCGCCACTGCGAAGGGAATCTCATCCCGCTTCAGCGTAGGATGAGGCTCCCCCAACAGGGCCTTCGAGCTATTTAACTTCAAACCTGAAGAGCCTTCGCTCCGGCAGATCGGTCATCTTCATCGTATAGGTCCCGGGAAACGCTTTCTCAAAACGGACGGTCTCGTAACCTTCGAAATAGTCGTTGGTGTTTTGCATCATGAATGGGACGAGTAACTCGTTCTCCGCCCCAACCTGTACAGCAAACGCAGCAGAACCGCCCAGCACCGGCATTGCCTGCGTTATCAGATCGGTATTGACCACAAAGTCATAGTTTGGCGCAGACTCCGGCACCAAATGCCAAACATACGCTTTAATTCCGCCTTCGACATTGTCCTTATTCCTGACACGCATCTTTACGGCGATAACACACGTGATGTCGGCGTCCTTCAATTTCGTTTTCGTATCTACGATGCCATATTTTGAATAATCATCATGCGCACGCTTGAGATACTCGCGCGGCGTGAGCAGCTCTGCCCCGTCTATGCAAAACGAATACCCGTCAGTCGCCACATCCTTCGACCCCAGAAACGCCCCATCCATCGAGAGCCATTCGCCCTCCGCGTAATATTTTTCAGGAATGACTGTCCGGTTCCCGTTAACGACGCTCACCCTCATGCCCGCAAGGCCGGTAACAGCACAGCCAAAAAGCGCGAGCATCGACCTTCTCGTCAACAGGGCCTTCTTCATCGCGCTCACGACCTTTCCCGAACTTTCACAACGGCACCGTCGCGCATGCAGTAAACACGATCGGCTAGCTCCTCGAGCACCTCTCCGTCATGGCTAGACAGAAGAACCTCGCGACCCGTTGATGCCGCCATCGCCACAACGCGCTTGAGCATTTCCACGCCCGCTTCGTCGAGGGCATTCGTTGGCTCATCGAGAACAAGCAGCTTCGGCTTTTCCATAATTGCCGCAGCTATTCCCAGACGCTGCTTCATCCCAAGCGAGTATGCTCGAAACTTCTTTTTTTCGTCTGCATCGAGCCCCACGAGCCGCAGGGCAGAGCGAATGTCCTCGGGGGTGGCAACGCCATTGATTTGAGCTATGAGCTCCAGATTGTCGTAACCAGACAGATATCCTAAAAAGGAAGGCGCCTCTATCAACATCCCCAGACTCGGCGGAAACGAGATATCCGCCCCAAGTCTTTGGCCATCGATAATAATCTCGCCCTCGGTGGGTCTAATCAATCCGCAGACCGCTCGCATGAGCATGGTCTTACCCGAACCGTTTATCCCCTGAAGCCCGACCACAGTCCCAGGGTCAACCTCGATAGACACGTTGCGCAGGACATCGTTTTTGCCCATGCGCTTCGATACGTCCCTAACGATCACACTCATATCTTGTCCCTCTTTTCGATAAGGTCGGCCCTTCGAAACCACAGTCCACCCAACGATAGGCATAACGACATAATCACAATTGAAAACAAGCCACTCGAGCCCGTCGCAATTCCTTCTTTGACGATTCCACCCCAGCGCAACAGCATCAAGGCATTTCCCAGTAGCGCCCAATGCCGCGCATATGCCGAACAGATCAGGTAGCTCATTACAACCGCAAATGAAACTGACGGCCCAAGCACAAACCCAACCGTTGCCTGCACAAACGCAAGCGCCTCAAAAGCAAGAAAGAGACCTGCGAAAAACGGCAGTGCACCTGCTTCGCTCGCCTTGAGAAACCACGGCGCCAAATTAGCCAGCTGAAGCGACTCGCCATGGATGACCGCGCTGAACGAGGCACTCACCATCAAGCTCCAAATCACAACAGAGCAAACCACCACGAGCAGCGAAAATGCTGTTATCGCCGCCACTGAGATAAAACGCGAGACCCACCAAAGGGTTCTCGCCCGGCATCGGACAAGCGTTTGCAAACCAAACCCGTGCAACGATTCGGCGGGATAATCGAGTGTTGTATAGAGAATAAGCAGAATGAGAAATAGCCATCCTAGCGGAAGCACAAACATGACCCCGGGCCTAGGCTCAAACGGAGCAGATCCGGCAAACACGAGCGCAAGATTGTCCGCAAACCCCAAGGCATCCGTCCTGACCCCATACACAGAAGACAAACCGTAGGCGTACACCAGGTTCGCAACGGTCACTGCCGCAATCGCAATAAAGGTAATGATGTTCTTCTTCAAAACGGTCCTCAGGTCCGCGGCGACCAGCCTAAACAGCATCAGACCATCTCCCGCCTTTTCCACGCCCCAGAAAAAGCCAACGAAGCAAGGGTCAATAATATGATTTCCGCAAAACCGGCTCGAATGTCTGGCCAGTTATTCAGCGATTCCGACCTGATGCTGTTGAAGATATTGCAGTTAAACCCCACACAAGCCATTACGCCGAAGATCCAGCCATTTGCAAAATGCCACGCAACCATTAGCAGATACGGGACAATTATCGCTTTGATTCTGCTACGAAACAAAATTGAGAAGCCAGTTACAGCCATGGATAAAGTCCCGAGCGTGACCGCATCGAACAGCGTGTATGCAAGCACATATAACAAAGGATGTGAATAAAATAGACCGGAGAAATAGCTATGTAGGTAAAGCCCTACGTAGGTCGACTCATCGACCCGAGGAAGATACGCAGGAAAAAGCATCGAGACAATCAGGAAATTGACGAGCAGAGGAATGGCAGTCACTGTAAACGCGGAGAGGAAAGCAGACAGCACCTTTACGTTCACGTATGCCTTTCTGGAAACGCGCGTGCATATCTGCATGTCATAACCACTCAAACGCTCAAAGAGGCACGACCAAGATCCGGCCAACATTGCAAGCAGGGGCAGTGCATAGAAAAACACCGACGCAGACAGTGGCGCGTTCGCGCTCACAACAATCCAGTTACCGAAGCTGCTTTCACGTGTTTGACCGAGATAGTTTTTGGCTTGCATGCCAACGCCGTAACCAAAAGAAAGAAGGTTGTGACGTTCTTTTTCCAAATTTGCCCACGGCTCCAGCGCAGCAGCTATTGCAACTGCGACTGCAATCAAGAGAGCAAAGATAAAAGCTGGGCGTCTTATCGTTTTCGACAGCTCATATCTTACGAGCCTTTGGTTCATACGTCCTCCTCCCCCTTCCGACCCAGAAAGCCGGAAGGGAGCCAATTCAAACAACTATGCGGGAAGCTTGCGGAAATGCCCGACGCAGTCGGGGCTCCATACACCAATAACAGTGCCGTAGCCAGACTCCGCCCATGCAGTCAGTCGCGCCGCAGATCGCCCGTTCTCACGGACGAGGTTATACATTTCCCACTGTCCCTTGTGATTCGAACGATACGTTCCCTGAGTACAATTCATGCTGCCGCTACCGCTTGTGTTATACGCACCGTCTGTATATAACCGAAGCGGATTTCCCGTATAACCTTGGATATCCAGATAGAGCGATGAGGAATCATCCTTTTGACGGTAGCCAGTTGCACTCGTCCCGGCACATTGAAAACTAAATGCCCTATCGGCATTGTTCGTACAGGTCGTAATTCCCGTATCGGCGTTTTGAGTAATGCTAGAAACCTGAGAGGTGTCAAACTCCTCTTGCGCGAACGATGCAGCGGGAACCCCTAGGGACAGACCCGCAGCAATCGCCAACCCGACTCCGATTCGAGTAATAGCGCTCCTTGGCTTAATCATGGCCTTCTCCAATCAAAAGCGGCTAACAATGCGTCGACGCACAGCAACCTTTGCATGAATGGAGAAAGATGTCTGTAAACACTCGCTATTGAGTTGATAATCCAGGCGTTTACACGTTATCTACCTGCGATAACAATGAAATAAGCTCTGCTTTGTTCTTGATCTTCAACTGGCGATAGGACGCGGATCGCAGCGCTTGCACCGTAGATGCAGCGTAACCGACATCCTGCGCAATGGTCTTTGTCGTTGTGCCCTCTGCCGTCATCAACAATATTCGGGCCTGAACATCGGACAGGGCGCGCGACGTAAGCAGAGCCAGCCGGCGCACGTGAGCTGCTTCGGTGGACCCGTTCGCACGGTACTTCAAGACGGCCTTCTCGTCCTCAACCGAGCGTACGAGCACGATGTGCGTAACGAGCATGGGCACAGACCAGCAAACAATCACCGTTGCCACGACGACATTGACGGCCGAACTTTGCCCCAGCAACGACGCAAGGAACAGAGGCTCGAAAACCGTCAGATCCTGCACCATGTTGAGCAAGACAACCCAGACAGGAGCCGCCGCCCCAAAGCAAAGCATCCATATCCCAAGCATTTTGCGCTGCGGACAGCTACGCAGCACTATGTATGTGAGCAACATCCCCGTCAGCACCGCGAACCCATGGATTCGCCCCCTAGTGGCCGCATGGATTAAAGTAGCCGCACCTATTGACACCAACGGCACGATAGCCCGGACACGGGCATGCACCTTAAACGGACGCAGCCCAACAGCGAGCGAGACCGTAGATGCCACGCCGCACAGCAGGACCGGCGCAGCCATCAACGGATCGCATATACACCTCCATGCCGCGATATAGACAAAAGACCATTCCACGGCAGACAGCACCGCCCATACGCACGGGCTTCCGAGCCCAATCGCCCCATCCGTTCTAGTCAGCGCAACTTCACGATTCAGTTTTTCACCCGCGTAGTGCAGCGACAGAAGCAGTCCGAGACCCAATGCATAGCTTGCGAGAGAAAAGGCGACTGCCCGCGAAACACCGGATCCCCAATCGCTATCCGCCATTACCAAGGGGCCCGCCGCAAGGAGGATAAAAAATGTTGTGAGCAGGTATCGAAACAGCCGGCGCGTCCGAACTGATGTCAACATATCACCAGCATGCCGCTGCAGCAGACCAGGCCCTGTAGCATCACCCTCACCCGCAAACAATGCCACGAGCTCGCGTGAGCCCGCAACCGATGCCTTCCCGTATGCTCGGTGAAGCGTTGTTCGCACCGTCGATGGCTTCGTACCCGTCTCCCTGGCAATTTCCGCCGGCGTTTTCCCTTTGAGCAGCAGTCGAACAAACTGCTCTTCTCGAGGCGACAGGGCAGGGGAAAACACCCCCGCATCGAATGGGTCGGACGTGCGAGGGGTATCCGAATTGTTGTCCCGTTTCTCCCTTAGCAATGTGCATACGAAGGCGGCAACAGCAATAGCGGACCCCATCGACAGTGATGCAATGACTGCGGCATCGCTTGCAAAGTATGCCACCTCGACAGCCGGAACAAGGCCAATGGGAACTGCTACAAGCACAGAACGGGCAAACACGTCGCCCTGCCCCCGACCAAAGGCGCGGGGACAGCAAAGCAGCGGGACCGCAGCCAATACGAGATAGACCAGCGGAATTAAAAGCACGAGGCCAATTGATGCGGCCGTTACAGAGGGCATCCCCCATGGCTCGGGAACGACTCTCCATGAAATTCGACAGCAAAACAGCAGGCAAGACAGGACAACTATTGTTTCTGCAAAAAGCGTGCTCTGCGATCGGCGGGTCCCCCTTTCGCCGTCCCGCGCCGCCCCCCGTATCAAAGGAGAGCCCGCCGTATCCCAAATTACATATGAGAGGAGCAACGACCCAGTGAAGCACAAGGCACACGAAACACGATGCAACAACCAGATTGGTGCAAACACGATTGGAATAGAATCTCCGCGAGCATAGAAGGCCAAGTCGACCCATTCGGGAACCACCGCAATAGCAGCAAGGAAAACACCGAAGACGCCAAGGCGACCCGGCCGTCTTATTTCTCTCCCCTTGCGGAGCGCAACACCATGACCAAACGCCGCGAGGCATGCGCCAAGGATAACGAGCCAGGTCATTGCACCTGATGCCAAGCCGATTGAAGATGAAAACCGGTGATAAGGGGTAACCGCCATTACGACGAGCGCAATGGCGAAAGCAGATGTGGCAGAACAGCGGGAAAAGAGCATATGACCTCCATAGCGTGTCATTATATCGCTCGGGCTGCTCGTTTATCTCCACGCCCACACCAGCCAGCATCAACGATTCAGGCGAACTCCAATCCGAGCCAGATCACGGTTCAGCTTTTGTCCGCAGTCCCCGCATCAAAGCGGGATGCGGTTTCCTTTTGAGCGTCGATCTGGAAACTGTATCCCGTTCTGAGTCAATATTCTGGGACGCAGTTTCCGCAGCACACCCCATTCGGAAAGCGTGTCCCAGTATTTGGCCGCAAACTGGGGCGCGCTTTCCGGATGGGTCGAGACGAAGGCCAAGCCAGACAGGCAGCCTCGCATCCCGCCATCCTCGCCATCCGCCTGAGCGTGCTACACTAGCAGCATCTATGCCACCGCGAACGGCTCGGCTCCGCGCCCGCCGCTCGCAAACGAACTTTAAACGCACGAGGGTTGGCCATGCCGCTTTTCTCGCAACATACCGCCCGGTTCTCGCCGGACGTTCCCTTGGAGGGCACCAGCTCTCGCGAGCTGCTCAAGCGGTACCAGCCGCTCGAGACACTTGCGACCGGCGGTTTTGGCTCCATCGAGATCTGCCGCGACACGCACCTGCGCCGCCGCGTCGCCATTAAGCGCATCCCCCTTATCAACGGTGCCGGCATGCCCGCCAGCGACATCATGGATGTCCTGCGCGAGGCGCACACTGCCGCTATGCTTCAACATCCCAACATCGTGCAGGTCATCGACTTTACGCACGACACAGCCTATGCCTACCTGGTTATGGAATATGTCGATGGCATGTCGCTGGCCGAGTTTTTGCATCGCGTGGACGGCCACTCACTTACCTTTGACGAGGCCGCAGCCATTGCCGATGCCCTGGGCCAGGCGCTCACCTTCGCCCATAGTAATGGCGTACTCCACCTGGACATTAAGCCCGCCAACGTGCTCATCGACCACTCGGGCAATGTAAAGCTCACCGACTTTGGCATGGCGCGACTGTCGTCCGCCGGTGGCTTTGGCGGCTCGCGCGGCGGCACCATCGGCTACATGCCGCCCGAGCAGCTCGATATCGAGACCGGCACGGTCGATGAGCGCGCCGATGTCTTTGCCCTCGCCTGTGTGATCTACGAGGGCTTGTGCGGCAGCGCTCCCTTTATGGCAGCCACGCCCGCCGACTCGCTCGACCGCATCATCGGCGGCGCCACCTATCCCAGCGAGCTGATACCACACTTTCCCCCGGGAGCCGAGGCTGCGCTCATGAGCGCGCTCTCCCCCATGCCGCAGGACCGCCCCAACAGCATCGAGGCATTTTGCGACCAGCTCCTTGCCGGTCTGGGCAGCGTGCGCGAAGGCCGTCGCAGCCTGGAGCAAATGGTTGGCGAGCTTTCGGATGACGAGCAGGAGCTCGACGATATCGAGCCGTCGCACTACGAGGACGACGCCATCGAGGTCGACCCCGCACTCGGCTGGGCGGGCACGCGCTGGAGCCATGCGCGCGACTACACCATGCGCACTATCTCGGCGCTAACGTGCGGCACCTTTAGCTTTTTGTTGATGCAAACGGCCGGGGTCGCGGCGCTTCCCGGCCTGGTCATTGCGGCTATCGCGATCGGAGCGGCGGCTGGCCTGGCCCCCCAGATCGGCTCGGCCATCTCCGCTGTGGGCTTTTTGGTGCTCATGGCCAACGCCACCATGCAGGCACAGGGCATCCTGTCGATGCTGCCCGTCGCGGTGATCTTTGCCGCCGCCATGTCCGGTTGGTGGATCGCCTGGGGTCGTACCGAGGCTGCCGCGAGCGCCGCACTCGCCTGTGCACTCGCGCTTGGCTGTCTGACCGGCAATACCTTCCTGGCAGCTGGGGTCGCCGCCGGCGTCGCGTCATTTTGGCTCGGCCCGGCAAGCGCCGCCGCGGCAACGGGCATGGGCACGCTTTTTGCCCGTCTGGCCACGGTCGCGCTTTCAGCCGGAGGCGTGCTGGGGCTCGGTAACGTTGCCGCAGCGCTGGGAGACCCACTCCTTTGGGCTGCCTTTGGGCTGGCCGCGGCAACTGCCGCGGCGTCATCTGCGCTGCTCAATGCCCATGCCAAGCGTGCCGATCAGGACTCAAACCTTGCCGCAATCGCCGCCATCGCTGTCACCGGCATCGGCTGCGCAGCGGCGTCCTGTCTTGCACACCATATGGAAATTGCCAGCCTTGCAGCCGCGGTCATCGCCAAGGCGGCGGTTGCGGGAACCCTATCCTCTATAATCGTTGGGATATGCCTATATTTGCTCGGATACCAAAGAACCTATACGGAGAGTGATCTTTCGTGAACTTCCTGAACATCTTCGAGGACCACGTGGCCGGCATCTTCGGTGCCACCCGTGCCCCGTTCTCCTTTAAGAAGCTTGCCAAGCAGGCCGCTCGCGACATGGAGGATCAGACTCTGGTGATCAACGGCGTCAACACGGCGCCGGCACTCTATACCATCCTGATCGCCGCCGACGACGATCCCATGCTCGCCCCGTTCTACCCCGAGCTTTCGCGCGAGGTCCGCGAGTTCGTGAAGGCGCAGGCCGAAAAGCGCCGCTATGTCTTTGTCGGCGAGCCCCTCGTGCGCTTTATGATCGATCCGCAGCTGCGCGCCGGCAAGTTCTCGGTCTTTGCCGAGAACGTCGATGCCCCCACGCTCGGCCGCCTGTACGAAGAAGAGCGCGCCTATCAAAACGGCCTGGGCCAGAACAACTCCGCGGCAAGCCGTGCCGCCAGCGCCCCGCGCGCCGGCCAGCAGCAGTTTGCTGCCCCGCAGCAGCAGCGCCCCGCCGCCATGCCCCAGCAGCAGCCGACGCCTCGCGCCGCCGCTCCCGACCCGCTTGCCGTGGCAGACCCCTTCGCGCCTAGCGTCCCCGACCCCGCCGCCGCACCCATCCCGGTGCCTCAGACCGTCTCGCGCGACGCGCTTGCCGGCATGGGCGGAGCCGCCGCGACCGGTGCCGCCGTGGGCCTAGGCGCCGCAGCCGGCATCGCCTCCAACATGGCGAGCACTCGCGCCCCGCAGCGCCCGCTCGCCCAGCTCGTCGACGTCGTGAGCGGCGAGAGCCATAGCATCACCTCCGCACAGGTGACCATCGGTCGCGAGCGCTCAGTTTCCGACATTGCCCTGCGCGACCCCAACGTGTCGCGCCGCCACGCCCAGCTCACCTTTACGGGCTCGGATTGGTCGATCGAGGACCTCAATTCCACCAACGGCACGCTCGTCAACAACCGCCGCATTACGCGCTGCCCGCTGCGCAACGGCGATCTGCTGACGTTTGGCCTGAGCACCTTTGAATTTAGGGGATAGTCGCTTATGAACATCGATATCGTCCTTTTTGCAGGCCGCATCGTCCTGGTCGCCCTGCTCTATATCTTCCTGTTCGCCGTCATGAAGACAGGCGTGGGACTTGTGCGTGGACAGCGCCGCGACTCGGCTATCTGGACGATCGATGTGGACAAGGGTCCGCGCGGTATCCGCGGCATCCACGTAGACATGCTCGGCCCCGTCATCGTCGGTCGCTCGCCGTCTTCGGACATCTGCATCAACGAACCGTTCGTCTCGGCCTCGCATGCGCGCTTTTCGCTGCAGGGCCCGGCGCTCATCATCGAGGACCTCAACTCGCTTAACGGCACGCTCGTCAACGGCCGCCAGCTCGTGGAGCCCGCGACGCTGCGTGAGGGCGACGAAGTCCAGATTGGCGACGTGGTCATGAAGGTGAACCGTCGATGATCGACGAGGAGAACAAGTCCGCAACTATGACCGAGGCACCGGCCGCCGCCACAGCTGCGCCGGCCCACGCCGCTCCGGCGGGCTCCGCACCCGTGGAGCCCGAGGACACCGTGTTCTCCCTGCCTCTTTCGCATGTAACGCATGATATTTCGGATCTCGCCGATAACGAGGACGGAGAGGATGCCGCAGCAGCGCCCATCGGGGCACATGCTGCGGAACAGTCCACAGCGCCCGAAGCAACCCCGGCGCCGGCTCACTTTGCAGAGCCCGTCGCCGCGGCAATCAACGAGAGCGCTGCGGTGTTTGCGGCACCCGAGCCCGCCGCGCCGGCGTTTCCCATAGTCCCGGCATCCGAGGTTGCGCCCGCGTCTACGTCGGCGCCCGAGGCAGGGCCATCCCCCGAGGACGACTCTGCACCCAAGACCCCGCAGTCTGCGCCCGCAAACGAGTCCGATGCCGTGGCCGAGCCCGCCGCCCAGTCGCAAAACACGCCCGCGCCGTCGCACTTTGCGACGCCCGAGCCTATAGACGTCAGCCCGCAAGATGACGAGTCGACCGCCCGCGCGTCCGAGGAGCCCGACTCCCCGGACGCCGGCGATTCCGAATCAAACGCCGAGACCGACACCGTCTCTCCCGGTGACACAGCCGAAATCGACGTTGCCGCCGTTGAGGCCAAGCTCAAAGACCCCGGCTCGACCATGAGCTTTGAACCCCTAACCGAGGAGCGCATCGAGACCGCCTCGACCTATGATGCCGGCACCACCACGCAACTCATGTGGGGCGCCCGCTCCGACGTTGGCTGCGTGCGTCCGCACAATGAGGATTCCTACCTGGTGCAGTCGCCGCTCTTTTGCGTATGCGACGGCATGGGTGGTCACGCTGCCGGCGAGGTAGCCTCCTCTATCGCTGTCGAGACCATCGCCAAGACAGCTCCTCAGTCTGCCGACGCCGCACGCCTGGCGGCAGCCGTCGAGGCCGCCAACGCCGCCGTAATCGAGGCCGCCTTGAATGGCCTGGGCAAGCCCGGCATGGGCTGCACAGCCACTTGCGCCTATATCGAAAACGACACGCTCGCCATCGCCCACGTGGGTGACTCTCGCGCCTACCTGCTCCACGAGGGCACGCTCATCCGCGTGACCCGCGACCACTCCTATGTGGAAGAGCTCGTGGACGCCGGCGAGATTACGGCAGACGAGGCTCGCGTCCACCCCAACCGTTCGGTCATCACCCGTGCACTGGGCTCGGACCCCGCCATGTATGCCGACCACTTCACTCTGCATATCGAGGAAGGCGACCGCCTGATCCTGTGCTCCGACGGCCTTTCGAGCATGATTCCCGATAGCGATATCGAGAACATCGCCACGCAGTCCTCAACCGCGCAAATCTGCGTCGACAACCTAGTGGACGCGGCGCTTGCCGCCGGCGGCCACGACAACGTGACCGTAGTAGTCGTTGACCTGGTTGACGATGGCGTTATGCGCGAGGCGCAACGCGTGCGTCGCCGCAACATTACTATCGCCGCCATCCTGGCCCTCGTCTTTGTGCTGGCAGCTGGCATCTGGGCCTACACGGGTGTCACCGGCTCGTACTACCTGGGTACCTACCAGGGCAATGTCGCCGTCTGGCGCGGCCTGCCCGGCAAGCCGCTCGGACTCAAGCTCCACTGGCTCGAAAGCGAAACCAGCATTAAGCTGTCCGATCTGCCCGAAGACACGCAAAACCGCCTCAAGGCTGGCATTCCGCAAACAAGTGTCGACGATGCGCAGGACACGATATCCAAGTACCGCCACCAGATCGACGAGGAGCAGACCCGCCAGGTGATCGACGCGCAAACGATTCGCGACAACACCAATCAGGGATCGACCTCCGAATCAGATTCCGAGAAAACCGCCGAACAGTCCGCCGAGGCCGAAGCCTCCGATAAGAATTAGAAAGGGAGTGCCGCTTATGAGTCGCCGCAACACCGAGCTGCTCTTGCTCATCGCCTCGGCGTTCCCCGTCATCCTGCTGTATGCGATGTACGTCCTCACCGCGGGCGCTGCCATCTCCTTTGAGACGCTCGCCGTACCGATCGGCCTCTTTGCCGCCTTTGCCGCGGCCCACATTGCCGTGCGCATCTTGGCGCCCGGTGCCGACCCCGCCATCCTGCCCATTGTCTTTGTGCTTTCGGGCATCGGCATCACGTTCGTGACACGCCTCGCCCCCGCTCTCGCCATCTCGCAGCTCATCATCCTGTTTGTCTCGGTGGCGCTCATGGTGGGAACGCTTGCACTGGTCAAAAACCTCGACGTGGTCATGCGCTACAAGTACACCTTTGGCATCATCGGCATCATTCTGCTGATGCTGCCTATCTTTATCGGCACCACGATCTCGGGCTCCAAGCTGTGGATTCGCATCGCGGGCTTTACCATCCAGCCCGGCGAGTTCGCCAAGGTCTTTATCGTCCTGTTCTTGGCCGGCTACTTGGCCGAGAACCGCGAGTTGCTCTCCATCTCCAACCGCAAGATCCTGGGCTTTAAGATCCCTCGTCTGCGACTGCTGCTGCCGCTGTTTGCCGTGTGGGGTGTGTGCCTGCTCGTCGTCGTCTTCGAACGCGACCTGGGTTCGGCCGTGCTGTTCTACACCATCTTCTTGCTGATGCTCTACGTTGCCACGGGACGATTCTCGTATGTCGTTATCGGTCTTGCGCTCTTGGCCGTTGGAGCCGTGGGCGCCTACAAGTTCCTGTCGCACGTTCAGGTGCGTTTCCAGGTTTGGGTCGATCCGTTTAAGGACGCCCAGGGCCAGGGCTACCAGATCGTCCAGTCGCTCTTCTCGCTTGCCGATGGCGGTCTGGTCGGTGTTGGCATCGGCAACGGCATGGCCAACAACATCCCTGTCGTCGAGTCCGACTTTATCTTCTCGGCTATCGGCGAGGAGATGGGCCTTTTGGGCGGCGGCGCCGTGCTCATCCTGTTTATGCTCTTTGCCGTTCGCGGCCTGACCACAGCTGCCCGCGCAAAGTCCGACCTTGCCGCCTTTAGTGCCACGGGCCTTACGGCAGCCATCAGCTTCCAGGCCTTTTTGATCGTAGGCGGCGTTACCCGCCTGATCCCGCTGACCGGCGTCACCCTGCCCTTTATGAGCCAGGGCGGCTCCTCGCTGCTGGCAAGCTTTATCATCGTCGCGCTCCTGCTGCGCGCTGGTGACGAGGCGACCGGACGCGAGGCAGAACTTACCGGCACCGGCACCATGGCCGCCATCACCGATGATCAGGTCGCATCTGCCGCCGCCCCGACGGGCACGCGCTTTGCCACCTCGTCTTCCTACGGCAGTGGCAGCCATTCCGTCGGCTCGCGCATGCGCCGTCGCCTGCTCGACACACCTGAATCCGGTGTGCTCGGCCGCGTGGCGCTCGCCAACCGTCTAACCCGCGCGGTGCTCGCCTTTACGGCGCTGTTCGCCATCCTTATCGGCAACCTCACCTATGTCCAGGTCATCAAGGCCAAGGACTATCAGGACATGCCGACCAACAACCACACCATCGCCCGCTCCAAGTACATCCAGCGCGGCTCCATCATCACGTCCGACGGCGTGACGCTGGCCGAGTCGCTGCAGCAGGAGGACGGCACCTACGTACGCTCCTACCCCAACGGTAACCTGGCAGCACACGTGGTTGGCTACGTGAGCCAGCAGTATGGCACCACCGCCATCGAGAGCGTCATGAACGACACGCTCACCGGTTCTAAGGACTACTCCAGCTGGAACAACGCCATCGCGTCGCTCGCGGGCCAGGCCCAGCCGGGCAACACCGCCAAGCTCACCATCGACTCGCGCATCCAGACGGCTGCCGAGCAGGCGCTCAAGGGCTTTAAGGGCGCTGTAGTGGTCATCGACCCGCGTACCGGCGCGGTTCTCGCATGTGCCAGCTCGCCCACTTACGACAACACCAACATCGATGCCCTGCTGCAGACGGGCGGCGGCGAGGACGGCTCCATGTACAATCGTGCCATGGACGCGCTGTACACGCCGGGCTCAACGTTTAAGGTCGTTACGCTTTCCGCGGCACTCGAGACCGGTACCGCCAGCCTTACCAGCACCTACCAGGCGCCCGGCTCCATGGACATCGGCAACGCACCGGTCACCAACTATGCCAACGAGAGCTACGGCACCATCAGCCTGCAGCAGGCCTTTGCCGTGTCCTCCAACGTCGTCTTTGGCCAGGTGGCAAACGAAGTTGGCGCAAACACGCTCGTGCAGTTTGCCAACGCCTTTGGCTACGGCCAAAAGCTCGGCCAGGACCTGACCTCCGCGGCCTCCATCATGGCCGACCCGTCGCTCATGACCGAGTGGGAGACCGCCTGGGCCGGCGCCGGCCAGCCTGTCGGCATGGACCACACGCCCGGCCCGCAGACCACCGTCATGCAAAACGCCGTAATTGCCGCCGCCATCGCTAACAGCGGCGTGGTCATGGACCCGTACTTTGTAGCCCAGGTACTCGCCCCGGACGGAACCGTGGTCAAGACCACGCAGTCCCGCTCGCTGGGTCAGGCCGTCAGCTCCGCCACGGCCGACCAGGTCAAGCAGGCCATGCTTGCCGTCGTCCAGTCCGGCACCGGCACCGATGCCCAAATCCCCGGCGTCAAGATCGCCGGCAAGACTGGCTCGGCCGAGACCGGCGGCACCAACGTCAACTCGATGTTCGTTGGCTTTGCACCTTACGATTCACCCACAGTCGCTATCTCGGTGGCCTTAGAGGATTACGACAAGCATGACGTCAAGGCCGCCAAGATCGCCGGCATCGTCCTGATCGCGGCGCTTGCCGCACAGGGAGCGTGATGCCCATGATTGAATCGGACACCCGAGGCGCGCCGCGGCCGAAGAGTTAGCGGCAACGCGCCACACGGCCCCAGCGGCCACATCGTAGGTACTACACACATCGTTGAGCGAATAGTTATGTTAGGAGCAGGAATGGAACAGAGGGTCCTCGGGGGAAGATACCTCCTCAAGGATAAGGTGGGAACAGGCGGCATGGCGACCGTCTACCGTGCACAGGACCAGGTCCTCGACCGCACGGTAGCCGTCAAGATCATGCTGCCACAGTATGCTGGCGACGCAACCTTCGCCGCACGCTTTAAGCAGGAGGCACAGGCAGCAGCCGGCCTCTCCTCCCCCTATATCGTGGGCGTCTACGATTGGGGCAAGGACGGCGACACCTATTACATCGTCATGGAGTACCTGCGCGGCACCGACCTTAAGAGCGGCATCAAGAGCCACGGCGCCCTCGACCCCAAGAAGGTCGCCCAGATCGGCTCGCAGATCAGCTCTGCGCTTTCGGTCGCCCACAAGCACGAGATCATCCACCGCGACATTAAGCCGCAGAACATCATGGTGCTGCCCGACGGCAACATCAAGGTGATGGACTTTGGCATCGCGCGTGCCAAGAACAGCCACCTCACGCAAGATAACAACGTGCTGGGAACCGCCCACTACGTCAGCCCCGAGCAGACCCGCGGTCAGGACCTCGGCCCCACCTCGGATATCTACTCGCTGGGCGTCGTGATGTACGAGTGCGCCACCGGCCGCGTTCCCTTTGACGGTGACGACGCCATCTCGGTCGCACTCAAGCAAGTCAACGAGTTGCCTATTCCGCCGAGCCAGATCAACTCCGGTGTCGACGCCGACCTTGAGCGCATCATCCTCAAGTGCATGGAGAAGGACCCGGCAAACCGCTTCCAGACCGCCGACGAGCTTCGTCAGGTGCTCAACAGCTACCTGTCGGGCCGTGCCGTCAACGTCTCGGAGCCCACGCGCATCATCGGTGCCCCCGGTGAGCTGGGCGCCACCAAGACTCGCGAGCTTTCCGATCAGACGCGCGCCATGGTGCGTCCCGTCTCGGGCGTGAGCGGCCAGAATACCGCCCGTAGCTCGGTTTCGGGCTCCACCGGCTCCTACGAGGTCGAAAAGCCCAAATCCAACAAGAACAAGATCATCGCCGCCGTGGTGGCAGCCGTTGCCGTCATCGGCATCGTGGTGGCCTTTGCCACAGGACTCTTTGGCGGCGAGCAGGTCACCGTGCCCGATGTGCTGGGCAAGGACCAGCAGACTGCCGTCGAGCTGATCAAGGAAGCCGGCCTGGAGGTCGGCACCGTCGACCAGAGCTACAACGACGACGTCGACGAGGGCAAGGTTGCCGAGCAGACCCCCAACGGCAACGCCAAGAAGCCCAAGGGCACGCGCGTGAACCTGGTGGTCTCCAAGGGCCCCAAGCCCTCCGAGAAGGTTGAGGTTCCGCAGCTCGTTGGCCTGACCAAGGACCAGGCCGAGGCAGCGCTGGCAAGCGTTGGCCTTAAGGGCAGCGCTTCCGAGGAAGCCAACGAAGCCGAGGAAGGCCAGGTCTTTGAGCAGGGCACCGATGCCGGCAAAGAAGTCGAGAAGGGCACGACCATCTCGTACAAGGTCTCGAGCGGCCCGGATACCACCTCTGTTCCCGATCTGACTGACATGACCGAGTCCCAAGCGCGCAATGCGCTCGACATGGCCGGCTTTGGCGTTAACGTGAGTTATCAGGAGAACGACTCGGTTACCGAGGGCACGGTGATTAGCTGGAACCCCAGCGGCAAGCAGAAGCCCGGCGCCACGATTACCGTCGTCATTGCCAAGAAGTCCGGCAAGGCGAGCGTTCCGGGCAATCTGTACGGTAAGAGCATCTCTGCCGCCGTCACCGCGCTCAACAATGCCGGCTTCTACAACATCGCGTTCTGCGACCAGAACGGCAACCCCGTGAGCGGCAACGAAAACGCCACCGTCACGGGCGTCTCCCCCACCGGCAAGCAGTCCACCGACAGCACGATCACGTTGACGGTTTCGCTTTCTGGCTCCGATTCGGGCGACGATTCCGGCACGACTAACTAGTCGAGGACCCATCACCCGCAGCGGCTAGGGCCGCAAACATATTCGCTCAACGGCGCCCGCTTGCTCCCCCGCAAGCGGGCGCTTTATTTATCGACAGACCATGGCCCCTTAGCAACGCAAAGAGGCCCGCAAAAGCGAGCCTCCCAGGTGACAACAGAATATGTAATGCAGTAATTACTGGCCGCAGAACTTCACCATGATCTCGACCATGGACTCTTGCCTATGGACAAAATGTCCATAGGCAAGGAGATGAAAGAGTAAGGACAACGCCCTCTAAAAGAAGGCCGTATATGAAGATTGCATATCCCTTTTGCCTTCATATACTCAAGAAGCACCCCTCGAAGCGCTCCTGAGAGGCCCCCTTGGATGCAACCCAGGGGATCCAGATTCTGGTAGACATCGGCGCAGCAAAATCCTGCCGCGCAGGCACGAACGGACATCTTGACTCCTAACGCAATGCGGGGCGCCCCAAGACACCCCGCCACGACAAAAAACTAGTTCTCGTAGACCAGCGGGTGGCCCCAACTGCCCTCGATCTTGCAGGTCTCCGCCGCAAAACCGGCAGCGAAGTCCAAGCTCTCGCGAATCGCGGCCTCGCCGCACTCGCCGGCCTTCTTCTTGGAAAGATAGGTGACCAAAAACGCCGTCAGCAGTGAATCGCCGGCCGCCATAGCGTCTTTGAGCTCCTCGGGCGCCACGGGCTTGATGCCCTGCTCGTAGAAGTTTTCGCCGTCATAGGCGACGGAGCCCTTGCTCCCGCGCGATGCGCATACGATTTGAGGGCCAAGGGCCTTCACCCACTCGAGCTTCGCCTTGATATCCTCCAGGGAAGCGTCGCCCATGGACATAAAGGCGTACGTCACAAATGGCGCAATCTGCCCGAAGTACTCGTCGGTGGAGTCATCGGAGAAGTCGAAGCTGATAGGCACGCCGGCAGCCTTGATCTTGGGGAGCTCGCGCTCGGTGAAGCAGTAGTTGCCGCTGTGCACCAAATCGAAGCCGCTGACGTACTCGGCGGCGAAGCGGTCTATCACGTAGCGCATGTCGCCACGTATGCCGCCTTCATTGGAGCCCAGGAAGATACGGTCCCCGGTCTCGTCAACGGTCACGCGAGCGGCGCCGTTGACGCCCAGGACCTGCTGGCAGCGAAGAAGCTCGACGCCCTCGTCCTCGAGCGATGCTATAACGTGCTCGGCCTCCTCATCTGATCCGAAGATTCCCATGTAGGCGCTGCGATCGACGCCGAGCTTCTTGGCGAAGACGGCGAAGTTAACTGCATTGCCGCCGGGATACATGGTCTTGATGTGCTCGTACTTATCGACAACGTTGTCTCCAAAGCCAAGCACGCTTATAGGATAGGCTGCCATGGTTATCTCCATTCAGGTAAACCGCCGTGGTTACGGCGAGCAGACGGGGCGCGAGGGATTCGCACGTCTCAACGCGCCTCGCGCCCCGTTTTAAAATCGCTAGTACTTCTCGATGCCCATGTAACGACGCACGTCCGGGTGATGGTCGAACACCTTGCCGCGAGCGGAGCGCAGCTCACAGTTCATCGCGTAGAACAGGATTGGATCAAGGAACGCGCGAACGCTCGCCGGTACTTGGTCCATGCCGTACTCCATGGCGTCGAGCACCATAAGAGTGTCGGTATGGGTCTCGAGGAATGCGAGGGCGCGCTCATCCATGGCTCGGCACTCACTAGAAGACATCTGCAGGAAGTAGAAGACTCCGGGCTCGGTCACCTCGAAGGGGCCGTGGAAGTACTCGCCGGAGTGGATATAGGCGCAGCTCTGCCACTGCATCTCCATAAGCGAGCAGATAGCGAAGCCATAGGCCTGGCTAAACACGGGACCGGACCCCAAGATATACAGGAACTTGTGGTCCTGGCACAGGGCGGCAAAACGGTCGCAGAGTTCGGCGTTGACCTTCTCGCGAGCTGCAGGCAGGATCTGGTCCATCTTGGCGATGCCTTCGTACATGTCGGCAAGGTCGGCATAACCTTCCTGCTGATCCAGGAGCTCGGAAGCGAGAGCCAAAGAGATGCCGGCGGGCACCTCCGCCTGCGGAACTCCCTCGCCCCACGGATATACCCAGCACGTCCACTCACCGTTATCGATGCCGGAACCCGCGTTGTCCGTCTGCACGATAACGGTCGCGCCCGCCGCCTTGGCGATCGAGCACGCATCGATTACCTCGGGGGTGTTGCCGGAGTGGCTGCAAGCGATGACAAGGGACTTTTCGCCCAGGCGCTTGGGACGCATGATATCGAACTCGCGGGCGGTATACGCCTCGCTGGCAAACGTAGTCGCCTCGCGCTTGAGCAGCTCGTGGGCGGGCAGCAGGTCGATGAGGGAGCCGCCGCAGGCAACCCAGAAGACGCTATCGAAACCGCCCTTTTCAGCGATTGCGTCGGCGATAAGATCATGTGCGTTCATTGTTATTCTTCCTTTCGATACGGCGGACGAATCCGCCAACGTTTACTGCGAGTCTTCTCGTCAAGCGTGTTGACTTCCCCACGCGAATGGGAGCTACGCGCTAGTCGACAAAATACCTCTCGAAGGCGTCCATGTTGTGCCGGTCCGCTGCTGCGGGATCATCGAAATACCTTCCATCGGTGATCTCCTGACCAAGATAGCCCTCGAACCCATGCGCGTTGAGGACGCGTACGAAATCGTCCATACTGTGCTTTCCATCGCCCCAAACCAGATGGCCATATGGGTCGCCATCAATGAAGCGCATGTTCCTTATGGCACCATCGCCAAACTCGGCAAACCATTCTTCAAGGCTCTCGCCGGCGACTCCCATAGCGGTAGTGTCCACCATTGGAGTAAGGTGCGGGCTGGCTACTTGGTCAAGCATGCGCCTGGCGTCCGCGAGTGTAACCACCAAGTTGCTCTCTTCCGGCCTCAGGCTCTCCATGCAGAGGGTCACGCCGTGCTCGCCGGCATAGTCCGCAAGAATCGCCAAGTGCTCGGCAGAGCGCTTCCAAGCCTCCTCGCGGTCCTCGTCCCAATCGCCCCAACCGGAGTTGATGGACATATACGGGGCGCCGAGCACCTCGGCGAGCTCGATGCCGTGCTTAAAGTAAGCGAGGCTCCGCTGCGCGTGGAGGGGCTTTCTGGCAGCGTACTGCCACGGATACACCACGTTCTCCGGACACAGGGAGCTCACGGAGAGTCCGCGGGACTCGATCTTGCGGCGAAGCTCGTCGGCCTCGAAATACCCCGTGTGGTCCAGCGTCACGTGCGGCTCGGCCGCCCAAAGCTCGATGGTTTTGAAGCCAAGGCGCTGCTGAGCATCAAGGAAGTAATCGAGCGACCACATGATGTAGTGAATGTTCATGCCGGCGACCTGCTCGCGACGCAGACGGGGTGTGGAAGCGCTTAAATCCATGCTGGGCACCTCCTACATCGGCAGTAGGCCGGAGATCACAGTCGCGACCAATCCGAACAGAACCATGAAGATAAAGAACTTCCAGATGGTCTTCCACCATTGCCCGAAGGAGATCTTCGCCACGGCAAGACCCGCGACGGTCATGCCCGCAACGGGGCTGATGGTGTTGACGGTCTGGTTCGCGAACTGCAGAGCGGTGACGGCAGCCCCGGGATTGAGGCCCATAAGCTCGGTCAGCGGGCCCATGACGGGCATGGTGAGTGCAGCGAGGCCGGAGCTGGAAGGAACCAGCAGCGAAAGCAGGCCGAGGACGATGTACATGAAGGTGGTATAGATGAAGGACGGAGCGCCCGCAAGGAGTCCGACGAGCCAGTTAAGAATAGAGTCGATGATCATTCCGCCCTCTGCGACGACCAGGATGCCGCGGGCGATGCCGATGATGCAGGCTGCGTAGGCGAAGTCGGCGATTCCGCGGACGAACTCCTCCGCAATGGTCTTCTCGTCCAGGCCGCCGAGTATGCCGGCAAGAAGGCCCATGGCCAGGAACACCATGGAGATCTCGTCCATATACCAGCCCTGGGTAACGAGGCCCCACACGATAACGCCCATGCCGACCGCGAAATCAATGAGGACGAGCTTGTGGCGAAGCGTGAACTCCTCTTCGATAGAGGCATCGGTGACAGAGAACTCGATGCGCTTCTGCTTATCGTCCTCATAGGTGATGGAGGACTTGGGATCGAGCTTGACGCGGCGCGCGTAGCGCATGGCCCAGAAAATGCCCGCGGCGGTGAAGATGACCCACAGGATGGCGCGGAGCCAAAGCTGGGGATTTCCCTCGATGCCGATAACGCCCTGGGCGATCAGCACGTTGAAAGGATCAATAGTGGATGCGCAGTAACCAAGGTTGGGGCCGAGGAAGCAGATGATGAACGCGGTCATGGAGTCATACCCGATGCTCAGCATGATGGGGATGAAGATCGCGTAGAACGGCAGCGCCTCCTCGGACATGCCGAACGTGGTGCCGCAGATCGAGAGCAGGATCATGGAGATGGGGATGATCAAGATGTCCTTGTTCTTCAGCTTCTTGATCACGCGGCTCATGCCGGCGTTTAGGGCGTTGGTCTTGGTGACGATGGCGAACGATCCGCCGATCAGCAGGACGAACGCGACGACATCGGCCGCAGCCTGAATGCCCTTGGCGGGAGCCTGCAGGACGGCATCGATGCCCTGTCGCAGATCGACGGTCTCCCCCGTCTCCGAATCGGTGTAGACCTTGTCGACCTCTTGGTACGTTCCGGCTACGGCGACTTCTCGCTCGCCCGCGGCCGTCTGAATGGTCTGGCGGTCGAACTGACCCGATGGGACGATCCATGTGAGCACCGCGAAGAACACGATCAGCATGAACGCGATGGTGTACACATGGGGAAGCTGGAGATGGAATCTGCGCTTGGGCTTCTCCTGTTTGGCATCCGGCATTCTTAACCTCCTGCCAGAGCAACGATGCTTGCCAAAAATCCTTCACGTATAGGCAAACATCTTAGGTTGTTCTATGTATAACCTGCATGAAGGCGTCGGTCAAGAAACATATTAGGTTGTTCTATAAGTGGTAACTTTTACGCGCTAAACGGACCTGCCGCGGCAATACGAGAACAGCGCTGTGTGAGACAGAGCCGCTAGATATCGAAGCTGTAGCGCGAACCCACGTAGTACTGTCTGCCATAGCAGAAGCGCTCTCCGTTGGAATCGAGAAAGCCCGCGTTCATGAAGAACAGCGGCTCCCCTACTGGGACCTTGAGCTCGCGGGCGGCATCAATTCCCGCACGGGCGATCTCCAGCCTGCAGGGATCGGACGAGCAGGGATACCTACCCGTACGCTCCCCCACGGCCTCGAATATCGAACAATTGGAGAGACCGATATCTTTGAGAAATTCGAATCCATCGACAGGATAGTAGTTGTTCTCGAACAGGACCGGCACGCCGTCTGCGGTACGCACGCGTGAGACCAAGATGAGGTCAGAGCCTTCATCCAAGCCAAAGAAAGAAGCGAGGTCGCGATCGGCGGCAACGGTCTTGCGGGCAACGACGCGAGCGCCCGCCTTCATGCCGTTTTCAGCGCATGCTTGGGTAAAACTCTGAACATCGTCCTTCTGATGCACCTTGCGAATTATCTTTGTCGCGGTCACAAACGTACCACGCCCCTGCCGCTTGGTGAGATACCCCTCGCCCACAAGCTCCTCTATTGCGCGGCGAACCGTGACCCTTCCCACGCCGTACATCTTAGAAAGCTCAAGTTCCGTTGGAATCTGCGAGTCAACGGGATATGTCCCCTGTTCGATATCGCTCTTAAGCAAATCGAACACCTGTTGATACAGCGGGGCGGAAGAGCCCCCATCCAGATGCGCATCCACAAAAACTCTCCCTTTAAGGCGTTCGCGATCTCAACGACTCCATTCTACCGCACACGGAAAAATGAGGTTAAACACATAGGGGCCCTGCATGTTTGAGCGTATCGGGCCTTGATTATCGACTTTATCCGAACACCTCCCACATTCATCCGCACATGTGCGGA
>CABSNK010000020.1 GCA_902479075.1 uncultured Collinsella sp.
GCTCTATACCCTTGTGGTCATGCTTGTTGCTGCTGTTGTATTGCTGACCGCTCATGCTCATGGTTCCGACCATGGACCCCAAGCCCTGAGCCCCGCTCTGTGCCGTGTTGCAGGCAAAGTCGCGGAACACATCGCCGCCCACGAGCACCTCGTCGACCGCCAGCTGCTCGGACAGGCCGTCAAGGTTGGCAGTGGCAAGGGCAATAGGCGCCAAGGTGCACGGATAGCGCTTATCCTGAGCGCTATCCTTCCATGCGCTGTTGGGCACATGCATCAGCCCATAGGAGGCGAGGAGCCCGTCTCTGTATTCCTTGCAATCGGAAAGCTTGAACTCGCCAGACTCCGAGTCAAAATACGCGTAGCGGTACAGCGCGCCGTACAGCCCCTTGCTGCCGTCAGAAGCGCCGTAATCAAAAGCGCTGCGTTGCCAGCCATAGCCCGCAAGAATAAGGCCCGTGACGGTTTCACCCGTCTTCTTTCCTTCTTCATCGTAGGCGGCAAACGTGCCGAACGTCGCATTCGCAGCGACCATGGTCTTGCCGTTCGCGGAGAGGGAGATTGCGCCCGCGTCGCCCAGAGCATCGACATGGACGAGCGCACCCTTGGATGCATCCCACGAAAACAGCTCGCAATGCGTCGACTTATCAATATTCTTCTTGCCGTAGGGTGCCGAGACCACGATGGCGAGGTCATCGCAAAAATCGCGATCGAGGTCGCCAGCCGCTAGCGAAACGACAGGAGCTGACTGAAGCTGCGTCCAGGAGTCGTTCCCGCCCTTGTTGTGCGTGGTGTAGTCCGCGGCGTTACCGGCATCGATCTTGACGACGCTTTGCTTCCAGTTGCCGCCCTCCAAGTCATACATGTCGACTACAGCCTTGCGCACGCCGTTCTCGTCGACATAGCAGCCCGCGTAGACAAAAAGCTCGTCGACGCCGTCGCCATCGACATCGCCCGCCTCGACATCAAAGACGGCGTCGTGCTCTTGCAGGTAACCGGCATCCAGGTACTTAAAACGGCCTTCGTACATCATATTAGTGTTGACCGTCACCGGCAGGTGTGTGTCGAGAGTGCGCGTACGCCCGTTGCTAAACGAGTAGAGGACCAGCTCAACCTTTCCGGCGTATGACTTGCCGTCAATCGTCG
The DNA here is from genome assembly GCA_902479075.1 of uncultured Collinsella sp. Lineage (GTDB taxonomy): Bacteria > Actinomycetota > Coriobacteriia > Coriobacteriales > Coriobacteriaceae > Collinsella. Next base: position 1,144 of record CABSNK010000020.1, read on the forward strand.
TGGAGGAACTGTCGCCGTAGGCACGGAGCTCGGCAACGCGGCTCTTTTTGCCCGTGCTGGCGTCGCTGCAGAACTCAACACTCGTGGCGTGAATGCCCGAGAAACCGTTGTTGTCGTTGGCGAGTACTGTTGAGGACTCATTGTTGCTTAGGTACGACCAGGTGCCGCCACCGTAGTCGCTATGCTTGTAGAGATCGCTGTTCGTATCGAAGTTGTTGACGTTTTGCCAGAACTTTGCGGCGCCCCACACACTTCCATAGCCATCGAAGAGTTTGCTGCTGCCGCCAATGTCACCGCGCTCGACGTTCTCGAGCTTGTCGCGCAGAGTGTAGCGATTGCCATGGCTACCGTTAGCTGCCATATAGACCTCGCTGCGCGTGGCAAACGTCGTGGGGGTATCAGTGGAATAGGGGCCAACGGTATCGGCCGGAATGTCCTCGCTCGTGCCCAGACCCAGGGCTTGATAATCCTGCTCGGTCATATCGGTGATTGCGGGCGCGTCTGCCGCCTGGGCAACCTGGGGCGTGGCCGTGAAGCAGGCGACGCTCGTGGCGATCAACGCAGCAAGCGCCGCCGTCCCAACAAGCGGGATTTTCGACAGCCTACGGATACGGGGGTGTGGAACGTACATGAGGGACCTCGCTTTATTCGAGTGGGGTGGACTCATTTTTGCAAATGATACATCCGATGCCCGATATCACGTGTCTCATTTTCGCCAACGGCGTGTCTCATTTTTGAGAATCCGAGATGCCGCGGAAATCTTATCCCAGCTCAAAGGCCATTTCTGGGATGTATTTTCCGTCGAGTGCCTCATCGGGGAACTGCATCCCATTTCAAGCGTCGATTCTGGGACGCATTTTCCCCTTAGACCCTCAACCGGAAACCGCATCCCACTTTGAGCGCAAATTCCGGGATGCATTTTCCGCTTGAGCCTCATTGGGAAACGGCGTCCCACTTTGAGGGCTGATTGTGGGATGCATTTTCCGGTTTTGCTCTCATTGGGAAAAAGCATCCCGTTTCTTGACCGAATAATGGGACGCAATTTCCCGTTGGAGCGCCTTTGGGAAAGTGTGTCCCACTTCGACCGCCCAGAGTGGGATGCACTTTCCGCAAAGCACCTCAACGGGAAACTACGTCCCATTCCAAAGGCAAATTCCGGGACGCATTTTTCGAAAGCCTGCCCATCCGGAAAGCCCGTCCCACTTTGGACGCATCCGGGCACGGAACCATCGACCTATCAGGCCTCCCATCAATAAAGAGGCGTCCTCCCGGACGGCGGGGCACGAAGTTCATCGCGAGTTCCGCACGCAAAGAAGGCCACTTAATGTGGCCTTCGTCTTGCGCAGGACTGTAGAGCAGGGAACTTCGTGCCCCGCCGTCCGGGAGGACGTTTCATTTAGAAAGATGGACCGACCGCCGTCAGCGATGGGAGCTACTCCCCCAGCACGGCCTTTTTGGCGGCTGCAGCCATGTTGTCCAGATCTTCCTTGGTGGGGTGATCCTTTGCGGCAAACCAGTTGTCGAGCAGCAACTTAGCGCGGGCGCTATCGGGATCTTGCTCGAGCATTGCCTCGTAGCGCTGCTTGACCGCGGGACCCATCTTGCCCTGGCACATCGCCCAGCCCGCAAGCTCGGCATCATCGGCCAGATTTGAGGTCACGCGGTCGATAATCTGCTGGTAATAGCTCTGGTCGGCGCCAAAGCCGCAGGTGCCAAACAAAAAGACGCGTTTGCCGTGCAAGGCGGAGAGCAACGCCGCGACCGAAGGAGTGCAAGCGCCTTTGTCGCACCAAAACCCAACGAGTACCGTGTCGGCCGCGCAGGCTCCCTGCGCCTCACGCGCGACCTGTTCCGCATCTGCATCATCGCTCAGCGCGGCGGCGTGAATAAACTCAACGCCCGCAGCCTGCAGAGCGCGCTTAATCGCGCCCGAAACCATCCTGGTATTACCGCTCTTGCTGTTAACCACCAAAGAGCATGTCATAGTCACGTTGCCTCGTTTCCCCCGAAACTCGAGCCATTAATGCAGTTTATTAGATGAATATCTTAGTACTAACGACGCAGATGTAAACCATCAGCCGTCAATCGGTGGCCCCTACTGGGCAAACTGGCTGCGGTAGAGTTCGGCGTAGAAGCCGCCTGCCGCTAGCAGCTCGTCGTGCGTGCCGCGCTCGATAATCTGGCCGTCGCGCATCACCAGAATGCAGTCGGCGTTGCGGATGGTGCTCAGGCGGTGCGCCACGACAAAGCTTGTGCGACCGGCCATGAGCTCGTCGAATGCCGCCTGCACCTGCAGCTCGGTACGCGTGTCGATACTCGAGGTCGCCTCGTCCAGCAGCAAGATAGCCGGGTCGGTGAGCATGACGCGCGCGATGCACAGCAGCTGCTTTTGGCCCTGGCTAAACGTGCCGCCGTCCTCGCCGATGACCGTATCGTAGCCGCCTGGCAGCTGCACGATAAACTTGTGTGCATGCGCGCGCTTGGCCGCCTCGATAACCTGCTCGCGTGTGGCGCCTGGGCAACCGTAAGCAATGTTGTCCGCTACCGTGCCCTCGAACAGCCAAGTGTCCTGCAGCACCATGCCAAAGGCACGACGCAGGCTTGCGCGCGTGTAGTCGCGCGAAGCCTTGCCATCGACCGCGATGCGGCCGGCATCGATATCGTAAAAGCGCAGCAGCAGGTTGATGAGCGTCGTCTTTCCGCAGCCCGTGGGGCCGACCAGGGCAAAGCGCATGCCGGGCTTGGCCTCGATGCAGATATCCTGCAGCAGCTTACGATCGGGCACATAGCTAAAGTCCACGTGTTCAAAGGTCACCTCGCCCTGCGGTGCGGCAAGTTCCACGGCATCTGGCGCGTCGGGCTCCTGCTCGCGCGCATCGAGCAGCGCAAACATGCGACGCGCCGAGGCGTACGCGGTCTGGATCTGCGTAATGACGTTGGTGACCTCGTTGAACGGCTTGGTGTACTGGTTAGCATAGGACAGGAAAATCTGCACGCCGCCCACCGTAAGCGCCGCGGGCACGCCCGTAATCACGCCCACGCAGCCGATCACGGCGACCACGGCGTAGATGATGTTATTGATAAAACGCGTACCGGGGTTGGAGAGCGAACCCATAAACTGCGCGCGCTCGCCCGCGGTGTAGAGCTCGGCATTGAGGGCATCGAAGCGCTGCTGGGCGTTCGGGCCATAGGCAAAGGCGTCGACAAGCTTTTGCTCGCCTACGTACTCCTCGATATGACCACCGAGCTGCCCTTGAATACGCTGCTGTGCCGTAAAGCTCTTGTTGGAAAGCTTGGCGATGGCGCCGGCGGCAAAAATGGAAAGCGGCGTGACGAGCACCACCACAAGCGTCATGGTCAGGTTGATGGAGAGCATAAACGCGAGTGTGCCCACAATGGTGATAACGCCGGTGAAAAGCTGGGTAAAGCCCTGCAGCAGACCGTCGCCCACCTGGTCGACGTCATTGACCACACGGCTCATAAGGTCGCCGTGGGCGTGGCTGTCGATAAAGCTGAGCGGCATTCGACTGAGCTTGTCGCTCGCCTCCACGCGCATGTCGCGCACCGTCTCGTAGGACAGGCGGTTGACGCAATAGCCCTGCAGCCACTGGAAAGCCGCGGCACCTACGACGACAATCGCGAGCTTGGTGACAAGCGGCAGTAGCGCGTCGAAGTCCACCTGCCCGGCGGCGACGATCAGGTCGATGCCCTTGCCAATGAGAATAGGCGTGTAGAGCTGCAAAATCACCGAGGCGGCGGCACTCACAAACGACGCTACAAACGAAATGCGGTGCGGACGGACGTAGCCCATCAGACGGCGAGTCACCGCATCCACGGGATAACGTTCGGGGTCGCCGGGCTGGCGCGGGCCGTCGCCCAGGTCGTTGAGGCTATCGTTGCCGGACACGTTGGCCGTCATCGTGGCGACCGAGCCGGAAGAAGTGTACGGATTCATCTAGCAACCCTCCTTTGCGCAGACGGATGCGGAGGCGATCGGGGCGGACACGGGCGTCGCGTTCCCCTGCTGGCCCTCGAGCTCCTCGCGGCGAAGCTGCGACTGGCAGATCTCGCGGTAGAGCTGGCAGGTCGCGTACAGCTCATCGTGCGTGCCCAGGCCCGCGACCGAGCCGTGATTGAGCACGCAGATCATGTCGGCGTCGCGCACGGTCGAAACGCGCTGGCTCACGATCACCGTCGTGAGCGGCAGCCCGCCCTCGGCGGCACCGCGCACGCTGCGCTCGCGGATGGCATGGCGAAGCGCCGCGTCGGTCTTAAAATCGAGCGCCGAGGCGGAGTCATCCATGATCAGGACCTGTGGAGAGCCCACCAGGGAACGTGCAATGGTCAGGCGCTGGCGCTGGCCACCGCTATAGTTCTTGCCGCCCGCCTCGACCGGCGCGTCCAGACCCTGAGGTTTTTTGCGCACGAACTCGCTGGCCTGCGCTATATCGAGCGCCGCCCACAGTTCCTCATCGGTTGCCGACTCGTCGCGCCAGGTTAGGTTGCTGCGGATCGTGCCACTCACGAGCGACGCGCGCTGCGGAACAGTCGCAACCACATGGCGCAGCTGATCGAGCGGCCAGGCGCGCACGTCGGCACCCATTACGCACACGCTGCCGGTGCTCGCATCGTACAGGCGCGGAATAAGCGAGACGAGCGTGGACTTGCCGCTGCCCGTGCCGCCGATAATGCCGAGCGTCTTGCCCAGCGGGAGTTCCAGCGTCACATCGTTGACAGCATTGACCGCGCCGGCGCCAAACGAAAAGCTCGCATGGTCAAAGCTCAGCGCGGGGACTGGAGCCGAGCCGCCCGCCAGGTCGCTCGGCTCGGGCAGTGCGACCGGCTCGTTGTTCTCGTCGGTGATGCTCGGCTCGCAATTGAGCACCTCATTGATACGTGACGCGCTGGCGCTCGCCTTGGTAAAGACAACGACCAGGTTGGCCACGTAGACGATAGAGGTGAGGGTCTGCGTCATGTAGTTCACAAACGCCATGACCTGTCCCTGCGTGAGTTCGCCCATGTTGACCTGAACGCCGCCCACCCACAGGATGGCGCACACGCCCAGGTTCATTACAAGAAACGTGACGGGGTTGAGAATCGACGAGAGCTTGCCCACCGCGATGGCGGTATGGGCCTGGTCATCGGCGGCTTGGGCAAAGCGCTCGCGCTCGTAATCTTCGCGCACAAACGCACGGACCACGCGGGCGCCCGAAAGCCCCTCGCGGCAAATGAGCGCAATACGGTCGAGCTTTGCCTGCAACTGCCTGTAATACGGAATGCAGCGCGCCATGACAAACCAAAACACCAGGCCGATAGCGGGCGTGCAAATCAAAAAGATCATGCCGAGCTTAAGGTCGATGGCAAGGGCCGCGACCATGGAGCCCACCGCCAGGAAAGGCCAGCGGATGAGCATACGCACGCCCAGCGCCACGGCGAGCTGCACCTGGTTGACGTCGTTGGTAATGCGCGTGATGAGCGACGGCGTGCCAAAGCGGTCGAGCTCGGCACAGCTCAGCTTGTTGATATGCTGGTAGAGCGCGCCGCGAATGTCAGTGCCCATGCCCTGCGAGGTGAGCGCCGCCATCTTTTGGCAGACGAGCGTAAACGAGATGCCAATCACGGCCATGGCGGCGAGCACCATGCCGTAGTGGATAACGGCGTTCACGTCGTGCGCCCCAATGCCCTTGTCGATCATCTGGGCAATCACCAGCGGCGTAAGCAGGTCAAAGATCACTTCGATCAGCTTGCACGCAGGACCAATCACCATATACCGGCGAAACTTACCACCAAAACGCCTGAGCAGCTCAATCATAGAAGGCGCTCCCTATCATCATCTCTATTCAATCTGATTCATGATAGTACGGAGAGCCCTGAAGATACGTAAGCAACTCGTTACAGATGTTAAGGCGAAGCAAGCACGAAGGCCACCAGTGCATAAGGCATGTATCCGCCGCTGTTTTGGCAAAGCCAGCGAGCAACACAAAGCAAGGGATTAAATTATCCGATAAACGCGCCTTTACGGGTGATTTTTGGACGACGAGGCCCGGCCGGTGACGAGGTATTTGGTAGTCGAGCGATCCCGCAGGCGTAGCCGAGGACCAGCGAGACACCAAATACCTCGTCGCCGGCCGGGCCATGTCGCGGCACCAAAAAGCGCCTGTGCGCTCGATGGATTCGGATGCCCGACAGAGGCTCCTTATGGCTGCTTCCTTCCGGACCTGACCAGATTCGGAACATGTCGTCATCCGAACCCATCGAACGCGCTAGGCGCTCGGTATATATTACCTGCTCCCGTCCAGCAGAGCAAGATGCCCCGCGGTCAAAGGGAAAACCACATGAGTGCACGGCAACAAAAAGGCGCGGTCGCAAGTATGCGACCGCGCCCCATCAGTTGCTTCGCAGAGAGCATTCAAGTGTTGCGTAAGCGCTGGGAAGCGAAACGTCGTTCGGCATCAACGCCGTTAGTGATTACGGCGCTTGAGGATAATGCCGGCAGCGCAAACGGCTGCACCGGCTACGACCAGCCCAATGACGGGCAGAATCGAGAAGGTATCACCCGTCATCGGCATGGTGCCCTTCTCGCCCTTCGTCGTCTTGACGGGCTTCTTATCGCTCGGCTTCGTGGGTTTAACCTCGGGCTCGGGCTTAGGCTCAGGAGCAGCAACCGTGTAGGTAACCGTCGGAACCGGGAACTTATACGCATCACCGCGCATGCCGTTGCCGTCAATAGGCTGCAGGATTGCACTCTCGTTGACGTTAAGGGTATGGGTACCGGGCTCGGTGGGCACATTGACCAGGCGCTCGCTGTACTCGAGCACGACGGGCTTGCTCGGAGATGCAGCCTCGTTCAGCGTAAGCTTGAGCATCTCCTGGTCGCCATTCACGTAGTCCAAGGTGAACCTATAGGAGCCGTCCTCACGCTTGCCGAAGCCATAGGACCCGTCGCCGATCTTTACGGGGGCAAGCTTCTCGCCGTTGGCGGTCAGGCTGATCTTGGCAGGGTCGTTGATGAAGTCAAAATCAGCGCCAATAAAGTCCTCGACCGTCGAGCCGGCGGCAATCTTGTCAACAAGCTTAGCCTTGATATCGGCAAAGTCGGTGTCGAGCTGGCTACTGTTGGAATTCCTGGTGAGGTACTGCAGGAATACCTGGCCATCAAAGTCGGCGGCGTTCTTGTAGTAGACGTTCATGTCGTAGCCAGCGTTGACCATCGATTGGAACGTGTCGTCCGTGCTCCAGAACGCGACGTCAATGTTGCACGGCGCGTTCACATCGACGGGGATGGGGTTCGTGGTGCCGTTATTGCGGGCGTCGTCGGTGTACTCGTAGTCGTACTGAGCCCAGTTCTTGTCAGAGTTCTTGTACTGGTCGCGATAGTACTTAAGATATTCGCCGAGCTTCTCAGGGCTCTTCATGGCCTGCGAGAAAATGAAGTTAGAGCCGTCGGAGAACTTCTTCCAGTCGTTCTTGAGATTGTACTCGCGAGACTGCCACTCCCAGATACCGCCCATTTTGTTCGATCCATAGGGGTATGCAGCGTGGGTCTCTGGATTCGTCTGCTTGGTTGGATCGCCAAACGACCTCGTATACGGTTTGGTGTAATCGCCGTTCTTGCAGTAAAGGTAGGTTGCACCGTCGCTAATAAGGATCACGTGCTTGTTCTCGGCCTTAACGGCAGTATCCGCGTCGAGGATGCTCTTTGCGGCAAGAAGGCCGGCGTCCATGTTAGTGCCCGAATGCAGGCTCGAGTTCATTGCGTTCAGGATATCATCATAGCCCGTGACAACATCCGTCAGCGGCTGCTGGATGTTACCGACCCTGTTGAAGAGGACTACGCCGACCTTGATGTCCAGACCATCTTCCTTGGCCTTCCGGCTAATCTGGCCCAGGAAATCCTTCGCCTGGTTGTAGATGTCCATCTGCGCGGAAGCGCCCGACTTATCGAGCACAAACACAACGTCGGACGGCTCGGCCTCGCGCTTGCCCGGGAACGAAAGCGTAACCTTCGTCTCCAGATTCTCGTCAAGCTCGGTCGCCATCTTCTGGTTCTGCTCTAACGTGGACGATTGACCGGCGCCCCCCCCCCGCGGCATCGTCTGCGAATGACATGGTCGCCGGAGTGGCCATGCCTAACGTCAGCGCCAACACCGCGCCAACCGTAACCGCGCGCTTAAGCGTATTTCCCAATCTGTGCATCCTGGCCCCTTTCATGTAATTTCCGTTTGCGGACAGGTGCATACGACACCAGTGATACATAATAGTATAGACCGTAAAATGCCAACGCAATTAACATATATTTACAAATAACGAGCTGGATAGGCAAATCAGATTGGATATTTATATCTATATTCGACCAAGATCGTATGCTCGGGCAGCCTCCTCGCCTGCGCACGCCAAATTGGCTACAGCCTCCTGCATGCCAAGCGCTTCCTCAAGGCTCATGGGCTTGCGGCATATCGGCAGAACCAGATCGACACCCTGCCCATACACCGCATCCAGGTTGTCGGCACGACCGCCCACGACGGCGGCTACCGACTTGCCATATCGCTTGGCGCGACGCGCCACGCCCACCGGTGCCTTACCGGCGGCGGACTGCTCGTCCATATTGCCCTCGCCTGTAATGACCAGATCGACATCGCGCACGCGCCCGTCAAACCCGGTCAGGTCGAGCACCGTCTCCACGCCCGAGCGCAGCTCGGCAGCAAGCGCCAGCAACGCCGCGCCCAGGCCGCCCGCCGCGCCCGCGCCAGGCACGCCGAGCACCGAGCCAAATGTCCGCGCACCCTCGGGCACGCGCAATAGCCCCTGCTCACGCGCCTCGACAATCGCCGCATCAAGCAGGCGGCCGTAGCCGACCATCCAGCTGTCGTACTTGCCCAGGGCCTCGGCATCCCCCGTCGGCAGGCCCTTCTGCCCGCCAAACACCGCCAGTGCACCGCGACGCCCCACGAGCGGATTCTCGACATCGGAAAGCACCACGACACGCGCGTCGTTCAGTGCCCGAAGTGCTGGTGCCAAATCGATACTCACCACGTGTTCGAGACCCGCAAGACCAGGGGCGATATCGCAGCCCCGATCATCGACCACGCGCGCGCCCAGCGCCTGCAGCATGCCGGCGCCACCATCGTTGGTGGCACTACCGCCCAAGCCAATATAGATAGTCTTTGCCCCAGCACGGACCGCGCGAAGCATGAGCTCGCCCACGCCATAGGTTGTGGCCGCCAACGCCGCCGACTCCGTACAGGGCGAAAACCCGATGCCCGCCGCTTCGGCCATCTCAATAACAGCCGACTCGTGTTCGCCGTCCACCAGCATCCGGGCAGACACGCGGTCACCCAAGGGGCCTGTAACCTCGCAGGTTAAGAGCTCGCCACCGCGCGCGGCGATGGCATCGAGCGTTCCCTCGCCACCATCTGCCAGCGGCAATGCGCGCACCTCGGCATCGGGCCACACACGGCGCACGCCTTCGGCAACCGCCGCCTCCGCCTGTGTGCTCGAAACGCTACCCTTAAAGGAGTCGATCACCAGCAGCACACGGCGGGGCCGGCGGCACGCGGCACCAAAATCGACCGCCTCAACGGCAATGTCTTCGGCACACGCGAGCGCCTCGGCATGAATGGCATGCGCCTCAAGATCGGCCCCACAACCGCAGCCAGCACCATTGGCGCCACGCAGCCCACTAAAATAGTCGCTCAACACCTCACGGCACTCATCCGCCAGCACGCCGACGGTCACATTAAACCGATGGTTTAGGCGCGAATCGGCATTCAGGTCATACAGGGAGCCCAGCGCGCCCGCCTTGGCATCAGCCGCGCCATACACGCAGCGCCCCACGCGCGCGTTGACCATAAGCCCCGCACACATGCAGCAAGGCTCAAGCGTTACATAGACCGTGCAATCGGAAAGACGCCAGCGACCGAGCGACCGAGCGGCAGCGCACAGGGCCGCGAACTCTGCATGCGCCGAAGGGTCTTGGTCGAGCTCGCGACGATTATGCGCCCGCGCGACAATCTCACCCGCGCGCACCACCACGGCGCCAATGGGCACTTCGCCCACTGCCGCGGCGGCGCGCGCCTCGGCCAGGGCCTCGCGCATGAACTTCTCGTCGATTTCGGTGCTCGTCATCGTTCGCCTTCCCTGTTGCAAAATCAAAACGATGCTATCATTACGACTCACGGAGAGATGGCAGAGCGGTTGAATGCGGCGGTCTTGAAAACCGTTGAGCGCGAGAGCGTTCCGGGGGTTCGAATCCCCCTCTCTCCGCCACTTCTAGTGATGCACCGGCGTCATGGTGCGCTCAAACAGCGCATCGACCACGTCGGCTATCTCGGGTCGACGCTCGAGATCGTGACCCGACTCCCACCAATTTGTGAACAGTCGAATAATGCCACCGGCGATAAACTCCGATGTCGTCTCGAGCGAAACGGGCGCCAGGGCATCTTCGGCAAGCGAGCTCATCACACGCTCGCGGATGGAACGCGCAATGCGGTCGCAAATCATGCCGGTCAGCATGCCCGACATGCTGCTGGCCAAAAGGTTATCCATGAGCTGCTCATGCGCCAGAATCATATTCATGGCATCGTCAAAGACCTCATGGCGAAGCGCCCGTACGTCATCAAGCGGCTCCGCGTCCGCTGCATCGGTCCGGTTTTGCGGCAAGCCCGTCATAAGCTCATCGATATAGAAGGCAAAGTAATCGTTTTTATCGCGAAAATGCTTATAGAACGTCGTGCGGCGAATCAGGGCACGGTCGCAAAGCATAGCAACCGTCAAATCCTCAAACCGATGCTCTTCCAATAGCTCGGTAAAGGCATCGAACAGGGCACGATAGGTTTTCTTGATGCGAAGGTCCATCCGTATCGCCATCCTCAAGGCGTAGACAGCATTCCTTAATTTGTCGCATATCTTACACCTGTACCACCCGTTCCATATTGGTGCCTCCTTCCCGGTTGAAACATAACGCTTACCGGAAAGTTCGGCACCGCCAAAGGTTGCGGGTATACTAGATGTGTTATACCAACAACGGCCGGCGCAAGACGCCGCTGCCATTCGAAACGGAGACATCATGCTTCCCGTCATCATCGGTATCGTTGTTCTCGTTGTGATTGCCTGTGCCATCGCCGGCATCTACAACAACATGGTCACCAAGCGCAATCGCATCGATAACGCTTGGCAGAACATCGACACGCAGCTGCAGCGCCGCAACGACCTGATCCCTAACCTGGTCGAGACCGTCAAGGGCTACGCCAAGCACGAGCAGGACACGCTCGCCGCCGTAGTCAACGCACGCAACGCCGCCGTGAGCGCCACCACCCCCGAGGCCAAGATGGAAGCGGACAACGTGCTGACCGGTGCGCTGCGCCAGCTCTTTGCCGTCGCCGAGGCCTACCCCGACCTTAAGGCGAACACCAACTTTACGCAGCTCCAGTCCACACTCGAGGACACCGAGAACAAGGTGAGCTACGCACGCCAGAGCTACAACGATTGCGTGCTCAGCTACAACAACGCCATCCAGACGTTCCCGGCTGTTATCTTTGCCGGCATCTTCCAGTTTAAGGAGCGCCAGGGCTTCGAGGCAGCTGAAGCCGCCCGCCAGGCACCGACCGTCAAGTTCTAACAATCACGGCCGAGTCTTAAGCCAGTTCATCAGCCCTTTGGGGCCCAAGGCACAAACCTTGGGCCCTTTTCTTATCCACGCACAACGCGCGACCAAAAGGCCGCGCACCATCTTTATTCAGATTAATTATTGCCCGTAACGGCAGCACCGAGATAACGCAGGCCCGAGGGCAACCTTCCTTTCCGGCGCACTCCGCAGGACGAAAGAACCCCCGCCGCACGTAGTGCGCAGCGGGGGTTCTTTCATGTCCGAGGACGCACCGGAAAGGAAGGTTGCCCTCGGGCCGGACAGCTAAGACTGCTTATGCGACGGTGTAAACCCAGTTGTGCTTATCCTCGACAGCACCAGACTGGATGCCCGTCAGGGTCTCGCGAAGCTTCTTCATCACGGGGCCGATCTCGGTGCAGCCAGCCGGGAAAGTCACGGTCTCATCGGCACCGTAGACCTTGTTGTCGATCTCGCCCACCGGGGAGATGACGGCAGCGGTGCCGCACAGGCCGCACTCCACAAAGGTGCCGGCCTTGACCTCGGCCCACTCGACGGGACGCTGGTCGACGGTCATGCCCAGATCCTCGGCAACCTGAACGAGCGAGCGACGGGTGATGGAGGGCAGGATGGAGTCGGTGTGCGACTGAGGAACGACGAGGGTGCCGTTCTCCTTCACGAACAGAACGTTCGCGCCACCGGTCTCCTCGACATAGGTGCGGGACTCGGAGTCGAGATACAGGTTCTCGGCATAACCCTCGCGATGGGCCTCCATCGTGGGCTTGAGGGACATGGCGTAGTTCAGGCCGGCCTTGATATTGCCGGTGCCGTGCGGTGCGGCGCGGTCGTACTCGGAAACGCGCAGCTTGACGGGCTTGAGGCCGCCCTTAAAGTACGGACCGACCGGGGTCACGAGAATGCGGAACGTGTACTCAGGAGCGGGAGCCACGCCGATCACGTCACCGGAGCCGATCATAAACGGACGCACGTACAGGGTCGCACCGGAGCCGAAGGGCGGAACCCAGGCGGCGTTGGCAGAAACGACCTGCTTAACGGCCTCAACAAACTTATCCTTGGGGAACGGGGGCATCTCGAGGCGCTGGGCAGAGTTATACATGCGCTCGGCGTTCATGTCGGGACGGAAGCAGACGATGCTGCCGTCCTCGGCGGTGTAGGCCTTCAGGCCCTCAAAGACCTCCTGGCAGTAATGGAAGATGCCACCGCACTCGGAGACATGCAGGGTGTGGTCGGTGGTCAGGCCGCCCTCGTCCCACTCGCCATCCTTCCAATGAGCCTCGTAGCTGTAATCGGTCTTCATGTAGCCAAAGCCGAGGCTACCCCAATCGATATCCTTCTTCTCGACAGTCATATGTCGCTCCTTACATACACAGTTGCATACTCGCGAACTCGCACGCAAGGACCGAGGCCGACCGCGTCGCAACGTCGCACGCCCGGAGCGTAGAGCCGGACGGGACACGCGGGCAACACCAAAGCCCATGGCACATCGATTCGCATGCAGGAGATTGTACTCCCCGTACGCGTCTGATAAAACGCCTTTCTTTAACTAAGTAAAGTATTTTCATTTGCCCGAAGCATAAAGGCCCGCCACCGTAAACGGTGACGGGCCTCAACGACACGATTTGTGCGCCGGCTCGAGCTATGCGTTCTTTTTGCCCAGCTTAGCCTTAACCAAGCCGACCACGGTCGGGATGATCGACACGGCGACAATGCCGATAATCAGCAGCTCAAAGTGCTCCTGCACAAAGGGAATGCCGCCAAAGAAGTAGCCCAGCAGCGTAAAGACCGTCGACCAGGTAATGCCGCCCAGCACGTTAAAGACAACGAAGTTGCGCCAGTGCATGCCGCCCATGCCGGCGATAAAGGGCACAAAGGTGCGGATAAACGGAAAGAAGCGGCCCAGGAAGATGGCCAGGTGGCCCCACTTATCCAAGAAGTCCTCGGACTTTTTGATGCGCTCGGGCGTCATGGCCTTTACCTTGCCCGAGGCGATGATCTTGCGGCCAAAGAAGTGGCCGATCATAAAGTTGCACTGATCGCCCAGGATGGCTGCGGCCCATGCGGTGGCCAGAAGCGCCACGATGTTAAAGCCGCCGTTATGGGCAAAGAAGCCCGAGGCAAACAGCAGCGAATCGCCAGGGAGAAACGGGAAGAACACCACGCCTGTCTCGATAAAGATAATCAGGAACACGCAACCGTAGGCCATAAGCGGGCCGGCGGCAATCCAACTGGCGATCGCGGTGCGCGGATCCTTAAGCAGCTCGGCAATGAAATTGATGAAACCCATGAAGTAAAACCTCTCAGTTGTGGGCGCGGACACGTCCAAGTTGACCAGTATACGGTTGCGGCACGAGCACGGGTCAAACCCCTCAAAAGTCTTACTTCATTACCAGCAAGTTTGCATAACTGACACCTGTCGCGCAATGCCGCCAAGATTGTCCTTCCTAATCCCTAGCGAATCGCTATACTTTATTGAATCGCATTGCCATGGCGCTAAGGGAGGGCGGCCGGTGAGCTTTATCAATACCATTCGCGAGGACATCAAAACCGTCCAGGCGCAAGACCCCGCTGCGCAAAACGGTCTGGTCATCTTCCTGTCCTACCCCGGCCTGCACGCCAAGTGGAACCATGTGCCCGAGCACTGGCTGTGGGAGCATGGACATCGCTCGCTCGCCCGTGTGCTCTCGCAAATCACCCGCCACATCACCGGCGTCGAGATTCATCCCGCTGCACAGATCGGCAAGCATTTCTTTATCGACCACGCCATGAGCGTCGTCATCGGCGAAACCACCATCGTGGGCGACAACTGCGTGCTCTACCAGGGCGTTACGCTCGGCGGCACCGGCAACGAAACCGGCAAGCGCCACCCCACCCTGGGCAACAACGTCACCGTGGGCACGGGCGCCAAGGTGCTCGGCAACATTCGCATCGGCAACAACGTCAAGATCGGCGGCAATTCGGTTGTCGTTAAAGACGTGCCCGACAACTGCACCGTCGTGGGCGTGCCAGGCCGCATCATCAAGCGCAACGGCTGCCGCGTGTTCGAGGAGAGCTTCGATGCCAAGCAGCATCGCGAGTACATGCCCGATGACGCCGCCGAGCAGTCCGCGCTCAACCGCCAAGGCATCACCGAGAATGCCCGCCGCGTCAAGGAACTCGAGCGAGAGGTGGCCGAGCTCAAAGCCCTCGTCGCCAAGCTCATGGACGAACGCTAGAAGCGGATGGCTACCGACAACATTGACGTCAACGCAAAGGCGCGCCAGGGAATTCATCCCCGGCGCGCCTTATTTGTGATGTGACAAAGGGGCTGCCCCTTTGTCAAATTATGCGAACTGGCTCAGATAGAGGTCGGCGTAAGCGCCCTCGGCAGCCAGCAGCTCCTTATGCGTACCCTGCTCGATAATGTTGCCGTGATCCATGACCAAGATCAGGTCGGCATCTACGATCGTCGACAGACGGTGCGCGATCACAAAGCTCGTACGCCCACGCATGAGCGCGTCCATGGCGCGGCCGATGGCGAGCTCGGTGCGCGTGTCCACACTCGACGTCGCCTCGTCCAGGATGAGAATCGCCGGGTTGTTGAGCAGCACGCGCGCAATGGTCAGCAGCTGGCGCTGACCCTGGCTAATGCTCTCGGCATCGTTGGCCACGCGCGTGTCATAGCCCTGTGGCATGGTACGCACAAAGAAATCGACCTGCGCGGCACGGGCGGCGGCCACGATCTCCTCGCGCGTCGCCTCGGGGCAGCCATAGGCGATATTCTCGGCAATCGTTCCGTCGAACAGCCAGGCATCCTGCAACACCATGCCAAACTGCTGGCGCAGCTCGCCACGATCCATGCGGCTCGTGTCCACGCCGTCGAGCGTAATGCGCCCGCCGTCAATCTCGTAGAAGCGCATGAGCAGGTTGATGAGCGTGGTTTTGCCCGCGCCCGTGGTTCCCACCACGGCGATCTTCTGGCCCGGCTCGGCGGTAAACGACACGTCGCGCATGAGCGGCTTGTCGGGCGCGTAGCCAAAGCGTACATGCTCAAAAGCGACACGGCCCTCAACGCGACCCGGCAGCCTGGCGGCCTCGCCCGGCTGCGGATCCGCCTCCATCTCGGGTTCATCGAGCAGGTCGAACACGCGCTCCGCACTCGCCAGCGCGCTCTGCAGCGAGTTGAAGGTAAACGACAGCTGCGTCATGGGCTCAGATGCCTCGTAGATAAACTGGAAGAACGCCTGGAACACGCCGACGGTCATGTGGCCGGCAACCAGCATACTGCAGCCCACAATCGCAATCACGATCTGTGCCAGGCGGCCGATAAAGCGCACCGCGGGGCCGACGGCGTTAATCATGAAGTCGGCCTTGGCACTCACGCGTGCCAGCTCGCCCGAGGCCTGGTGTACCTCGGCAGAACTTTGGCGCTCGCGGTTAAACGCGCGAATCACCAGACGGCCCGAGTAGCCTTCCTCAACCGCGCTCGTAATCCTTGACACCCACTCCTGGCGCTCACCGGTTACGTCATGCGTGCGGCGCGAGACCACCTTGGTCACCAACAGCGACAACGCCGTAAAGAACAAAAAGACGAGCGTGAGCGGCACGCTAAACACGAACATCACGCTCACAGCGCCCACCACGGTACCGATCGACACCAGAAGCTGCAGCAAGCCGCGCTGCATGCTCTCGGACATCTTGTCCAAGTCGTTGGTCGCACGGCTGACGACCTCACCAGGACGATGCGCGTCAAAGAAGGCAAGCGGCAGACGGTTGAGCTTTTGTGCGATGCGGTTGCGTAGGAGCAGGTTGAGGCGTTCGGCCACGCTCGACATCAAAAAGCTCTGGAGTGCGTAGAACGAGGCAGCGGCCGTCCAGATCATAAAGTAGATGAAGATGGTCCTGCCGCAGTTCTCCCAGGTGATGTTGAAGGTGGTGTCGTTGGCAAACGCCACCTGAATGTGGCCCCACAGCTCATCGATCACGCGGGCGCTGTATGCCGGCGCGGCGGTGTTAAAGATGGCATAGAACACAATGCTCGCGAACACGATATAGAAGCGCCAGTGGTCGCCGGCAGCCTCGCTCCACAGGCGGCGCACCGTCGCCCAGGTGTCGCGGGGTGTCTCGTCCTCATCCTCGTCGTCAACGTCGCGCATGCGCTCCGCCTCGGCGCGGGCGCGCTCGTCCTCGGCGCGCTCATTTTCCTCATAGAGTGCCTGGCGACGAGCCTCGCGCTCCGCCGCCTTGGCGGCTTCGTCCAGGTCGGGCGTGGCGCCCGTCTCCTCAACTGTCTCTGCATCCGCGGCGCCATCGGCGATGCCCTGCTTCTTGAGCTCCTCGGTCATGCTACTCACCTCCCTTCATCTGCGATTCCGCGATAGCACGGTACACCTCGCAGGTTTCCATGAGCTCGTCGTGCGTGCCTAGGCCCACGACCTCGCCATCCCTGAGCACCACGATCTGGTCGGCATGCAGAATGGTCGAGATACGCTGCGCGATGATGAGCACCGCAGCGTCACGCGTCTCGTCTTGCAACGCATGGCGCAGGGCGGCATCGGTCTTAAAGTCCAGGGCCGAGAAACTGTCATCGAAGATATATAGATCGGCATGCTTCATGAGCGCACGGGCGATGGCCAGACGCTGGCGCTGGCCGCCCGAAAAGTTCGTGCCGCCCTGCGCCACCGGGGTATCGAGCCCCTGCGGCTGATCGAGCACAAAGGTGCTCTGGGCAACCCGGAGCGCATGAAGCATGTCGGCCTCAGTCGCGTCTTCGTTGCCAAAGCGCAGATTGCTTGCTACGGTGCCCGAGAACAGCCATGCCTTTTGCGGCACATAGGCAATGCGCCCGCGAATCTCGTCTTGCGAAAGGTCGTGCAGATCAACGCCGTCCAGGCGAATGGCGCCCTTGGTGGCATCGTGGAAGCGCAGCAGGAGCTTGGCCACCGTCGATTTGCCCGAGCCCGTCGAGCCGACGATCGCGGTCGTCTGACCGCGGCGACAGGTAAAGCTCAGATTGCACAGCGTGTCCTCGTCGGCGTCGTCAAAACGAAACGACATATGATCGAACACGGCGACCGCGTCGGCTCCGTCTGCGGACTCAGGCGCCCCGTCGCCCAGCGTAGCCTTGCCGTCCACGATGCTCGGCTCGATTTCGAGCACCTGCTGCGCACGGTTGAGGCACGCCGCGGCGCGCGGAAGCGTCAGAATCACCATCTGCGCCATCATCACAAAGAAAAGAATCAGGATCGCGTATTCCAACACGGCCGAAATGCTGCCGATTTGCATGGCGTGGACGCCCACGCGGTTGCCGCCCACCCACAGCACCGCCACCTCGGCGATGTTCATCAAAAAGAAGCTGGAGCTGTCGAGGCCCACAAACAGGTGGTTGACCTTGATGGCGTTGGCCGCGTAATCGCTAAACACCTCGTCCAGGCGCTGCTCCTCGTGGCGCTCCTTGTTAAATGCGCGGATGACGCGCACGCCCACGATGTTCTCGCGCAGCACCACGTTCATGCGGTCGATAAAGCTCTGCAGGCGCATAAAAATCGGCGCGGCGTTAGCCACCGTAAAGACCGCCGCCACCAGCACGATCGCAACCACCACGCCCAGCAGCGTGCCCATGGCGGGATCGATGAACCAAGCAAAAATGATGCCTGCCACGGCCAAGAATGGCACCGGCAACACCAGCTGAATCGTCTGAAGGACAGCTTGCTGAATCACGTTGATGTCGTTGAGCGAGCGTGTGATCATCGAACCCGTGCCAAAGCGCTCAAAGTCGCTGGCGGACAGCTCGAGCGACTTGTCGTACACAGCATTGCGGATATCGCAGGCCACGTTGGCGGCCAGGCGCGCCGAAAGATAGCAGCCCAGCACCGTGCCGCCGCTGGCCATGCCGGTCGCGATAAGCATGTACAGGCCGTTACGTAAAATATAGTCGACATCGCCCGTGGTAATACCGGTGTTGACCATGTTCGCCAGCATCGTGGGAACCAACAGCGTACCGACGTTATCTATCAGCACCGCAAACAGCGTCACCGCAATCAGACCGCGGTACGGCCTCATAAACCTCATTAAGAGTCGCATGTGTCCCCCTCGCCCTTATCGTCAGCCTCGTTCTCGGCGGCCACTTGCCGTTTAAATGCCTCGCACTCTTCGTTCAGAACATGGGAGAACTTGCCGACCAGGCGCATGATCTCGCGCTGTTCCCACGGCTCGAGCGCTTCGAATGCCTGTTGCTCGGCTTTTTGCGCCGGTAACGCGTAGCGCTTGGCAAACCGCACGCCTTCTTCGGTCAATCGCACAACCTTGTTCTTACGACTGCCCTCGGCAAACTCCAACGTCGCAAGCCCTCGCGCCCTAAGCGTCTTGATCGCCGAATTGATGGTCTGTTTGCTGTAGAACCATTCACTCGTCAGCCGACTCACGGCAACGCTTCCGCCCGCTGCACTCGTGTCGACGAGCATCCAGTAGGCGCAGTCCGAAAGACCGCAGGTACGCGCGAACTCCGAATAGATACGGTCAAGCCCGTTAAGCATCCGGTCGAAATCGACCAGGCTAACTGCACTATTCATCTCTCCCACCATTCGATAGTCCGAGTTTTGACCAATTTATATCTCTACATTAGTCCGAGTTTTGACTATCGTCAATACGCTCGTTGTTTATGGTCGGCTCTACATAAGCATATCGACAAAAAAGACCGCCGGCGCGGGGGCGGCGCCGGCGGTTGCGAGAGAATATCAGTTGTTGGCCGTTAGGCAGCAACGGCCTCGTAGACCGTGGCGCCCGAGAAGCTATCGTGCAGGCTCTTGCCGCAGATCCACGGCAGCTCGACGACCTCGCAGACCGTGTTGACCAGCTCGGAGCAGTCAGTAAAGTGGCCCTTATCGTTGAGGGCCTCGCAATCCTGAACACGCCAATAGCCATCGGTGTGCGTGATGTAGTACTCGTGATCATTGATCGACACGAAAGCGCGCGTCTTGGAACGCAGCAGCTTCAGAAATCCTTCGAAGTCGGTCTCGACGACATCTCCAGCCTGGAACATGATGTTACCTCCTGGCCCGGCGCCACCATGGCGCGTTGATAAACGTTGGTGCTCCTTTAGTAAAACCTTTATCAGAGCTTATGCGCGCATCATTTAGGCAAGTGGTAAAAAACCGCAGGGTAGACGGGATAAAACGTTTAACCATCCCACCGGTTTGTCACATTCTGGCTGAAGTTTTATGCAAACCAACTTTTCCACTTGGTAGCTTGCGTTGTTTGGGGCCGACTACGCGATTACGGTTTTGGTTCGGCGGGTAAGAACGAGGCATCGAAACCAACGTCAGGAGGACCCATGGAGACCATCGAAGCACTCATCCACCGCCGCAGCTGCCGCAAATACAGCGATCGCCCTGTCGAGGCCGAGAAGCTCGCACGCATTATCGAAGCCGGCCAGTACGCGCCGAGCGGCATGGGACGCCAGCCGGTCACGTTCGTCGCCGTCACCGACCCCGCAACCGTCGAGCGCCTCTCGCAGCTCAACGCCCAAGTTATGGGCAGAGAGGGAGATCCCTTCTACGGCGCCAAGACCGTTGTGGTGGCGCTGGTCGACCGCAGCGTGCCCACGCACCTGGAAGACGGCTCGCTCGCCATGGGCAACCTGCTCAACGCAGCCTATGCGCTGGGCGTCGATTCGTGTTGGATCCACCGCGCGCACGAGGTCTTTGACTCACCCGAGGGACTGGAACTGCTGACCAAGTGGGGTCTGCCCGCCGACGGAAGCCTGCGCGGTGTGGGCAACTGCATTCTGGGCTATGCCGAGGGCACGCTTCCCGAAGCAAAGCCGCGCCGCGACAACGTGGTGTATGTTCCGCCGTTCTAACGAACGGCGGAACCGTTGACGCTGCGCGAGCCGCATTAACGCCAATCTGACGTTCAATTTCGAGGGCGCGACCAAAAGGTCAGCGCCCTCTCATTTCACGTCACCTTGGCGCAAATGCGGCCCGCTCGCTGTTGGTGCCTGACATCGAGTGAGCCACTGTCTTGGGCAGCTAAAAGGCCCCGTCCCATATTTGCTGCCCCACTCGCAACTTATCTTGCCGATGGAGTTGTTGCCGTTTCGCTCGTCTGACTCGCATCGGCGTCGTCGCTTTGCCCGCCTTCGTCCTTTTGAGCATCGGCAATGGTGGCAGCAGCTGCGACCATACCGCGCTGGGGCGCCACACCCGTCTGGTCTTGTGCGCCTTCAACAAGCTCCGTGCCAGCATGCGCAAGTTCAGGCGATTTGAACATCGCGCCCAGACTCGCGCCGTCGCCGGCATATCCGAGCGCCGCGAGCGCGATGACGATTATCGCGGCAACGACCACGATCGGCACGTAACGATGCCAGCCTGCAGGATTGAGGCCGCTACGGCGGGCAGCACCGCGGCTAATGTAGCCAAGCGTTCCATCGTGCTTGAGCTTTGAGCCCACCACGCGCCTTCGTCCCCACAACGAGGACTCGGCCTGCATGGCCAAGCGAGCGCTTGCCGAAGGATAGCCATATTTTGTGCGCTTGAACGAGCCGTCGAACCCCGAGGCGCTTTTGCCCCACGTCCGCGAAGTCGTACGCCGGCCGACCGGCGCCGCACTTCGCTTTGTTCGGTTCGTTTTTGAAGTCTCCGCCATACTCCCCCGCACGCCGTAACACAATCGAAACAATGCTTCTTTGGACTGTATCACACGCGCCGCACGCGGTCACGGCGCCTCGCTCAGCGGTCGTTGTCCTTCAGCAGGCGCCATAAAGTCGTGCGGCTTATACCGAGCACCTCTGCCGCACGTGTCCTGTTGCCGTGAAGGTACTGCAGGACCAACCGTGCGACATCGCGCTCGGTATCGGCCAGGGGACGCAAGATGTACAAATCGCTTTCGAGCGCCGGGGCGCCAAAGGTCGCGGTCTTGATAACGTCCTCCTGGGCAAGCACCTCTTTCGCCACGGCACGCTCCACCGTTCCAGCCCCCACTAATATATAGAGTCGTTCAGAGACTTCACGCAGCTGCAGGTAATTGCGGGGCCAACGGTACGCATCGAGCGTCTCTGCCGCGGCGGCGGACAACATGGGGGCACCCGTCTTAAACATATCTGCCAGATACCCCAGATAGCGCGCAACCTTTTCCGACGCGCCGCCCTGCTCGGCAATCGCCGGCGCCACACTCACTGCACAGGCCAGACGCTCGGTTACAAAAGCAGCCTGATCGCTTTCGCCGCCGCCCGGCATATCGTTTGCCGTCAACACCACATGGCAACGAGTTGCGAGCGCCGTGTCGATCATTGCGGACACGAGCTCGCGCAGACGTTGGGGGCCAACAGCATGCCAGCCGCTCACGCAAAGCGTCAGCCCCGTTTGGAATAGCGGCGATTCGGAACTTTTGAGCAGATGGCGCCAACCGCGATCCGTAAGCTCATCGAGCGCAACGGACACAAAGGGCTGATCGGCATAGGGTCCATCCAGGTACAGGCGTTTTGCAATCTGGTCCTGCCCCGCGCCCAGTTCACCCTCGAGCATAAGGGGCACCCCGCGTGCGTAGCTCTCCCGTACGGGGGCAGCGACCGCTGCCGCATCTTCGACGATGCCGTGCGTGCTCGACTCGTAGCGAGCCTCGACTTCGTCGGCATTGAGCCACTCGATGCCCGCATGCGTCGCAGCGGCGCGCACCTCATGCGCCACGACCACCCAAAGCGCTCCGCGCTCCTTGGCCGTCGGGCGCACCGTCAAGCTCAACCGCACGCCCTCGTGGCCCATCACCAGGCGTGCCCCATCGCCCACGCGAGCGAGACGCTCAGAAACAAAAGCAGCGATATCCTGCTCGAGCGCCGCGTCACTCATAGTCGAGATTACAACGCCACCGCGCCCGTCGATTGCCAGCGCCGATACTCCGGCTGCGGACAATGCCTCAATCAGAATCTGCAGCTTGGCATCGCTGTCCATGGTTCGCCCCGTCTCCAGCCGCGGCCCTTATCTGTGGCTTGGCATCTCAAGTGTTTCAAAATTGAACGATAATGTTCACCAAACACTATAGGGCCCGCGGTGCCTTCTTGCGAATATATGAATTGCCCCGCATCGCCATCCTGGCGGGGCGATAAGAGCTCTTCGGGACCTATCAACCTGCGGACAAGCCATACCCGCAAGAGCTCCTATCGCTCCACCGTGAGAATGCGCTCGCCAGCACGCAACACGCAAATCAGCTACTTCTCTACCAGATTCCCAGCACGTGCTGCATTCCCAAACTCATGCATGCAATGCCAATCCAGCAGCAAAAGCCCAACGCGATGGGTTTGCCGCCCTTTTTGACCAGCTCGACGATATCGGTATTAAAGCCAATAGCCGCCATGGCCATCACAATAAGGAACTTCGACAGCTCCTTGATGGGCGCCGTAATGGACGCAGGAAGCTGAAGCACCGTGGTGATCACGCTCGCCAGCACAAAGAACAACACGAACATGGGAAACGCACGTTTAAGCGAGAACGTGCTTTTGGCGTCGCCGCCGGCCTTGCGCGCCAGATGCATCTGCCAGCATGCGAGAGCCAATGTAATGGGAATAATGGCCAGCGTCCTGGTGAGCTTAACCACTGTGGCGCTTTCGAGCACATTGGCGCCGGGATGCATGCTATCCCAGGCGCTCGCCGCAGCCGTTACCGACGAGGTGTCGTTGATGGCGGTGCCGGCAAACAGGCCAAAGCCCTCGTTGGTCAGCCCGAGCATGCCGCCGAGCGTCGGAAACACGAGCGCCGCGATAACGTTAAACAGGAAGATGACCGAAATGGCTTGGGCAATCTCGCGATCGTCGGCATCGATGACGGGCGCGGTCGCAGCGATGGCCGAACCGCCGCAAATCGACGAGCCCACACCCACAAGCGTCGCAATCTTGCCCGGCACGTTCATAACGCGGCAGAGCACGAAGGCGATGACAAGCGAGGTCGAGATCGTCGCCACGATAATCGGCAGCGACTGGGCGCCCTTGGACAGAATCTGGGAGAGGTTCATGCCAAAGCCAAGCAGGATAACCGCGTACTGCAAGACTTTTTTAGACGTATAGGTGACACCGGCGGCGAGCTGTTCGCGGCGATTCTTGGGAAAGACAAGCGCCAGAACCATGCCAAGGAGGATGGCAAATACCGGACCGCCGACCACCTCAATCTGTTTGCCGAGCAACGTCGCGGGGATGGCGATGATCAGGCAGAACAAGACACCCTTCCAGCGCTCGCGTACGATATTCGCCAGTTGCATATGGGATTCCTTCTTTCTATTTCACGTTTGCGACGGCTTATGATACGGCAATATTGAGCACAGCCTTGTGCAAATACAGACTAAGATGCCGCAATAGTTCTTGGGCAACAGCCGAATTACCCACCGCGGAGAGCTGATTCGCGGCATAATTAACAGCTGATATATGAGTGTGATAGAACGGTTGTGAGGCACTATGGAAGAATCGATGCACGTCGGCGAGCAGGAAACGAGCCTACAGGACCAGTCCTACCACACCATTCGACGCAAAATCGTCTACCTGGACTACAAGCCGGGCGAAAAGCTAGGCGTCAAGCAGCTTTGCGACGACCTGGATATGGGGCGCACCCCTGTGCGCGAGGCACTGGTGCGTCTGGCGCAAGAGGGCCTGGTGCGCACCGTGCCCCAAAGCGGCACCTATGTCTCGCCCATCAACCTCACCTTTGCCGAGAGCGCCTGCTACATTCGCGAACACCTGGAAAAACAGGTGATTGTGGAGTGCTGCGCCCGTGCCACCTCGGCAGGCATCGAGCAGCTCGACCGAGCCATCGCGCTGCAGGAAAAGGCCATGGCCGAAGAGGATCGCATCGGATTCTTTTTAAGCGACAACCTCATGCACCGCATGATCTTTAGCATCGCGTGCCGCAGCACCGTGTGGTCGTGGCTCGAGGCGACCAATGCCGACCTGGAGCGCTTCCGCTGGCTGCGCGCCGCCACGCAGAGGCTCGACAATCAGGAGATTGCTAACGAGCACAAGCAAATCCGCCGCGCCATCGCCGGCCGCGACCCCATCGAGGCGAGCTTTTTGGTCAGCAAGCACCTGCATATGATGTTCCGCAACCAGACCGAGGTCCTGGACCAATATCCCAAGTATTTCGAGACCAGCAAGCTCCGCTAACCTGCCAAAAAGGGACAGGTTTATTTCGGCAGGTTTTACCTGGTCAAATGAAACAAGGCCCGGCTCCGCCACAACGGAGCCGGGCCTTGGTCGCCAGAACGGCGGAACAACAACTACTCCACGGTCACGCTCTTAGCGAGGTTGCGAGGCTGGTCAACGTCGCAACCGCGCAGGATGGCCACCTCGCGGGCGAGCAGCTGCAGCGGAACGCTCGCCGTGATGGGGCTGAACACGTCACGGACGGACGGCACGCGAATGATACAGTCGGCAATCTTGTTGATTTCCTCGTCGCCCTCGGTAGCAACGACGATGACCTTGGCGCCGCGAGCCTTGCACTCCATGAGGTTCGACACCGTCTTATCGTACGTTGCGCTCTTGGTTGCCACCGCGATGACAGGGAAACCCGGATCGATCAGCGCGATGGGGCCGTGCTTCATCTCGCCGGCGGCATATGCCTCGGCATGCAGGTAGCTGACCTCCTTGAGCTTAAGCGCGCCCTCATAAGAAATGGCGGCGCCCATGCCGCGACCCACGAACAGCGCGGACTGCGCGTCCTTGCACACAAGCGCGGCCTCGTGCACGGCCTCGGTCTGCGTATCCAGGATCCACTGAATCTGCTCGGCCGTATCGGAAAGCTCGCGGAACAGCATGCGCGTCTGCTTGGTGGTCAGGCGGTACTTGACCTGCGCCAGCAGCAGGGCCAAAAGCGTGAGGCTCACGACCTGACCGATGAAGCTCTTGGTCGAGGCGACTGCGATCTCCTTGTTGGCCTTGGTATAGATGACGCCGTCGCTCTCGCGCGCCACGGGGCTGCCCACCACGTTGGTGATGCCAAAGACCTTGGCGCCCTTGATACGCGCGTCACGAATGGCGGCGAGGGTATCGGCCGTCTCGCCCGATTGGGACACGGCCACGACGAGCGTCGTCGGCGTGATGATGGGGTTGCGGTAGCGGAACTCGCTAGCCGCCTCAACCTCGGTAGGAATACGAGCCCAGCCCTCAATAAGGTTCTTGGCGATGAGTCCGGCGTGGTAGCTGGTGCCGCAGGCAATCACATATACGCGGTCGATATCGTTGAGTTCCTCGAGCGAAAGGCCCAGCTCGTCGATATCGAGCTCACCGGCAGGGGTCATGCGGCCCACCAGCGTGTCGCGCACCACGCGCGGCTGCTCGTGAATCTCCTTGAGCATAAAGTCGGGATAACCGCCCTTTTCGGCCATGTCCAGGTCCCAGTCGATATGGGTGATTTTGGGCTCGATAACGTTGCCGGCCTCGTCGGTATACTCGACGCCTGCGGGCGTGAGCTTGGCAAACTGACCATCTTCGAGCACCACGACATCGCGGGTGGCATCGATAAGCGCGATCACATCGGAGGCAACGTAGGAGCCGATCTCGCCCACGCCGACCACAATCGGGGAGTCCTTGCGGGCAACGGCGATCACGCCAGGTTCGTCGGCGCACACGGCGGCCAGGCCATAGGCGCCCACCACGTGGGTGCAGGCCTCGCGCACGGAAGCCATCAGGTCGCGCGTCTCGGCATAGGCCTCTTCGATCAAGTGCGCGAAAACTTCGGTATCGGTCTCGCTCTTAAAGTGATGGCCGCGGCCCTCCAGCTCTTCGCGCAGCTCGGCGAAGTTCTCGATGATGCCGTTGTGGACGATGGCGATGCGACCATCGCAGCTGGTGTGGGGATGGACGTTGACAACGGAAGGCTTGCCGTGAGTGGCCCAGCGGGTATGGCCGATACCGCAGGTAGCGTCGCTGTCGATATTGGAAAGCTCGCTCTCCAGGCCCGCAACCTTACCCACACGGCGGATGACGTCGAGGTGAGCCGCGGCGCCCTCGCCCACCTCGAGCGCGACGCCCGAGGAGTCATAACCGCGATATTCCATACGCTTAAGGCCCGTGACCAGAATGTTCTTTGCAATATCAGAGCCGGTGTAGCCGACAATTCCGCACATAGGATAAATCCCTTCGCTCGCGTGACTGCAAAACGCCCACGCACGACGGGCGCTGAGACGTATAACGTCCGAGTATTGTACTCACACAAACGCAAGCTGATATACCAGAAGTGGTATCTTAAACTGGATACCACTCGATGCACACACCCTACCACCACAACGGTGACAGGCACCTTTGCGGTGGTTGGCACTCCCCTAGGGACGCAGGCGGCGTTCGAGCCGATTGCCCAGGGCCGTGAGTGCCATAACAATGACGTAGTAGATCACGGCCGCCACTAAAAACGGTTCAAAGGCTCGATAGGTGAGCGCCTGCACGCTCTGGGCGGCGCGCATCATATCCATCAGGCCGATGGTTGCCACCAGCGAGGAGCTCTTGAGGACCGTGATCACTTCGTTGACCAGAGCAGGGGCAATCGAGCGCATCGCCTGCGGAACGATGATCTTGCGCATCATGGGAACATAGCGAAGCCCGATGGCCCGAGCGGCATCGTACTGCCCCCGGTCAACGCCCTCGATACCACCGCGCACCGTCTCGGACACCGTCGCTGAGCCGTTGAGCCCCAGTGTAATGGCACCGGCGGCAAACATCGAAATTTTGAAGCCCGTGAGCTGCGGCGTCGCAAAGTACGCCAAAAAAAGTAACACGATGAGCGGCACGCCGCGAAAGATAGAGGTGTAGAAGTTGAGCACCGCACGCAATGGGCGACAGGGCAAAACCTTGAGCACGGCAATGAGAAAGCCCAGGACGAGTGCTATGGCCAGCGCGGCGGCCGTCACCTGACAGGTCACGACCAGGCCGCTCATAAACATCGGTATATATGGTTCTAGCAGTTCAAACTTCATCAGCATGCCCTTGGCGCGCGCCTCACCGGCTCGCTATTTTCCGGCAACCGTCGACGTACCGGAAGCGGAATAGTCGCCGTTCCACATGAAGTCGGCGCCCACATACTGCTTGATGCAATCATCGATGGTGCCGTCCTCGAGCATCTCGCCGATGCACTCGTCAAGCGCCGCGACAAATCCGGCACCCTTCTTGGCCATCAGGCGGTACACGCCCACGTGGTCGCTCGTCTCGGAGCGATCGAGCAGGCCCAGCACCAGGCCCTCATTCGCATCGCGCATGGACTGGCCCTCGGCGCCGTCACACAGGTAGGCATCGATGCGCCCGGCGAGCACCTCTTGCAGGCACTGGTCGCCACCGTCGTACGTGTGAATATCAGCATCGGGCATGACCTTGGCGATGAACTTGTTCTGCACGGTACCGGTAGTGCAGGCGATAGACTTGCCGGCGAGGTCCTCAACGCGCTTGACGGGATCGCCGCCGAGCGTGAGAACGCCCACAAGCGGCTGATAGTAGCCGCTTGTGAAGTCATAGGTCTGCTCGCGCTCTTCGTTGGAGCTCATCGCCATGGTAAAGGCCTTGTCATCGCTCTGCACCGATGCAAGCGTGGCGGCAAAGTCCTGCGGCTCAAAGTCGTAAGAAAAGCCCAAGCGCGAGGCCATCTCGTCAGCGATAGCGATGTCCAGGCCGACAACCTTCTGCTTGCCGTCCGACTGCGTCTCCAGATAGCGATAGGGCGCAAAGGCATCGTCGCCCACAAAGGTGAGCTTGGCGCCCTTGATATCGTCGCCCGCAACCGCAGCAGAACCAGCGGCAGAGCCCTTGTCAGCGCCACTGCCAGCGCAACCGCTCGCCGCAACCATTGCAGCACCGGCGATCAAACCCAGGAAATCACGACGAGAAACAGCGCGAGTCATACCAAAGCCTTTCAATCTACGTTCAAAGCGGCTTCCATTGTAGACACTCCACCGTTTAACGCGCAGCCCAGCCGCGCCAAAACCACCACAAAGGGGGACAGGCACCTTTGTGTGGTCTGGACTCCGGTGTTTGCCCAGATAAAACCTGCCAAAATAAACCTGCCCCTAATTGGTAGGTTTTGACACCCTGGGAACAGGCGATGCTACAATCTGACTCGTACTTGAAACGCATCAAAGGGGCCGCTATGGCAAAGGTAAAAATCAGCGACGTCGCGCGCGAAGCAGGAGTCTCGCTGGGCACGGTATCCAACGCGCTCAACCACCCCGAAAAGCTGCGCCCCGAGACCCTCAAGCTCATCAACGAGACCATCAATCGCCTTGGCTACCTGCCCAACCAAAGTGCTCGTCAGCTCGCGGGCGGCGCCACCAAGTCCTTTGGCCTGGTCCTCCCCCGTCTCGACCATGGCTTCTCGCTCCAAATTGCCAGCGGCGCCCATAACGAGGCCCGCAAGCACGGCTATGACCTGCTCATCGCCAACGCCGATAACGACGACATCCTCGAGGACCACTACCTGCGCTATTTTATGGGCACGCAGATGTCCGGCGTCATGGTTCAGCCTATGGCGTCCCCCGATTGGCACCCCGCAATGGCCAAGATGCCCGTGCCGATCGTCCATCTGGACATCCACTGCTCCGAACCCGGTTACTACGTGGCCGCCGACAACGAGGCGCAAGGGCGCATTATCGCCGAGCTCGCCATCACCCGCGGCGCGCGCCATATCACCGTTGTGGGCAGAGCGGCATTTATGCAGCTCACCCTGCGCGTACTTGGCATTCATAAGGCCCTCGTCCTGCATCCCGATATCAAAATTGAGGTCATTGACGCCGGAGAATGGAATACCGCTGCCGATGGTTACAGCATCGGCGCTCAGATTGCCGAGCGCTCTACCGGCGAGCGTCCCGATTTTGTCATCGGCCTTACCGATGTATTGGCCTCGGGCGTTATCTCGGCGTTGACCGACAAAGGCATCTCCGTCCCCGAACAGGTTCGCGTGGCCGGCTGCGACGGTAACCCGCTTGCATGGAGCGGGTCGGTCCCCCTCACCACGGTGGCACCCCCGGGCTACGAGATTGGCCGCAAGGGTGTCCAGCTGCTCATGGAGCAAATCGAGAACAAGGCACCGGCAAAAACCAAGCACATCCGCATTGGTTCCGCAGCGAGAACCGTTACTGCGGTCACAGCCGCCGAGGACATCAACCGTCAGGAACTCGTGCGGCCGTTCCTCTTGGAACGCGCCAGCACCCAGGCAAGCAGCCAGACCGACGCCACGGCCATCAACCTCGGTGCGTATCTATAGCACGCCCGCAAGTATGCTAAGTCGCCGCTCAAGCAAAAGGGGCCCGACCATTGCCGGACCCCTTTTGCTTGAGCGCAAACGTGGGCAATTGCTCGTTTCAACACCGCAATTGTCTAGCGCACGGCCTTGACCGCCGCCGCCAGATCGAACAACGTATCGAGCACGGCCTCGCAGCCATCCACCACGTCCTGCGGCAGCGGCACGATATCGGGGACGGCGAAGACATGGCATCCGGCCGTGATGCCCGAGACGCAGCCGTTGCGCGAATCCTCGACCACAGCACATTCCTCGGGGGCAAAGCCCGCGCGCTCGCAGGCGAGCAGATACATCTCGGGGTCGGGCTTGCCGTGCACGACGTCCTCGCCACACGTTACCGTTTCAAACTTGTCAAAAAGACCGACCATCTTAAGGTTGCGCTCGGCCGTAACGAGGCGCGACGACGTCGCTAGGCCCACGTGATAGCCCGCAGCCAGCAGCTCGTCTAGGCACTCGGCGGCGCCGGCCTTAAGTTCCAGTTCGGTCTTGACCATCTCGTCGCGAATCTCCTTGTGGCGACGATAGATCGCCTCGGTGGTTTCGTGGCTGCCATAATGCCTATCGAGGATGTCCATAACATCGGGCAGCATGCGGCCGATAAACTGATGGATCAGCGCTTCATCAATCGCGAGCCCCAGCTCAGCGGCGCCTGCCTTCCAGGCCTTAATCCCCAAACGCTCGGTATCGACCAGCGTTCCGTCCATGTCAAAAATAACAGCCTTGATCATATCGGCCCCCTCACCGGATTGCATTACTGCCACTCTACCGCACTTTACAAACTTGTATATAACGTATATAGCATATTGCACTTTCGTTACATAAGCGGAAGTCTTATGACAGGCAGCTCGGTAGGATTATAGTTTTCGACCGAGTACTCAATGGTAAGGATCGTTTCATGCTTTCAGACACTACTGCACCTGCAGAGGAGCTTCAGGACAAACTCGCGACGCTCGAGCAGTTGCTTTTGGCATACGGACGCGTCGCCATCGGCTTTTCCGGTGGCGTCGATAGCAGCTTTTTGGCCGCGGTCTGCGCCCGCATTATGCCTGCCAGCACGCTTCTCGTTCACCTCACCACGCCGCTCATCGGCACGCCCGAACAAACCTCGTTTGAGCGATCCGTTGACGGACAAACCAATGAGGGGCCGCATTTTAAGCTCCCCGTGCTCAATCTTTCGGTCGATCAGCTGCAGCTCCCCCAAGTAGCCTGCAACGACGCCAATCGCTGCTACCACTGCAAGCAGGCCGGCTTTACCGCCATCGTCAACCACGCCAAGTCGCTGGGCTTTTCCACCGTCATCGATGGCAGCAATGCAAGCGATCGCGGTGACTACCGCCCTGGCATGCGCGCGGCAGAAGAGCTCGGTGTACGCTCCCCTCTTATGGAGGTCGGCTTTACCAAGGACGAAGAGCGCAAGCTGCTGCGCGCATGGGGCTATCCCGTCTGGAACCTGCCGGCGGGAGCCTGCCTTGCCACCCGCGTCCCCACGGGCGAGGAGCTTACGCGCGAGAAGGTCGATTTAATCCGCACCTGCGAGGATTACCTGCACGATCTTGACCTGGCCCAGGTTCGCGCGCGCTTGGTCGGCGGCTGCATGCATATCGAGGCCGCACCCGCAGATGTCGTCAAGATTGCCGCCCTCGGCGGCACCGCCGTCGATGCCGAGGGCAAGACCCCGCTGCCCGCCACCATCGAGTCCGCACTGCACGAGCTGGGCTGCGACCACGTCTCCCCCGAGGTCACCCCCTACATCCACGGCAACATGAATCAGTAACTTGCCAAAAAGGGACAGATTTATTTTGGCAGGTTTTATCTGGTGAAACGCCGGACAGCCCCATATACACAACCGCCGCAGCTCCATATGAGGCAAATGAATCAGTAGCGCCTATTCCAAATCATGAGTATTTGTTCGGCGGGACGGCCTCTGCCGGCTCCTGCTAGACTGGTAGACTCCCAACCGTCCATCCAGGAGCCTCAATGTCGCGCAAGTCCGCCTACAAGCAAGTGCTTTCCATCGGCACCGCCGTGGTGCTGGGGTTTGCACTGTTCACAGGGTCGCTCGACGGAGCGCCCAAGCTGCTGTCGCCGCAAAGCGATGAGCAGGCGGTAGCTCTGGCCGAGAAACAAAACGAGAGTCCCAGCCGCACCGACGACGAGGCAGACCTGGTTGCCCGACTCGAATCGGGAACAGCGAGCCCCTCGGACTCTCAAAATAGCCAAGCCTCTGGCGATGGCTCCGATTCCGCCGCAACCGACACCGGTGACGACGGCTCAGCCGACAGTACCGTTACCCCCATCGACGAGGTCGAAAACCCCGATCTCGACCGCGCCCGCGGCGTATATCTCAGCAGCATTCCCGACTACGCCGGCAATCCCTACGTTGCCCTTCGCGCCGACAGTACGCACCCGCTCGGCACGCCGTCATTCACACTCGATGAATACGAACGCGCTGCAGAAGAGGGCTGCTTTAAGAAGTTCACCAAGCTCGACAGCTTGGGCCGCACCCGTAAGGCGCTCGCCTGCGTGGGCCCCGAATCGCTCGGTCAGGGTAAGCGCGGCGATATCTCGCGTATCCACCCCGCCGGATGGCACCAGCAACGC
>CABSNK010000021.1 GCA_902479075.1 uncultured Collinsella sp.
CGTTTGTCTCCACCCGCGTAGCGGGTGGTTTAAAGCTGGCCGCTGCGCGGCCAGCAGACTAAAGTCTTGAAATAAAAAAGAAGGCCCCGAAAGGGGCCTTCGCCATATTTATTCAGATAAACCAGTCCGGTGTGTGACGCATTGGACCCGAGAGGTCCGTGGCTGCCCGAAAGGCATTAGGTTGATCGCGAGTTCCGCACGAGCCGGAGAGCACTTAATGTGCTCTCCGTGCGAGCAGGACTGTCCGAGCAGGCAACCTAATGCCTTTCGGGCAGCCACGGACCAACTTACTTCAAACCACCGTTACGACAGCGCGATACCGCCGAGCCAGCCCCAACGCACGCCAGAGCCAGTGCCGTAGAACCCAATGAACGAGTCAAGCGACCTCGACGTGATGGCGCCCTCGTTGCTCATAACGATGCCGCCGCCAACATAGATGCCCACGTGTCCGTACAGCAGACCCGGCGTACCGGTGCCGCTGTGCGACGAGTCGGCCACGATCATGCCCACCTGCAGCGCCGAACGATTGGAGCTGTAGCACCAGGCGTTAAACATGTCGCACGCATTGCCGCCAAAGTAGCCCACGCCGGCGTTACGGAACACGTTGGTAACCCACGCCGCGCACCAATTCTGACCCGGCGAAGGCGTGGAGTAGCACGCGTTGACGACGGCCTGTTGCTTGCCCGAGCCGGCATTCTGCTGCGGAGTTCCGGGCGCATACGATCCGCCACCCGAGCTTGAACCACCCGAGTAGGAATTGTTCTTGTTTGCGGCAGCCGCGGCAGCGGCAGCCTTCTTGGCAGCCTCCTCGGCCTGAGCGGCAGCAAGAATCTCGGAATCGCGCTGGGCCATGAGCTCCTTGACATCGTCGGAGAGGCCGTTCAGAACCGTCTGGACCTCCTGCTGCTTGGCCTGCATGTCCTGCATCTGAGCCGTCTGCTGGTCCTTGAGCTTCTCCAAGTCGGCTTTTTGCGACTCGAGCTCGGACTTCTGTGTATCGAGCTCTTTCTGGATGGTCTGGATGTCCTCGATGGCGTCGCAGTCGCTCTTGTTGATCTTCTCGACGTAATGCGCGTTGGCGACGAGCTCCTCAAACGAGCCAGAGGCGAGCAGCAACGACAGAATATTGGTACCGCCCGACTTGTAGCTGGCGGCAACGCGATCGGAAAGGTCGTTACGCTTCTTCTTGAGCTCCGACTTCTTGGTGTCGATCTGCTCCTGGGTGTCGTCGATCTGACCCTGCACACCTTCGATATCGCTGAGGGTCTGGGCATTCTTGTTGGCGAGCGCCGCGTACTCATTGGCAATGCTGTCGAGCTGAGCCTGGACCTCGTCGAGCTGGGCCTGGGCGGCATTCAGTTTGTCGGTGGTTTCTTGGCTGGCCTCAGCCGCATGGGCGCGGGTGGGCAGGCCAAAAAGAACAGCCGCGGAAGCAGCGCCGAAAAGAGCCTTGAGGGCAGTGCGGCGCGAAAGCTCCTGCGTAAAAATGGAATCGTTGTTTGGTGACATATGTACTCCGTTACATGCTTATTTATATGTCGCTCAACTCAAACATATTAACGCACATCGCGCTTGTCCCAACTATTTCCACGAACGGCTGGAAAAGCATGGTCAGCGGCTCGCAAATACGTCCCACACCAAAGGTAAGAATTATGCAAATAACACCCTATGAGTACGTTAACATCATTCCTCTGGTTTTCCTGACCCGCGTGTTTTGGGCGCGCCCAGCTGCGCTATACTCCCCTCAAGAAGTGTTCCTGATTCGATAGGAGACTACATGTCCAAAGCACTCGACCCCAAAGACACCTGCGTCCTCGTTACCGGCGGCGCCGGCTTTATCGGCTCGCACACCGTCGTTCAGCTGCTCGAGGGTGGCTACCAGGTTGTCGTCGTCGATGACCTCTCCAACTCCAGCGCCGTTGCCATCGACCGCGTCAAGACCATCGTGGGCGACGAGGCCGCCAAGAGCCTCACCTTCTACGAGGCCAACGTGCTCGACCGCGATGCGATGAACAAGATCTTCGATACCCACCAGATCGACCGCGTCATCCACTTCGCCGGCTTTAAGGCCGTTGGCGAGTCGGTGAGCAAGCCCGTCGAGTACTATCACAACAATATCGAGAACACCCTGGTGCTCATCGATGTCATGCGCAACCACGGTTGCAAGTCCATCATCTTCTCGAGTTCTTCGACCGTCTACGGCGATCCGGACAATCCGCCCGTCACCGAAGAGGACCCCAAGAAGCCCGCGACCAACCCCTATGGTTGGACCAAGTGGATGATTGAGCAGATCCTCATGGACGTCCACACCGCCGACCCCGAGTGGGACGTCGTGTTGCTCCGTTACTTCAATCCCATCGGCGCCCATCCGTCGGGCCTGATCGGCGAGGATCCCAAGGGTATCCCCAACAACCTGGTGCCTTATGTCGCCCAGGTCGCCGTCGGTAAGCTCGAGGCCGTTCAGGTCTTTGGCAACGACTACCCCACCCCCGACGGCACCGGTGTTCGCGACTACATCCACGTGTGCGACCTGGCATCTGGTCACGTTGCCGCCCTTAACTGGATGAACGGCAAGACCGGCGTCGAGATCTTTAACCTGGGCACCGGCACCGGCACCTCGGTACTCGAGGTCGTCGCTGCCTTCTCCAAGGCGTGCGGCAAGGAGCTGCCCTACGTGATTCGCGAGCGCCGTGCCGGCGATATCGCCGCCAACTGGTGCGATGCCTCCAAGGCCGAGCGCATGATGGGCTGGAAGGCCCAGTACGATATCGCGGACATGTGCCGCGACAGCTGGAATTGGCAGAGCCACAACCCCAACGGCTTCGCCGACGCCGAGTAGAAAAAACCTACATAGCGTTCTTGCCCCGGTCTCACGATGTGAACTGCATCCCAATTCTTGGACGGGCTAATTAGCGGCCTACGCCGCACATAGGGACTGATTCCGGAACTCCTCCGGGGTCAGTCCCTTTAGTTTAACCTGCCTCCTTCTCGTGTTCCAGTGGACGACGTATTCGTCGAGGTCTCTCTTGAAGTCTTCGAAGCAGAGCCATTCCCTCCCCCTGAAGAGCTCGTCCTTCATGTGGCCGAGCACCTGCTCGGTCGCCCCGTTGTCGATGCAGTTGCCCTTCCGGGACATGCTCTGCACCACGCCGGCCTTCTCCAGCCTGCTGCACCACCCGGCCTGCTGGTATTGCCAGCCCATATCGGAGTGCAGTATCGGGCTGGCACCCTCGGGCCTCCTGGATATGAACTCGTCGAGCAGCTCATGCTGCTGGGCCATGTCGGGGTGCAGCGACGTGGACCAAGCGACGATCTCCTTGCTGCCGAAGTCGTAGATCGGCGCGAAGTAGGCCTTGCCCCAGGGCTGCTTGAACTCGGTGACGTCGGTGCCCATCTTCTGCCAGGGCCCGTCGGCTTCGAAGTCCCTGCCGATGACGCTTTCGAAGGTTTTGCCGACCTTGCCCCTGTAGGAGTTGTACCTGTGGTAATCGGTCTCGCGGCGGATCCCGCAGCTGATACCCATCTCGTGCATCATCTTGAGCGCCGTCTTGTCGGCTATGCGCACGCCTTGCTCGGCTCGCAGGCACATGGCGATCTGCCTGTGGCCGCACCCGTTGGCGGTGCGCGAGAATATCTCGGCGGCGGCCTCCCAGAGCTCGGGCCTGGTGGGCGCCTTGGGGTGCGAAAGCGCGTAATAGTAGCTCGACCTCGCCAAGCCGGCGCATTCCAGCAAGTCAACGAGTGGGTACTGCCCTGAAAGCCCGCTCACGACAACCGCTTTCTCTCGGTTCGGGAGCGCTTCTCTGCCTTCAGGGCTATCGATTTTTTAAGTAGGCGTTCTCGGCCTCGAGCTTCCGGACCCTCCGCTCGAGCTCCTGCTCGCGCGTCATCTCCTTGGCCGGGGAGCCGGAGCCTTTCGGCCTCCCCTTGGGCTTCGGCCTGAGCGCCTCCGGACCTTCCTCCCTGTATGCCTTCAGCCATTTCTTGAGAGAGCTCGGCGAGGCTATCCCGAACTTCGCCATGGCCTCGGGCTTCGTCATGCCCTCGTCAACGACCGCCCTGACGGCGGCCAGCTTCGTCTCAAACGAGCAGGCGGCGTGCTTCTTTCCCATCATAGCTAGAACCTCGATGCCTGCTGATCTGTAGATGTCTAGCCATTTTCTCACGGTTTCCTCTGGTATCCCGAGCAGAGCCGCAATCGATGCGCGGCCTCGCCCCATGTCGTACAGCTCGGCCGCGCGCAGTCTCAGACCGACGTCGTACAAAGCGTTTCCAGCCATAAAAGGGCCTCCCATTTCTCGTATCCAAGAAATGGGAGGCAGTTCAATGTGAGACCGGGGCTTTTTTCATGGCGCGCAACCATTTACCGAAAATGGGCCAACTTTTAAATCTTGCCTGTACATGTTTAAACAACATGTTTTACAATAAGCGTATCGAATCAGAACATCGGAGGCGGACTGCACACCCATCGGCAGGCCGACCCCACAACAAGAAGGTTGGTGAGCGCATTCATGGAGCGTGCAAGCGGCGTCCTCATGCCCGTCTCATCTCTGCCCGGACCATACGGAATCGGCGGCTTTGGCTGGAATGCCTACGACTTCGTCGATTTTCTCGTCTCGTGCAAACAACATTACTGGCAGATTCTGCCCCTTACGACGACGAGCTATGGCGATTCGCCCTATCAGTCGTTCTCGGCCCGCGCAGGCAACCCCAACTTTATCGACTTTGCCGAGCTTATCGAGGCCGGCTATCTGGAGCAGCACGATATCGACGGCGTGTACCTGGGCTTCGATCCCAGCAATGTCGACTACGGTGCTATCTTTGGCGGCCGCCGTCAGATTCTCGACCGAGCCGCTGAGCGCTTTGCTGCCGACAAGCCGGCCGATTTTGATGACTTTATCCAAGCCAACGAGGGCTGGCTCATCCCCTACTGCGAGTTCATGACCGTCAAAGAGGAGTGCGGGCTCAAGGCCTTCTGGGAGTGGCCCGAGGAGCTCCGCCGCCGCGGCGAGGCATCCAGCAAGATCTGCGCCGCCCATCCCGAGCGCATGCTCTACCACCAGATGACGCAGTACTTCTTCGATCGCCAGTGGAGCCGCCTCAAGGCCTATGCCAACGAGCGCGACATTCTCATCATCGGAGATTTGCCCATCTATGTCTCGCGTGACTCCGTCGAGATGTGGGCGACACCTGAGCTCTTTAAGATCGACGCCGTCGGCAATCCCGTGAGCGTCGCCGGCACGCCGCCCGACCAGTTCTCGGCCACCGGCCAGTACTGGGGCAACCCCATCTACGACTGGGACGCCATGGAGTCCGACGGCTTCTCCTGGTGGGAGGGCCGCATTCGCGCCGCACTCGACATGTACGACGTCATCCGCCTGGATCACTTCCGCGGCTTCGAAGCCTATTGGGAGGTGCCGTTCTCCTCGCCCGATTCGTCCTACGGTTCGTGGACGCAGGGTCCCGGCCTCAAGTTCTTCAAGACACTCGAGGAAAAGCTCGGCACGCTGCCCATTATCGCCGAGGACCTGGGCTTCCTCACCCCCGGCGTCATCGACATGCGCGACAACTCGGGCTTCCCCGGCATGAAGATCCTGCAGTTTGCCTTTGAGGGCACCAACTCGTACTACCTGCCGCATAACTACATCGCCAACACCGTCGCCTATGTGGGCACCCACGACAACGAAACGGCGCGCGGTTGGTTTGAGGGAACGGCCACCCCGCGTCAGCGCGAGCAGGCAGCCCTGTACACCCATCAGCAGGCCGGCGAACCCATGGCAGATGCACTCAATCGCACCATCGCCGCCAGCGTGAGCGACACGTGCATCTACACCATGCAGGACCTGCTCAACTTGGGCAACGAGGCGCGCATCAACACCCCTGCCACGCTGGGCGGCAACTGGACCTGGCGCATGCTCGACGGCGCCATCACCCGCGAGCTCGAGCACAAACTCACCGACTGGACCGAGACCTACTTCCGCATCCCGTCGGAAGCCGAAATCGAGCTTCCTCAATAGGAGCTACCGCGCCCGACCCCACCCCACCGTGCGGACGCGACCGCTTTTCCCGCGCGAGGCCACCCCAATCCCCTCGCGCGGGCTTCTTTTGAATTTCTGACATGTCGTCAACTCACCACAGGAGGAAACATGCCCCGTATCGATCTTGCGGATCTTGCCGAGCAGTCCTTTGGAACTTCGCTCGAGCAACTCGATGACCGCCGCATTTACAAACTGCTGGTCAAGCTCGTACAGGAGCGCTCCGCCGCCTGCCCGCTCAACAATGGCAAGAAAAAGCTCTATTACATCTCTGCTGAGTTTTTGATTGGCAAACTGCTGATCAACAACATGATCGACCTTGGCATCTATGCCGAGGTCAAAGACCAGCTCACCGCTGCCGGCCACGACCTCAACAAGATTGAGGAATTTGAGGTCGAACCGTCGCTGGGCAACGGCGGCCTGGGTCGCCTGGCCGCGTGCTTCCTGGATTCCATTGCCACGCTGGGCCTTACCGGTGACGGTGTGGGCCTCAATTACCATTACGGCCTGTTCCGTCAGCGCTTTTCCGACAACCAGCAAAAGGCCGTCCCCGACGAGTGGCTTGGCGAGCAGGACATCCTGATCGATGACGACCGCTCCTACACCGTCGAGTTTGGCGATTTTGCCGTCACCTCCAAGCTCGTCAACATCGATGTGCCCGGTTACGGCCAGCCCACCAAGAACCGCCTGCGTCTGTTTGACCTGGCAAGTGTCGACGACGGCCTGGTCCCCGGCAGCTCCATCGACTTCGATAAGACGAAGATCGCCAAGAACCTCACCTTGTTCCTCTATCCGGATGATTCCGACGAGCAGGGCCGCCTGCTTCGTATCTACCAGGAGTACTTCATGGTGAGCAACGCCGCCCAACTCCTGATCGACGAGGCCGTCGAGCGCGGCAGCAACCTGCACGATCTGGCCGACTACGCCGTGGTCCAGATCAACGACACGCACCCCACCATGGTCATTCCCGAGCTCATCCGCCTGCTCACCACCGAGCACGACATCGAGTTTGACGAGGCCGTTACCATCGTGCGCTCCATGGTCGCCTACACCAACCATACGATCCTTGCCGAGGCACTCGAGAAGTGGCCGCTCGCCAGCCTGCAGAAGGTCTCGCCCGCCATCGCCGACATCATCGTCAAGCTCGACGAGGTTGCCAAGGCCGAGCACGATGATCCGCGCGTCGCCATCATCGACGAGCACGACACCGTCCACATGGCTCACATGGACATCCACTTTGGCTTCTCCATCAACGGCGTCGCCGCGCTCCACACCAAGATTCTGGAGGACACCGAGCTTCACCCGTTCTACGAGATCTATCCCGAGAAGTTCTCCAACAAGACCAACGGCATCACCTTCCGCCGTTGGATCCACGGCGCCAACCCCGCGCTCGCCAGCCTGCTCGACGATGTAATCGGCACCGATTGGCGCAGCACCGGCGACCTGAGCAAGCTTGCCGAGTTCGTTGACGACAAGGATGTTCTTGAGCGCCTGGCTGCCACCAAGACCGAAGCCAAGGCCATCATGCGCCAGTTTATGGCGCTCGAGCAGGGTGTGACCATTCCCTCCAACGCCATCATCGATGTTCAGGTCAAGCGTATCCACGAGTACAAGCGCCAGCAGATGCTCGCGCTCTACATCATCTGGAAGTACCTCGACATCAAGAACGGTAACAGACCTAAGCACCCCGTCACCATCATCTTTGGCGGCAAGGCGGCACCTGCCTACACCATCGCACAGGACATCATCCATTTGATCCTGACGCTTTCCCAGTGGATCGCAAACGATCCCGATGTGGCCCCCTACCTGCAGGTTGTCATGATCGAGAACTACAACGTCACTGCTGCCGAGCGCGTGATCCCCGCCGCCGACATCTCCGAGCAGATCAGCCTGGCCTCCAAGGAGGCGAGCGGCACCTCCAACATGAAGTTCATGCTCAACGGCGCTTTGACCCTGTGCACGCTCGACGGTGCCAACGTGGAGATTGCCGAGCTTGTCGGCGACGAGAACATCTACACCTTTGGTGCCTCGTCCAAGCAGGTCGAACAACTCTACGCCGACGGCACCTACAACGCCGGTGCACTCTACCGCAAGCCCGGCATTAAACTGCTGGTGGACTTCATCACCAACCCCGCCTTTATGGCGACCGGCAACGTGGAGCGCCTGCAGCGTCTGCACGACGACATCATAGGCAAGGACTGGTTTATGGCTCTGCTCGACATTGAGGAGTACATCCAGACCAAGGAGCGCGTGCTGGCCGACTACGAGGACCAGGACGCTTGGATGCGCAAGGCGCTGATCAACATCGCCAACGCCGGCACCTTCTCGTCCGACCGCACGATCTCCCAGTACAACGACGAGATCTGGCACCTGAGCTAATTTCGTTTCCTTTACCCATCCTCTTGAAGGCGGAGTCGCGGCAACACGGCTCCGCCTTTTGTGCCCGCGTGTTGCCCGTGGCCTGCCTCGACAAAATCGTCTCAATCTGTAACACCTACTCGGCCAAAACGGCCCCACCTGTTACAGATCAAGACAAACCGGTCCTTTCCCTAGGGTTTATCTCAATCTGTAACATCTAACGTCTGAAATCCGCCCTTACTGTTACAGATCGAGACAAAAGGATAAGCCGGCTAATACAATCTCGTTCTGTAACAGGTAGCTGCCGAAATCAGCCTCCCGTGTTACAGATCGAGATGAAAGGATAGGCAGCTCGATGCTGTCTCAATCTGTAACATCTAGACCCAATTTGGCCCTCCTCCTGTTACAGATCAAGACCAACTGGCAGATGAACGGCCCCAACACAAAGAAAGGCTCCCCTCTCGCCCAGTGGACGGGAGGGGAGTCTTATATGTGACCGCGGCAAAAGGATGGCAATACCGCAGTCGCCCAAAGGGAGGGCCTGGATGCACCGGGCCTAGATAAGGTTCTTGCCAGACACCTTATCGAAGAGATGGGTCGCGTTCTTCTCGAACTTGAACCAGATGGAGTCGCCCGCCTTGAGCGCACCCTTGGCCTCAAGGTCGACAACGGGAATGATCAGGACGAACTGGCCATCGGGAGCGGTCACGTGGACATGCTCGGTCGAACCCATGAGCTCGGTCACCTCGACGGTACCCTGGAGCGCACCCTCCTCGCCCTTGTCGGCAAGCAGAATCTGCTCGGGGCGCACGCCGGCCGTAATCTCCTTCACGTCGCCGCCGTCCCAGTTGAGAGCAAGCTGAGAGCAGGTCTCGGGGGCGAGCGCCACGTTCATATCCTCGGTCTTGACGGTGAAGCCGTTGCCCGAGCGCGCCAGCTGGGCATCGAAGAAGTTCATCTGCGGCACGCCGATAAAGCCGGCAACGAAGATGTTCGCGGGATGGTTGAAGACCTCCTGCGGGGTGGCGATCTGCTGGACGACGCCGTCCTTCATGACCACAATGCGATCGCCGAGGGTCATGGCCTCGGTCTGGTCGTGGGTGACGTAGATGAACGTGCCCTTGATCTCGTGGCGCAGCTTGATGAGCTCGGCACGCATCTGGTTACGCAGCTTGGCGTCCAGGTTGGACAGCGGCTCGTCCATCAGGAAGACCTTAGGATCACGCACGATGGCGCGGCCGATAGCGACACGCTGGCGCTGGCCGCCCGAAAGCGCCTTGGGCTTACGGTCGAGGTACTCGGTGATACCCAAGATCTCGGCAGCGGAGCGAACCTTACAGTCGATCTCGTCCTTGGGGACCTTCTTGAGCTCAAGCGTAAACGCCATGTTCTCGTACACCGTCATGTTGGGGTACAGAGCGTAGCTCTGGAACACCATGGCGATGTCGCGGTCCTTGGGAGCGACGTCGTTGACGCGCTTGCCGTCGATGAACACGTCACCCGAGGTGATGTCCTCCAGGCCAGCAACCATGCGCATCGTCGTGGACTTACCGCAGCCAGACGGGCCAACGAGGACGACGAACTCCTGGTCGTGGACGGTGAGGTTAAAGTCCTCTACAGCGAGCACGCCGTCCTCGGTAACCTTGAGGTTGTGCTTCTTCTCCTCGGTCTTCTTCTTTTTGCCAAAGAAGCCCCTCTTTTTGGACTCGTTGTTGGGATACACCTTCTGAACATGTTTGAGAACGATCTCGGCCATGTCTCTACCTTTCGATATGCGGCGCCGCGCTGAGGGGCGCCGCTAAAACTTGCAAAACAGTTACGGCATCAGCCCTTGACGGCACCTGCCACCACACCGTCGATGATGTACTTCTGGCAGAGGATGTACATGATGACGATGGGGACAACGACCATCATGATGCAGGCCATCATGGGGCCGAGCTCGACGTGGCCGTAGCCGCCGCGGAAGTACTGAATCAAGATAGGAATGGTCTTGTACTTGGTGGAGTCGAGCGTAAGGTAGGGCAGCAGATAGTCGTTCCAGACCCACATGGTCTCGAGGATGCCGACCGAAAGATAGGTGGGCTTCATGATGGGGAGGACGATCTTAAAGAACACCTGGACCGGGTTGCAGCCGTCGATCATGGCCGCCTCTTCGATCTCGAGCGGGATGTTCTTTACAAAGCCGGCGAACATAAAGACCGCCAGGCCCGCGCCAAAGCCAAGGTAGATAAAGCAGATGTTGAACGGCGTGTTGAAGCCGATGCGGTCCGCCAAATTGGACAGCGTGAACATGAGCATCTGGA
Source organism: uncultured Collinsella sp. (assembly GCA_902479075.1). Classification (GTDB taxonomy): domain Bacteria; phylum Actinomycetota; class Coriobacteriia; order Coriobacteriales; family Coriobacteriaceae; genus Collinsella. The sequence continues at coordinate 10,697 of CABSNK010000021.1, forward strand.
ACGGTACGACCATCGAGAACACGAACAGGTAATAGAAGAAGTTCGAGATCTTGCTGTTGACGCGCACTACGTACCAAGCGCACATGGAGCAGCACACCAAGATCAGAACGACCGACGTGACCGTGATGATGAGCGAGTACATAAATGCCGAGGCAAAGCCCTGCTCGTTAAGGGCGTGCATGTAGTTTGCGAGGCCGTTGAACGTCTCGGGCGTGAGCAGATCGAATGCCGTGGTGGTGCTGATTGCAGTTGCCTTTTTAAAGGAATTGAGCGCAATCATGAACACGGGGTAGATCCACGCGAGCGACAGAATCGTAAAGAAAATCGAGAGCGCGCGATTGATAACCTTATCGCGTTTCATTACTGCTGCACCTCCTTGGACCTCGTGGCCTTAAGCTGAATCATGGAGATGGCTACGACCAGGATGCAGAAGATAACCGCCTTGGCCTGACCGATACCCTGCCATGCGATACCGGCACGCGAATAGAACGTGTTGTAGATGTTCAGGGCGAGCATCTCGGTGGAGTGCGCGGGGGCGCCGCCGGTAAGGGCGAGGTTCTGGTCGAACAGCTTAAAGCCGTTGGTGATGGACAGGAACAGGCAGATGGTGATGGTCGGCATCAGGTTAGGGATCTTAACCTTCCAAAAGGTCTGCCATGCCGTGGCACCGTCGACCTTGGCGGCCTCGATGTAGTCGGACGGAATGGACTGCAGACCAGCGATGTAGATAATCATCATGTAGCCGACCTGCTGCCACAGGGTCAGGATGATAAGGCCCCAGAAGCCAGCAGCAGAGTTAAGGGCGATGAGCTGGGCGCCCACGTTGGAGAGCAGGCAGTTGATCAGAATCTGCCAAATGTAGCCCAGCACGATGCCGCCGATCAGGTTAGGCATAAAGAAGATCGTACGGAAGATGTTGGTGCCTTTGAGCGCCTTGCGGGTGAGCGCCTGCGCAATGGCCAGGGCGATCACGTTGATGAGCACCGTCGACAGGAAGGCAAACGCCACGGTAAAGAAGAACGACGTGGAGAACTGCGGATCGGACAGCGCGCGCACGTAGTTCTCGATACCGACAAAGTGCGCGTTACTAATGATAATAAACTGGCAGAACGAGAGATAGAAGCCCTGGATAAAAGGGATCACGAACCCGATCATAAACGCCAGACACGTGGGCAGCATAAAGAGCGGCCACCAGCGCTTGAGTGCTTTGCCCATAAAAGGGTCCTTTCAATATGCAGGGGGCGGGCAAACCAACGTCTGCCCGCCCCCTGTCGCTAATCAGATAGCTTGGGCAGCAACTGCTTACTCGGAAGCGGCCTTCTCGGTCTTCCAGCCATCGACGAAGGCGTTCTTGACGCCGTCCCACTTGCTGTTATCGGCAGCGTAGGCAATCAGAGCCTGCTTGAGGTTCTTCTTCCACTCCTCGGAGGGAATGTAGACGAAGTCCCAAGCGACGGTCTTCTTGCCGTCCTTGGCCATGGCAACGGCCTGCTGCGAGAAGACGTTGGTGGTCTCCTTGGCGCTCTTGAACGGAGCGGTCAGACCCATCTTGTCGGCGATGATGCTGGTCGGGGTGTCAGCGGTGACGCACCAATACATGAAGTCCTCGGTGGCCTTCTGGGCATCCTCGGAAGCCTGGGAACTGACGCACCAGTAGTTCTCGCCGCCGGAGCACAGGCCCTGGTTCTCCTCGCCGTCAACACCGATGTAGATGGGCATCATGCCAATCTGATCGTCGGTCATGCCGGCCTTGACGAGGTCAGAGTAGGCCCAAGAGCCGTTCTGGTAGAAGACGGCCTTGCCGGTTGCGAACTCGTTGGTGGCGTCGTCGCCGGTCTTGGAAGCAAGCTGCGAAGGATCGCAGGTGGAGTCGGTGATGTACAGGTCGAAGATCTGCTTGTAGTTGTCGAGGAACTCACCCTTGATCTCGTCGTCCTCCTGGTTGTGCTCCTTCTCAAACTCGTAGTAGAGCGGCATGTTGGCAAGGTGGGTGGTGTAGCGCCAGCTGGAGGAGTCGTCCATGCCGGCGGAAGTGAAGGCACCCTCGACACCAAGCTCGTCCTTGCGGGCCTGGATGTCGTCGGCACAAGCCTTCAGCTTGTCGAAGGAGTTGATGTCCTCGGCCTTGTAGCCAGCCTTCTCGAGCAGCTGCTTGTTGTAAATAATGCCGAAGCTCTCCTGAACCCAGTCGATGCACACATCCTTGCCGTCGGATTGCAGAGCCAGGGAGTCGTCAATGAGCTCACCGCGGAGCTTGGTATCGGACAGGTCGGCGCAGTAATCCTTCCAGTTCTTAAGACCGGTGGGGCCGTTGACCTGGAACAGGGTCGGAGCGGAGCTCTTGGACATCTCGGACTTGAGCTTCTCCTCGTAGGTGTTGGAGGCGGCGGTCACGATCTTGACCTCGACGCCCTTCTCCTCCTTGTACGCCTTGGCGATCTCCTTCCACTCCTTGTCGACCTCGGGCTTGAATTGGAGGAAGTAGACCTCGGCAGCGTCACCAGAAGCAGAGGAGCCGGAGCCGGCAGAACCACCGCAGCCCACGAGACCCAGACCAAGAACCGCAGCCGCGGAACCAGCAAAGCCCAGGAACTGCCTTCTGCTCATTTCGTTCTTCATTACAATCCACCCTTTCACACCGTGGCGGCACCCTTTGCCGCCGCCTTCGGAGATTGGCTCGGGGACTTTGCCCCTTTTGCTGATTTGTACAATACGCTATTTGGCTAGTTGTTTGAACAAGTATTACTAGAGCGGTAGAAAAACTTCGGTGAACGGTAATTTCAACTTGATACTTGACAAGTTTTGTATAAACAATTATTTGTTATCGAATGCAGAGAAAACGCCCGGTCAAGCCGATGCATCGTCGGTTTGACCGGGCGTTTTCGCTTTGAGGGCATGAGTCTCGTCAGGCTGCGAGCTAGCCGGCTATCGCTTGGAGTTGACGCGGTAGTGGAAGATCTCGGGATGCGTGCGGGCATGCGTGACCTCGAACAAGATGCCGTCCGAGGTGTACGACTGACTCTCCATGACGGCAACGCAGTTGTATTTGCCGAGGTCAAGATAGCTGCAGTCCTCATCGTTGGCAAGCTCGACGCTCACCGTACGGCGACTCGCCATCACCTTGACGCCGCGTTTGTGCTCCAGATAGTCGTAAATTGACTTTGCGGCGATCTCGGGCGTCAGACCCTTGGCGATCGACTCCAAAAAGTAGCCGTGGTCCACCTGGCGAGCATTGCCGTTGAGGCTTCGGACACGCACTACACGAATCAGCTCCTCGCCCACCTTAAAGCCCAGGCGACGAGAAAGTTGCTCAGTGCAAATCAAATGTTCAAAAGACTTAACGTCCGTCGATGCAACGGCATTGTTGCGCTTTGCAAATTCGCCAAACGACTCGACTTCCTCGAGTGCGCCCAGCATGTCGGTTTCGCCCTTGAGCCAAATAACGCGCACGCCCTTGCCGTGTATAGGCTGCACAAACATCTGATCGGCCAGCATGCTCAAGGCGCGTCGAACGGTATTGCGCGTGCAGCCAAACTCCGCGGTCAGCTCGGCTTCGGTCGGCAGCATCTCCTGAAACGCATAGGTCCCATTAATGATGCGCGAACGTATTTCTCGGTAGATTCCTTCGTATATCGCTTTTGGCATTGTTTCACCTCTACATTGTTCATTTCCGGCTAGGCACGATAGCATTTCTTAAAGTTGTTTAAACCGGATATCGGTAAAGCGACAGGATTTAACCGTTGACGGTTTCTGTCATGCCCAAATCGGTTTCGCTCAAAACTGCCGGTACGACAATCGTCTGGTCCTCTACAATGAATCCATTGTTTAAACGTTTCCCCACGCGCAACGCGCCTCGATATTCGGAAGGCAGAACATGCTGCAAAAAATCCAACGCTTTGGCGGGGCAATGTTTGCGCCCGCCATGCTGTTTTCTATATCAGGCCTCATGGTCGGCGTCTCCGCTCTCGCAACGACTGCGGACATCGTCGGCGATCTCGCCGTATACGGAACCCCTTGGTACGCTTTTTGGACCATCATCCAGCGCGGCTCGTGGACGGTCTTTAAACGCCTCCCGCTCCTTTTTGCCGTAGCGCTGCCCATCGGTCTTGCCCAAAAACAACCGGCTCGTTGCTGCCTCGAGGCTCTCGTCGCCTATTTTGCCTACTGCTTCTTTTTGAGCGAGATCATTAAGCTGAGCGGAGACAATCTTGGACTTAAGTACCCGTCGTCTTTGACCTCCGCTAGCGGCATCACCATCATCGACGGCATCAAGACGCTCGACACCGGCATTATCGGCCCGCTGGCGGTATCGGCAACCGTCGTCGCCATCCATGACCGCTTCTACGATGCCAAGGTTCCCGATTGGCTCGGCACCTTCTCGGGCTCCTCGCTGGTCTACCTCATCAGCTTTTTTGCCGTGTTTGCCCTTGCCGCTATCTCGGCCGCCATCGTGCCCTCCGTATATGCAATGACCGAAACGCTGCGCCATGCACTTACGAGCGTCGGCCCCTTTGGCGTGGGCATCTTTGTGCTTTTGGAGCGAGCGCTCGAGCCCATGGGGCTGCACCACCTGCTCTACATGCCGATCTACTACGACAACCTGGTCATTAACGACGGCATCTACGCCACGTGGAGCAGCTTGCTCCCCATCCTCTCCCATAGCACGCGCCCCCTTAATGAACTTGCGCCGTGGGCCGGTTTTACCGCCACCGGCTGGGTCAAGCTCTTTGGCCTTCCCGCCATCGCAGCCGCGTTCTACTCCACCGCAAAACCAGAGCGCCGCGCCGGCCTTAAGGTCATCCTTTTGCCCGCCATCGTCGCCTCGGTGGTTTGCGGCGTTACCGAGCCACTCGAGTTTCTCTTTATGTTCACCCACCCCGGGCTCTTTTTGCTCTACGCCGTCTTATCGTCTTGCCTTGCCACAACCATGAATCTCTTTGGCATCGTCGGCATCTTCTCGGGCGGCCTGATGGAGATGGCAGCCTTCAACTTTATTCCGCTCATGCGCACGCATGCCGGTGCCTATCTTTTGGCGCTCGGTATCGGCCTTGCCTTTAGCCTCATCTTTTTTGTTAGTTTTCGAGCACTCATCTTGGTCTATGACCTTAAGACGCCGGGCCGCGAGGATCATGTTGCCAATCGCGCGGCAATCGATCGTTTAACGGAAAGCGGCTTTGCCAAAGAGCAATCTCCCAATGACGAGGTCAATAGTCGATCCGATCAAGATCACGTCCTCGCTGAGCGGGTAATTCAGCTTTTAGGTGGCGTTGGCAATATTGTGGGCGCAACCAACTGTGCCACGCGCCTGCGCGTCGAGGTCGCAGACCCTTCCATCGTTGCAGATAACGCGTCGTTTGTCGCGGTGGGCGCCAAGGGCCTCATCATTACGGACAAGACCGCCCAGGTGATCATCGGCATCTCCGTTCCCCGCGTTAAAGAGCATTTTGACCAGATCATGGGCCTCGAGCCGGGATTTGTGCCCACCACCTCGGCCTCCCCTGCCGCCAGCGCAGCCCATAAGCGCGGCGATATCTGCTTCTTCGATATCGACGGAACGCTCGCCTGGCAAGACCCTCGAGCGGCACAAGAGCTTCCCGAGAGCGAGCGAGACCTCTCCCCCTATCCCAATGAAGCGGTCTCGCAAGCCATCCGTGATTTTGTTGCCAAGGGCAATATGGCGTTTATCTGCACAGGGCGCACCTTCAGCTGCATCCACCCCAAACTTCTTGAGCTGCCCTGGACCGGCATCGTCTGTCTTGCGGGCGGTTACGCCGAGATCAACGGACACGCAATTCGCGATCTGTCGATGACGCCCGGCATGCTGCAGCGCCTTGCCCCCTATCTTGAGCAGTCGGGCGAGGTCATCCGCTTTGAGGGCCTCAACGGCGTCGTGCGCATGAGTGCCGATGCCCCCGATGCCCCCGGATACGCGCGCACCCTGGGCGACGCAGTCACGCAGCTGCAACATTACAGTGCCTACAAGATCTTGATGTCTACATCGCTCGCCAACCACATCGCTCAAGATAAGGCACTTGAGCCGCTGCTGTGCTTTAACGAGCTCGAACTCGAGGTAACCGAAATCTCGCCCCGCGAATGCACGAAGCGCGGGGGCATCCAGTCTGTACTCGACGCCCTCGATCCCCACCACGGAACCGTATACGGCATCGGCGACGCCAGCAATGACGTCTCGCTGATGAACGCCGTCGATGTCGGTATCGCCATGGGCAATGCGCCGGACTATCTTAAAAAGCGCGCCGACTACATCACCGACTCGGTCGACAAAGATGGCGTCGTCAAGGCGCTCGAGCACTTTAGGCTTATATAAGCAGCCGGCACGCGTACGCGTCCCGTTTCCCCAAATCGCCAAAACAGACGCGCCGGCAACTCCAATGTGGCAATATGGTATCTGCACACCGCAACGATGCAACCTAAGAAAGAATGCGAGAACCCGTGTCCAGTCCGTTTACCAGCTTTTTAGCCCAGCACTTTGGCCAGATCAACGACTATCTGGCCACGTTCTTTGACGGACAGGCGACCTCTGCCGATATCGAGCGCTACCTGTATACCCCGCTCTCGACATTTACGGCCAATGCCGGCAAGCGCCACCGCCCGCTCATCTGCATGCTCGCCGCCACCGCGGTAGGTGGCAGCTTTGAGAGCGCCCGCAGCGCGGCGGCAGCTATCGAGCACTTTCAGTCGGGAGCGCTTATCCATGACGACATAGCCGACAACGGCCAGCTGCGTCGCGGCAAGCCTTGCATGCACCTTACCGAGGGCACGGGCCTTGCCATCAACTGCGGCGATCTGGCGCTCACCATGGTCACCAAGACGGTTCTCGACGACCCCACACTCGAGGCAGACGTGAAACTCCGTGTACTCCACGAGCTCACCGAGATGATCGTTCGCACCATCGAGGGCCAGGCGCTCGACTTGGGCTGGGTCCGCGATGGACGCTTTGACATCTCGGTCGACGATTATCTGGACATGGCAACACACAAGACGGCGTACTACAGCGGAGCCACGCCACTTGCCGCCGGAGCCATTATCGGCGGCGGCAGCGATGGGCAAATCGAAGCGCTGCGCGCCTTTGGTCTACACACGGGCCTTGCCTTTCAGATTCAGGACGATCTGCTCAACTTGATCGGCACCAAAGAGGCCGCCAACAAGGACTTCCGCACCGATATCACCGAGGGCAAGCGCACCCTCGTCGCCGTGCACGCCCTGTCAGACGAGCGTTATCACGACGAGGTCGAGGCAATCCTTTCCTCGGGCACCGAGGACCCCGCGCAACTTGCACGCGCCGTGGAGATCTTCCAGGAGACCGGCTCCATCGATTACGCCCACACTTACGCGCTCGACCTGACCGCCAAGGCGAAAGCGGCCATCGAGAACGTTGAGCTTGATCCGCACGCACGCGAGCTGTTCCTCTCCATGGCAGATTTCTTTGTGGAGCGCCTTAACTAGCGGGGGTAATAAAACCTGTCAGCAGCGTATTTGGGTACAACTTGCTACACTGTTGAGTGCATGTTTATGCATCCCTTTGCGTTGTCTATCCGACACACGCTCAAATAGTACGAATGGTACGCCGAAAGGGGTTCGTTCATGGAACCTATTACAACGGGCATGCAGGGAGCAGCCGTCGAGGACGTCCAGTCCCGCCTTCTGCAGCTCGGCTATACAATCGATGACACCGAGGTCTCCGACAAGCGCTTTGGCACCACCACCGAGCAGGCTGTTGGCACCTTTAGGCTCGACAGTGGCCTTCCCGCTGGCTGCGCCGTCGATATCCCCTGTTGGAGCGCCCTGGTAGACGCCTCGTATAAACTGGGCGACCGCACGCTCTATCTGCGCATGCCCAATTTCCATGGCGCCGACGTTCAGGCCCTGCAGCGCGCGCTCAACGTTTTGGGTTTTGCCTGCGGTGAGGACGACGGCTATTTTGGCCCGCACACCGAGGCCGCTCTGCAGCAGTTCCAGGAAAATGTTGGCCTGTTTGCCGATGGCATGGCGTTCCAGGATACCTACGCCTATATCAACCGCCTGCATCACGTGTGGGAGGGCAAGCCCTCGGTTACCGAGGCCGAGTCGCGCATCGGTTTTGCCCGCGCCGCCAACGTGCTCGAGCGCTTCCAGATTGCCGTCATCGGTGAGGACCCCATCGCACGCAGCGTTGCATCGCGCATGTGGAACATCGCCACGGCGACGACCGACAGCAGCGGCATGATGCTTTGCGATTCCGAGGTTCCGACCGACGTGGATCTGGTGCTCGAGATTGCAAGCGATGAGCTGCCCGCAGATGCTGCGCCGCGCGCCACGATCGCCCTTGCCGAGTGTCACAACCTTGCACAGCGCATCCGCACCGCCAATGTCGCCGCGCAGCAAAAGCCCGCGCGCATCCGCATTGAGCTCACGGGCATGACGCGCTACAACGGAACCTTCACCGCAAGTGATGCGCAGACACTCGCCGTACGCCTGCTCGATGGCGTTTGCGATGCCCTCGCAGATTAGGTAAACTAAACGGGTTGCTTTTGGGCAACACCACACATTGGGACGTAGTTCAACGGTAGAACTCCGGTTTTTGGTGCCGGCTGTTGGGGGTTCGAATCCCTCCGTCCCAGCCCCAAAGAACATAGCGCTCCAGGCTCTTATGAACCTGGAGCGCTTTTTCGTGGGCATGCGGAGGGATTCGAACCCGCCAGGGTGCGGAGCTGAGGAAACGCGAAGCGTTTTCCAGCGCAGCACGCAAGGAGCGAAGCGACGCAGCGGGGCGCGGCCGCCGGCAGGCGGACGCGGAATCCCTCCGTCCCACATCGACCGAGAGCTCCTCGCGTTAAGAAAATCGAGCCAACGCCGCCAAGCGGAGGGATTCGAACCCGCAAGGAATCTACCTATATAAGACAGACGCCCCAGGCCCATAACGACCAAGAGCGCCTTGCATCTAGAATTATCAGCCCTGTTCCGAAAAGCGAGCCGCATGCAACAACCAAGTAACCACAGGCCCCGGGAGAGCGGGGACACCGGCTTAGGTTTATCGCGAGTTCCGCACGAACAGGAGGCCACTTAATGTGGCCTCCGTCGTGAGCAGGACTGTAGAGCAGGAAACCTAAGCCGGTGTCCCCGCTCTCCCGGGGCCGGCGGAATCTAGTTGTTCAGCATGCGGTCGAAGCTTCCCGAGTCGCCATCCCGATAGTCGGCGGTCATCAGAATCTCCTGCGGAATGCGTCCGCCCTCGCGCAGCACATTGCGGAACTGTACGCGCGTGACCATGGGCAGATCCTTGATCGTCGCCGCCAGGTTCTGCGGTACACCCTGGTTGGCAGCCGCGGGCTCGCACTCACCGCCGGCCTTCACGCGGCGCTTGTGCTCGGCGAGCATGGCGCGATACATACCGGCATGCAGGCGAATCTCAACCACATTGGCGTTACGGGTCTGCTCGACAATGCGCGCACCCTCTCGGTCGATGTCGCCCACGTAGTAGACATAGTTAAAGCGATAGCCGATCTCGGCCAGATAATCATCCAGTGCGTGTGAAACGCTCGCCTTGCAGCCGCCGCCAAAGATCACGCCACCCACCTTGGTGCCAAAAAGCTTGGCGTGCTTGCGGCCGCGCAGGAGCTTGACGATCTCGTCATAGGTGTCCAGGTTCTCGACCATAATGAACGGCTTGTCGGCGCCCAGCGTAAAGAAGCCCGTAAAGTGCACAGGACGGTTGGGAGCAACCTTGATTGCCTGCATGCTGATGCCCTTTTCGGTCATACGCCGAATCAGGCGCTCGCCATGCTTGCCGTCAAAGGCCTTCTCATCGTTAAAAATCTGGTAGGCGCGCTGGCGACGCGAAGCGACCGGCGTGTCGGCGCCGCGATTCTGCTCTATCCAAGCCTGGATGATCGCAATCTCCTCGGCAATCTTGCGGTTGGACATCTCGTTGTGCTGAGTGCGCTGCGGAGCCTTATTGCCGTCCTTGCCCTCGACCTTAACGATTTGAGTCTGCTGCTCCTTAATCTTGGAGAGCGCCGTAGGCGTGGGAACGACCTTGAGCAGCTGCCTGCCCAGGACACGGGCCAGAGCAAACGCCGAAACCTCGCCATGAGCGGGCGGCTCAGGCTGCTGGGCGGCCGCATCGTTTGCAGTCGGTTTGGGCTGCGCCTGGGATTTGCGCTTGGAATCTGCCTGAGCTTTGCGCTCTTGCTTTGGCGCGGACGGACCCTTTTGCGAACGTTCGGGCTTGTCCCCCTTCGCCGGCTGGCGCTTGGGTTGCTCCACCGGGGCCTCAACCTTCGCATCCTTGCTTTGCGTCGCCGCCTTCTCGGCCGCGGCCTCGGCATTCGAGCCACGACCGCCACGGTGACGACGACGGCGAGGCTTGCTCGAAGCGCTCTCCCCTGCCTGCTTATCAGCGGACTGCTGAGCTTTGACCTCGGCGTCGGCCGCAGGCTGCGACTCGGAAGGTTGCTGCTCGCAAGCCACCGGCTCAACGGTTTTCTCGGTTTGTTCGGCCTTATCGGCCTGAGCGGTCGAAGCCGGCTCGCCCTTCTCCTGACGCTTTACGGGATACGCGCGTCCCGCAAAACCGCGGCCGGGACGACACGAACCCGGAGCCCTCTTGGCAGACTCCTCAACATCGTCTGCAACCTCGGGAGGCTCTTCAACCTCATGCGCGACATCCTGCTGCGCAGCCTTAAAGTGAGCACCGCGACGACGCTTGGGCTCTTGGGCCTCCACGGGCTTTTGCTCCTGCGCGGGCTTCTGCGACTCGGCAGCAACCTTGGTCTCGACAGCCTCGGTATCGAGCTCATCCCTTTGAGCAACGGCGCGACGGAAGCGCTCCTGCTGGGCACGGCGCTGAGCATCGCGCTTGCCGCCCCCGCCAAAACCGCCGCGACCGGCCTTAGCCGTAAAGGCGCGAACGACGCTCTCATCGAGCAGCTCGTCGGTATCGATATGCTCGCGCGGGGCCGTTTCCACCGAAGCGGGCACCTCGACAACGTCCTCGACGGCCTCTTCGGCAACCTCGGCAAGCTGCTCCTGGGCATCACTTATCTCGGCATGAATGGTATAGAACGCCGGACGTCCGTTAATGCCGCTGCCCTCGATCTTGGTAACGATCTTTGCCGCGATGAGTTCGTCGCGCATCGCCTTGGTGTCGCATTCCTTATCGACGGAGCGGAAAATCTGCGCCAGCGCGCTCGACTTGATCTTGAGTGCCTTGCGGCAGAGCAGGTCGTAGGCAACTAGCTTGGCGCGCTCGGCAGAAAGCGACGTCTGGCTGCTCAGACGCTCAGCCAGGGCATCGACATTATTTTGGTTATCGGAATATACCGTCTTGGCCACGGGGCCCCTTTCATATGTACACATATACGTCTATATGGTACAACGCGCGCCCTTATCCACGCAAAACATCTGCTAGAACACTCGGGCATCGCCCGCTTTTGCATGAAAAAAGACCGAGCCCGCGCAGCCGCGGACCCGGTCTTATCGAGTTGTATAGATGTGACGTTCAACTCGTCAGGTCGATTACGCCTTGGCAGCCTCGGCGTCGGCGGGAGCCTCGGCGGCAGCGGCGCGGCCATACTCGACTTTGCCCATCTCGGACCACTCGGGCTCCTCGTCGGGCATGGAACCGGCCTCCTTGCCGAAGAACTCCTTGAGGCAGTTGACGGCAACGATGAGGCCCAGGACCATCAGCAGGACGGCGAAGACGAGCTGCAGGCCCTTGGTAGCGGCGACGGAAACGGCAGCCGTGGTGGCGGTAGCCGGGATGGTGCCGAAGAAACCGTAGGCCTGGACGGCGGTCATGCAGCCCATGGCGCTCTGGACCAGCGAAGTGAAGGTGCAGCAGAGCAGGAAGGCGACGGGCACGTAGAGCATCCAACCCTTGCGGCCGGTGCACTTGCAGAACACGGCGAGGGTGATCATGGTCATACCGCCGAGCAGCTGGTTAGAAGCACCGAAGAGCGGCCAGATGTTGGCATAGCCGCCAAAGGCGAGGGCGAGGCCAGGAAGCAGGGTAACGACCGTGGCAAACCAGGGGTTGCCGAGGACTTTCATGTAGCCGGCCTTGGACTCGATGGCCAGGGCGTCGTTGGTCTGGGCAAAGAACTCGGAGAACGAGGTGCGGGCGATGCGGGCGACGGCGTCGAGCGAGGTCAGGGCCAGAGCGGAAACGTTCATGGTCATGAAGACGGTAGCGAGCGTGCCGTCAACGCCGAAGGCCTGCATACCGCGGGAGATGCCGGCGGCGAAGATCTGGAACGGGGTGGAAGCGACGCCGGCGTTGAGGGCGCCAGTACCGGCGGTGTTCATGTCGGAGAACATGATGCCGGCGACGATGATGGCAAGGATGCCGACGAAGGACTCGACGATCATGGCGCCATAACCGACCTTGACGGCGTCCTGCTCCTTCTCGACCTGCTTGGAGGAGGTACCAGATGAAACGAGACTATGGAAACCGGAGAGAGCACCGCAGGCAACGGAGACAAACAGGACCGGGAACATCATGCCCGAGGCATTGCTAAAGCCGGTGAAGACCGGAGCGGTGATAGTGGCCTGACCGTTGACGCCCAGGACGACGATGCCGAGGACAGCGCAGACGATCATGACGATCATCATGATGGAAGTGAGGTAGTCACGCGGGGTCTTGAGCATCTGGATGGGCATGGCACCGGCAAAGACCAGGTAGACCATGACGACGGCGAACCACTGGAACTTGTCCAGGTAGACCGGGAACTGCATACCGACGGCGAACATGAGAACCATGAGGACCACGCCGGTGACGAACTCGGCAGCGCCGGTGAGGTTGAACTTCTTCTGGGCCCAACCAAAGGCGATAGCGACGAAGGTGAACAGGATGGAGATGGTACCAGCGCAGCCGGCGGCATAGGACTTGGTGAAGTCGATGGCACCGGCAGCAGCACCAGAAGCGTCAACGGCCGGGGTGAACATGAACGTCTTGCAGACCATGTCGGTGAAAGCGGCGATGACGATGATGCAGAACAGCCAGCAGAACAGCAGGAACAGGCGACGGCCGGTCTTGCCGATGTACTTCTCGATGAGCTGGGCCAGGGACTTGCCGTTGTTCTTCATCGAGGCGTACAGGGCGCCAAAGTCGTGGACGGCGCCAAAGAAGATGCCGCCGACGAGGACCCAGAGCACGACGGGAAGCCAGCCGAAGGCCATGGCGACGATCGTACCCGTGACAGGGCCGGCACCGCAGATCGAGCTGAACTGGTGCGAGAACGCGGTAAAGGCGGAGACGGGCGAGAAGCTGTTGCCGTCCTTCATGCGCTTGGCCGGCGTGAGGGCCTCTTTGTCAACGCCCCACTTGTTGGCCAGCCATCGGCCATAGCCCAGATAGCCGCAAGCGAGCACCGCCGCGGCCACAACCATGAGCAAAACTCCGTTCATTACATTTCCTCCTCTAAAAAGAACTTCCCAGACATAAAAAATGAGGGCCGTCGGTTGCGCTCGACGGCCCTCATCTTCATCAGCCGCCCGTTATCGTACGGGCTAGCTGTATGTGCTAACCCGCATCAGATAATTACTACGCTGATAATGTTTAGCTGATGCGTGAACATGTCTAAGAAATCCTCTTCGATCATGATGTGAACGATCCGTGCGTGTTCACATCCCCCAGTGGTTGAAAAGGAGTATGAAACTTTAGTTACCTAAAGTCAACGCAAATATGTAATGAATTTTCAACTTTTTTTGAATTTCTCGGTATAAAACGCTACTGACCTCGGACTTTATCCTGCGACAGTTTTTGCTTGAGAGACGTCCCTGCGCGCCGCGGGAACCGGGCTGCCTATATGAACTTTCCTGCTCTACAGTCCTGCGCAAGACGGAAAGCACATTAAGTGCTTTCCTTTGCGTGCGGAACTCGCGATAAAGTTCATATAGGCAGCACGGTTCCCGCGGCGCGCAGGGACTCCCATCCCAAATGTGCGGAGCAAAGCTCCGCACGCCAACTTTTTCTTTCAGCTAAAGAACGTCGGAAATTCGACGCTGACTTGTTAACCTTGCTGGACGCTGTCGACGCCAAACCAGCTCAGAAGCTATATCGATACAGAAAGGTCCCCGACCGGAGGGGCCGGATATAAGGTTTATCGCGAGTTCCGCACGCAAAGAAGGCCACTTAATGTGGCCTTCGTCTTGCGCAGGACTGTAGAGCAGGAAACCTTATATCCGGCCCCTCCGGTCGGGGACCGCACCCATACGACTACAGCGTCATGTTTGGATCGGCGTCGACGTCGAACGGCGAGATTTCACCTCGGTCGAATTTACGGCGGGCGACCTCCGCGATCATGGCGGCGTTATCGGTGCAGGCAGACAAGGGCGGCACCGTCACGCGGATCCCCTGACGCCCGAGCTTCTTGATCATCATTTCGCGCAGATGCGGATTGGCCGAAACGCCACCGCCGATGCAATACTCCTTGCACCCGGTGGCATGCAGGGCGTTTTTGGCCTTCTTGTACTGCACGTCAAAGACCGCCGCCTCAAACGAGGCCGCCAGATCGGGCAGATGAATCGTGCGCCCGGCCTTGGTCTCCTGCTCGATGTAGAGCGTCACTGCCGTCTTGAGGCCCGAAAGCGAGAAGCGGTAGTCCCCCCTGCTGTTAAGCGCGCGGGGAAAATCGATTGCCTTGGGATTACCCGTCTCGGCAAGCTTGGAGATGATGGGGCCACCGGGGTAGCCCAGGCCCAGCGCCTTGGCAACCTTGTCGAAGGCCTCGCCCACGGCGTCGTCGAGTGTCTCGCCAAGCACCTCGTAGTCGCCCCATGCCTTTACGTGCACGAGCATGGTGTGCCCGCCCGAGACAAGCGTAAAGATAAACGGGGGCTTAAGGTCGGGCTGCGCCAACAGGTTGGCAAACAGGTGACCCTCCAGATGATTGACGCACACGAGCGGCTTGCCGGCAGCATACGCAAAGCCCTTGGCAAAGGCGACACCCACCACCAGGGCACCCACCAGGCCCGGACCTTGCGTCACGCCCACGGCGGCAAGCTCACTTGGCGCAATCGCCCCACCCTCAAGGCCAAGCGATGCCGCGGCATCTTCAAGCGCCGCATCTACGACGCTCACAATCACCTCGACGTGCTTGCGCGAGGCAATCTCGGGCACCACGCCGCCAAAGCGAGCATGAAAATCAATCTGCGTCGACACCTGGTTGGCCAGCATCTTGCCGTCCGCATCGATAATCGCCACAGCCGTCTCGTCGCAGGAGCTCTCAATGGCAAGAACTAGGCGACGGCGCTCGATTTCGGCACGCTCCTCAGCGGTGCGCTCGGGCGCGGGCAGCGGCCATGCGCGCTGTTCGGCAGCAGTTGGCTCGGGCGAGGCATTGTCGAGAGGAAGCACCAGGGGCAGCGGTGCCGTCATGACGATGGCATCCTTACCGGCACCGTAGTAGCCACGGCGACGACCCGCCTCGGTAAAGCCCAGGGCGGCATAGAGTGCAATTGCGCCCTCGTTGCCGTCCTCGACCTCAAGCGAAGCCGTGGTGCAGCCGAGCATCTGCGCGTCATAGCTCACGTGCGACAGAAGCTTGCGGGCGATACCCTCACGGCGATGAGTCGGATCGACGGCAACGTCCATAATCTGCACGTCCCCGTCGACGACCATGCCGCCGGCAAGACCCAGCAGCTGACCGTCGTCGTGCGCCACCCACCAGCTACGCGGAGCGGCAACGTCCTCGCCCAGCTCGGACAGGAACATGCCCGGCGTCCACGCCTCGTGTCCGGCGCCTTCAAAGCAGGCGGTCTCCAGTGCGCTCGCGCCCTCGGCATCCGCCGCGCCCATGGGGCGGAATTGCAGATGACGTCCGGCAAGCTCGTCGGCAACACCTGTCACCTCACTCTGCGCGCTCTCGGCAAGGCCCAGACGCTTGCGCTCGTTTTCCTCGGCGTCCGAAAGGCGCGTATAGATCGGCAAGACGCGAGCCGGATCGCCATCGCCTGCGGCGTGCGCCATCAGCAGGCCCTCGCCCGAGGGCCACCACAGGTCTCGCTCCACGCAGCGCGCCGTATCATCCTCGCCCAGCAGTTTGCCATAACGCACGAGACCGTCACCAGTTAACTGAACCTGATCCCAGTCCGCGGTCTGGCGCCACTCATCAAGCGCCACGGCGGCCTTGACCACGCGCTCGCGCTCAAACAGACGCTCGGGGCCCTCATCCCCCAGCACATACAGCGCCGGGTACACCTCGCCGCGCATGGCATCGGCAAGAACACCAATCTTGCCGCGTACGCCGGCCTTCCATGCCGTCCAGGCGCAAGCGTCAAGTGTCGACACGCCCAGCAACGGCACGTTGGCACCGCGTGCCAGACCCTTTGCGGTGGAGATGCCGATACGCACGCCCGTAAACGAACCCGGGCCGCGGCCGACCACATAACAGCCGACATCGCTGCGATCCAGACCGGTCTGCTTCAGTAGGCCATCAACAGTATTCACGAGCTCAACGTTGGCATGACGGCGACACAGATGGTCCCCACTCACCAGCTTTGCCTCGCCTGTCTGCACATCAATCCAGCTTGCCGCGCAGGCAAGCATGTCGGTCGATGTGTCGAGCGCCACCACCAGCGCGTTGTCGTTATGCAAGCTCATCTTGTACAGCCTTATCTATCAAATGGGAAAGCTCATCCGCGCGCTCGCCGTGTGCCTCGAGCGTTATCGTTCGCACGTCGCTGTCGTCCTCATCGCGCTTAAGCGTCACCGAAAGATACTCATCTGTCAGTTCATCCTGAAACTGCTCGCCCCATTCCAGCAGGCAAACACCCTCATAGCCCAGCACGTCAAAAATGCCCGTATCCTCAAGCTCGTAGGCATGCTCCAGGCGGTACAGATCAAAATGGAACAGCGGAATACGCCCTTGGTCATGAACGGCCATGAGTGCGAACGTAGGGCTTGTGACCATATGCTCATCGCCCAGAGCGCGCGAAACGCCCTTGGTAAAGTGGGTTTTGCCCACCCCGAGGCCGCCGGTCAAGATCAGCACATCGCCATCTTCAAGACACGGTGCGACCAGCTCGCCAAAATGCTCCGTATCGGCAGTACGGGCCGTTCTATAGGTACCTACCCCCAGGCGCTCCAGGGACATATACGCTCCTTATTATTCCGAGGCGGTCTCCGGCGCGGGGTGCCGCTCCAGATAGTCGCCCAGCATCTTAAAGTCTTCCTCCAGCAACTCCTGCCACGCCGGATTGCGCAGCGCCGCCGCAGGATGAAACGTCGGCATCACCACAAAGTGGCCCATCTGATGGAACCTGCCGCGCAGCTTGGTAATGCCGATCTCGGTCTTGAGCACAAAGTGCGTTGCGGGGTTACCGAGCGTCACGATGATATCGGGCCAGATGCTTCGAATCTGCTCGCGCAAAAACGGTGAGCAAGCCAGCACTTCCTCGGGACGCGGATTGCGGTTTCCCGGCGGGCGACACTTAAGCACGTTGGCGATATAGACGTCCTCGCGCTTAAGACCTGCCAGGGACAAAATGCCGTTGAGGTCTTCACCCGCCGCCCCCACAAAGGGTTCGCCCTGCAAATCCTCGTTGCGACCCGGTGCTTCACCAATAAACATGACGCGAGCGTGGGGGTTTCCCACGCCAAACACGATGTTATGGCGCGACTGATAGAGCTGGCAGAGATGGCAGTCGCCTAAAACAGCCTCAATCTCCTCGAGTGCGACCTCACGTGGCGCCTGATGGGTATGGCCGGGGATGTGCATGACGCCCATAGCGGCTCCTACACGTAGACCTTGTCGAGACGCATGCCAAAGCCGCAGGCGACCTCGTAGTTAATCGTTCCGCGCAGTCGGGCCATCTCGTCCATAGTGATCTCGGCATCGCCATCGCGGCCGACAATAATCATCTCGTCACCATACTCGGCCTCGGGAATCTCGTGTGCCGGGTTGGACTGAATGGCGACCATAAACTGATCCATGCAGATATTGCCAACCTGACGCACGCGCTCGCCGCGATACAGCACATCCATACGATTGGAAAGCGTACGCGATAGGCCGTCGGCATAACCGATCGGCAGCGTGCAGATCTGAACGCGCGTACGCGGTACGCGGTAGGTAAAACCGTAGCCCACGCCCTCGCCCATCGCAGGGTGCGCCACGCGCGTCACGCGCGCATGAACGCTCATAACGGGATCGAGCTGCATCACACGGCTACTCAACTCGCACGGCTGCATGCCATACAAGCCAACGCCGGCGCGAATCATATCAAAATGCATCGAGGGGTCGAGCATCGAGGACGGCGTGTTGGCGCAATGCACGATACCGCACTCAAAACCCGCATCCTTAATGGCCTGAACGGCCTCGGTAAAGCGCTGGCACTGCAGCTTGTAGTCCCAGCCCGAAGGTTCATCGGCCGTGGCAAAGTGCGTAAATACGCCGTCGCACTGAATACCGCGATGGAAATCAATACCGCGGACAAAGTCGAGCACCTGCGTGTAATGTACGCCGATGCGGTTCATGCCCGTCTCGATGGCGAGATGATACTTGCCCACCTTGCCCGCCGCGACGGCACATTCGCCATACGCAAGAGCAAAGTCGGACGTATAGACCGAGGGCATGATATCGAACTCGAGCAACGTCGGAATGGCCTCGATAGGCGGCTCGCTTAGGATGAGGACGGGTTTCGTAATCCCGCCCTGTCGGAGCTCAACGCCCTCGTTAACCGTCGCCACGGCAAACATGTCGGCGCCGGCCAAATACATAATCTTGGCGCACTCAACAGCTCCATGACCATAAGCGTCGGCTTTAACCACGCAGCACAGGCGCTGACGCGGATTCAGCAAATTCTTATAGGCCCTCGTGTTGCGGCGAAGCGCCCCGCGGTCGATCTCGACCCAGGACCAACGCGTCAAATCGGCTTTATTCATAATTAGTCATCCGACCCTTCGTCCGTGATTCCCAGATCATCGAGCGCATCCTTTGCCGCCAACTCCATGGCGGGACCGATCAAGTCGATAAGATCGGTCGCGATAACGCTCTTCTCGCCAAACTCCGTCGCCGCGGCAAAACCGGCATAGCTATGAAGCGCGACGGCATACGAGTACAGCAGCTCCCAGCGGTCCATCTCATCGCGCATGGTGGCTAGCGTGCCGGCCAGAATACCCGCAAGGACGTCACCCGAGCCAGCGGTCGCCAACGACGCCGGGCCAGAGAGCGGCAGCAGCACGCGCTCAACACCGCAAATGGCCGTCGTCGGGCCCTTAGCGATAACAACGAGGTTATCGGAACCGGCGGCCCAGACAACCTTTTGCGCGGCGGCAATCGCGGTTCCAAGGTCATTGACCTCATCACCGGCGACGAGACGCGAAAGCTCACGATAATGCGGCGTCATAACGAGCGGCTGCTCACGACGATACATCTCGGGATTACTGTCGATGCCATCGATTGCAATCTTGGCAAGGCAGTTGAGAGCATCGGCATCCAAGATAAGCGGTACGTCGAGCTCAAGCAGACCCGAAACCACCTGCATGGCACCGGCAGATGTCGTCATGCCGGGACCACACAGCACGCAGCTATATTTCTTGGCAATCTCACATACCGTCATGCGCGCAGCGGCACCAAAAGAACCGCGGGAATCAGATGGAATAGCAAAGACCGGAATCGAGGGGAGCGCCATGCGGATAAGGTTGGCACACGCATCCGGAGTCGCGACTGCCACATAGCCGGCGCCTGCGCGGGCAGCGGACTTGGCAGCCATAATGGCCGCACCAGGATACTGCGCCGATCCGGCAACAATGAGCACCGAGCCGCGCGAGTACTTATCGATATTCGTAGGCAGCGGAGCAAAATAGTCCACAAGGTCACCGGGTTCCACGATCTCGGCAGCATGGTCGACATCGTCAATAACCTCATCAAGGCGGTCATACAGACCGCCGCAGACCAGATCGCCTGCATATTCGGGACCGTCAGCGCTGTATAAGCCGATCTTGGGAGCAATCATCGTCACCGTACGCTCGGCACGAATGCAGTCGTCATCCACCACACCCGTCTCGGCATTCAGGCCCGAGGGAACATCGATGGAGACAACGCGATCGGCATTTTCATTGACCGTGGGGATCCAGATTGAAAACGGCGCACGAAGATCACCATGAAAACCGGTACCAAAAATGGCATCGACTACAACATCAGCCTTATCAATCAGCACCTCCAGCTCATCACGAGAGGGGCCGACACACACACGCACGTCGCGACCAGCAGTACGACGGGCGACATGACGAGCGAGAGCGGCAGGGATCTCATCCGGCTCAACCGGAGAGACGATATCTACATCAACGCCCTTATGCGTCAGAATGTCAGCGGCAACCCAGCCATCTCCGCCATTGTTGCCAAAACCGACCAATACAAGAACGCGATCGGGGTTGAGCTTTAAAATCTCGTTGGCAGCAAATTCGCCCGCCAACTCGATGAGTTCGGCCTTCGAGGTACCCTCACGCTCGATAATATCTTCGAGGCGAACGACTTCCTCGGTACTCAAAACCGGTTTCATCTATGCTCCTAGCATATCTTGCGGATCATCATCCAGATGTTCCGACAAAGCAGATTGTTGCAGCTGTTCGAGCTCGTCTAAGACAGAACGAGCCTCTTTAAATGTCTGAGCAACGCGCTCCTTCGTGCTCACCTTTTCTTCCTTGGGTTTAGGTCGAGCATCCTCGGTGATCGCAATGGCATTAGCGACAGCCAAGTCACCCGTCAGAGTAATAGAAAGAGCGACCTCGACAACGCCCAATTCCCGGGCGATTTCGAGAGCACGACCCGAAAGCAGCGCTTTTGGCTTGCCGAGCTTATCGCGCGTTACGGAAACGTCTTTACGGCCAACGCCCTGGCTAAAACCCGTACCAAGCGCCTTAAGCACCGCCTCGCGAGAAGCAAAACGACTGGCATAATGCGCGGCAGGACGAGACGAGGCATCGCAATACGAACGCTCTTCATCGGTAAACACGCGCCGAACAAACGCGGGCGTATTCTCAAGGATTGATTTCATTCGGGAAATCTCGACGATATCAACGCCGATTCCGGCTTCGGCCATAATCACCTCCATGCTGCACAGACTATGACATTGTAGCCCGTTCGCAGAAGATGCAACAAACGAGGGTCAAAAACACAGCGACAGTGGAGTGATGGCCCTATAAGCGCAAAAAAAGGGGGAGGCCGCGAGGCCTCCCCCTTCTACATTCCCAATGGCGGCTCGGT
>CABSNK010000022.1 GCA_902479075.1 uncultured Collinsella sp.
TATGAAATTCAGCGGCTTTGCATGTGCGAGATATTGAGCCCATGCAGGTCAATACAGTCGTTTTTGAAAAGTAAACGGAAGGAATTGGAGCCGAGTGGGCGTATTCGATATTGAATTTTGGGCGTTCAGCGTCTTTCTTTTATAGAAAAGATAAGTAATCGAAAGGTGTTTTCTTACTCAAAAAGAAAATGAACGAAAATAGACTCAACACAATTCCTACAAATTTAGCCGAGAATGGAGCAAACATGGCCCACGCAACAACCCGAGCTTTCGCCGATGAGCGTCGTTCCGCCATCATGGAGATGCTCGAGCATAACGCCTCGGTGCAAGTGGCAGAAATCGCCCAGACCTTTGGCGTGTCCTCCGTTACCGCCCGCGCCGACCTGGACGCGCTCGCCGA
Source organism: uncultured Collinsella sp. (assembly GCA_902479075.1). GTDB lineage: Bacteria > Actinomycetota > Coriobacteriia > Coriobacteriales > Coriobacteriaceae > Collinsella. Next base: position 401 of record CABSNK010000022.1, read on the forward strand.
GTCCGGCAAGTTGCGCCGCACGCATGGTGGCGCCGTGTCTCTCCAGAAGCGACTGACCGTATCCACCCAGGATCGCCGCATCAACGTCAATGTCGCCGCCAAGCAGGCCATCGCGCAAAGCGCCATCGAGCTCGTCGGCAATGGCGACACGCTGCTTGTCGACTCGGGCACCACGGCGCTCGAGTTCGTCCGGCTCCTCGATCAGCGCGACGGCATCACCGTCATCACGGCCGACATTACCATCGCCGATTACATCGACGAGAGCATGCCCTCGGTCGATGTCGTCATGCTGGGTGGGGCACTGCGCAAAGGTCATCGCTATCTGTACGGTCCACTTACCATGCAGGCGCTCCAAATGGTCCACGCCGACCTTGCCGTCATGTGCCCCGGCGCTTTTGTCCCCCGCTGCGGCTTTACGACCGACTTTCCGCAGATGGCCGAGACCAAAACGGCTATGATCGCCGCAGCCCATCAAAGCGTCGCCCTCATGGACGCCAGCAAGGTTAACGAACGCGGCATGTACCGCTTTGCCGAGCTGGCAGATGTCGACACCATCGTGATGGACCGTGACCCCGATCATGCCGTCGCCACCTCAATCGCCGAGATCGTCGGCGACGCCCGCCCAAATCTCCTCATCGCTGGCGCTTAAACAAAAACCACCACAAAGGTGCCTGTCCCCTTTGTGGTGGTTGAGCGTTAAAAGCGAAATATCGCTACTTGGAAAGCTCGTCGGCGAGGGCCTCGATCTGGGCGCGCGATGCGTCGTTGAGCGAACCCATGACGGTCACTTTGTTCTGCGTCAGGGCGATGTCCTTCATGCCCTCGAGCTCCTTGGTCATAACCTTGGCAGCGGCAGGCGCCCAGGAACCGGCCTCGACGAGCGCAACCGTACGGTTCTGATAGGCGTGCTCGGCAAGCGTATGGATAAAGGTGCTCATGAACGGGAAGATCTCGCCCTGATAGGTGATGGAGGCGAGCACCAGGCGGTCGTAGCGGAACGCGTCCTCAACGGCCTCAGCCATATCATCGCGAGCCAGGTCAAAGACGGAAACCTTCTGGCCGCGGGCCTCGAGCGCAGATGCGAGCTCTTCAACGGCAGCCTTCAGATGCCCATACACACTCGCATAGGCAATCGTGATGCCCTCGTCCTCGGGCTGATAGCTCGACCAGGTGTTGTAGGTGTCGAGGTAATAGCCCAGGTTCTCGGTCAGCACGGGACCGTGAAGCGGGCAAATGATCTGGATGTCCAGATCGGCGGCCTTCTTGAGCACGGCCTGCACAAACTTGCCGAACTTTCCCACGATGCCAAAGTAGTAGCGGCGAGCCTCGCAGGCCCAGCCCTCGGGATCCTCGATGTCGTTGGCGCCAAACTTGCCAAAGCCGTCGGCGCTAAAGAGCACCTTGTCGGTGGACTCGTAGGAGAAGAGCACCTCGGGCCAGTGCACGTTGGGGGCGCCGACAAACGTCAGGCTGTGGCCGCCCAGGTCGAGCACGTCGCCATCTTTGACGACCATCTTGCGCTCGGGGAAGTCGGTGCCAAAGTAGTTGACCATCATGCGGAAAGCACCCACGCTGGCCACAATCTGCGCCTGGGGATAGCGCTCCATAAAGGCGGCGATACCGGCGGAGTGATCGGGCTCCATGTGATGGACAACCAGGTAGTCGGGCGTACGGCCATCGAGCACGGCCTCGAGGTTGCCGAGCCACTCGTCGACAAAGCCAGCGTCAACCGAATCGGCGACAGCGATTTTATCGCCCAAGATAACGTAGCTGTTATATGCCATACCATTCTCGGACACATCGTACTGGCCCTCGAACAGGTCAATGTCGTGATCGTTGACGCCAATGTAGCGGATATCCTTGGTGATCTCCATCAGGCAAAGCCTCCTAGATAGACAAAAGAACCCGTCTATCATAGCACTCGCCCTCGTAGCTACGGCTATCTGCCAGCATCCTTACCGATTGTTATTGATGCGGAATATACCGCTTTTGACCTGCAAAAACTATACGCGAGGCTCTGCCGTGGTGTGCCGAACGATGAGCTTGCCCGGAATACGAATGGCAACAGTCTTGCCCGTTGCCCCCGCCTTGGGAACCGCGTGCTCGAATACCTCGCGTCCGCGCTGATGTAGATCGAATCGCACGGTCGTGAGCTCGTTATGCGCGACAAAGTCGTCGAGCGAGTCATCGACGCCCACCACGCTCACGTCCTCGGGCACACGCAATCCGCTGTCGCGCAACGCAGCGATCGCACCGTTTGCCATCTGGTCATTTGCCGCGTAAATCGCCGTCATGGTGCGGTCGTGCTCAGCCAGATATCTGCCGGCTTCGTAACCGCTGTTGGCAGACCAGTCGCCCTCGAGCGGTTCAGCCGGCTCGATGTGCTTACGCTCGAGCGCATCCTGCCAGCCAGCGCGACGAAATTGCTCGTCGACCGAGAACGACGGGCCGCCAATATAGCGAATTTGCTCGTGCCCCAGCTCAAACAGGTGATCCATAAGCAATAGCGAGCAGCCGTAATGGTCGGAATCGACCGTGGTCACGCGCGGATGCGCGTACATGGTAACGATGACCGTGCCAATGCCCGGCAGTGGATCAAACGTCTCAAAATCGGGCGCCATGCGACTCATGCCGATAATGATGCCGTCCACAGGCAGCGCGGCCATACGACGCGTGGCCTCGGCGAGCGAAAACTCCTCGGTCTTGGACATCTCGACCAGCGTGATGGCGCAATTATGCTCGCGAGCAGCGCTGGCGATGCCATCGATCATTGAGAGGTTGCCAAACTTGGTAACATCGTTGACGCACAGGCCGACCGAATGGTAACGGCCGTCACGCAGCGAGCGACCGGCATAACTCGGACGAAAGCCGAGCTTTTGCATAGCGGCCTGTACGCGCTGGCGCGTCTGCTCGTTAACGTTAGGCAAGCCGTTGGCGACACGCGAAACCGTCTGCTGCGAAACGCCGGCAGCGCGGGCGACGTCGGCCATGGAGACCGGACGCGAACTGGTATCGTTGGACGGGCGCCTTGCCACAGGATCACCTTCACCCTTGCGAGATCTGAATAGCGTGAATGCCGGCCCGGGCAGGAGTTTAGCCCGCGCAGAGGCCCGCTATCGTCGGACGCATGTTAACGTACTCTACTTTTTCAATCCGCATCTCTTCTGCTTTATAAGTCCATACGACAATACCGTTCACGGCTGAATTTCTACCGATTACCAGATTCTCAAAAAGTGACAAGAGTTGTGTTATGAGTACGTTAACATAGCCCGTAACGTGCGGTATCGTGAACACTTGGTTCACGCCGCTTCAAGTTGTTAACGTACTCATAACGACGCAAAACTCGCCCGTGCGCACCAAGGAAAGGACTCCTATGACCACCCCCGACGAAAAGACATTCGCCACGCTCACCAAACTGTTTGAGGAGGAGTTTGGCCCCATCGGCGACCGCCAGGTGCTCTATGTGCACGCGCCCGGCCGTTCCGAGATCAGCGGCAACCACACCGACCACGAGGGTGGCCACGTTATCGCCGGTTCGCTCGATGTCGCTGTCGACGGCATCGCCGTGGCAACCGACTCCAACAAGGTTCGCGTCGCCGACGAGGGCTATCCTACGTTTGAGATCACGCTCGACACGCTGGATGTTCAGGAGTCCGAGAAGGGCACGTCCGCAAGCCTCGTCCGCGGCATGGCCCACGAAATCGCTGCTCTTGGCGTTGAGCCCCACGGCTTCGACTTCGCCTTCACCTGCTCCGTCCCCTCGGGCGGCGGCCTTTCCAGCTCTGCCGCCGTCGAGGCCGCATACGGTCGTGCCATGGAAACCCTCTGGGGCGCACCCGCCATCGAGCCCGTCGCGCTCGCCCAAATGAGCCAGCGCACCGAGAACAACTATTACGGCAAGCCCTGCGGTCTGATGGACCAGGCCGCCGTTTGCTTGGGCGGCCTCGCCTACATGGACTTTGAGGATCAGGCCCAGCCCAAGACCCAGAAGCTCGAGCTCAACTTTGAGGATCACGGTTACGCGCTCGTGCTCGTTAAGGTCGGTGCCGATCACGTGGCAGCCACCGACGACTACGCCGCCGTTCCGCGCGAGATGCAGGACGTCGCCGCCGAGTTTGGCAAGGAACGCCTGTGCGAGGTCGATGTTGCCGACTTTGACGCCAAGCTCCCCGAGCTGCGCGCCAAGCTGGGCGACCGCGCCTGCCTGCGCGCCGTTCACTACTGGTACGAGAACGGCCTGGTCGATAAGCGCTGGGCGGCCCTGAACGCCGGCGACATCGACCAGTTCCTGGTCCTGACGCGCGAGTCCGGCGCCAGCTCTGCCATGTACCTACAGAATGTCGTTGCCAAGCTGGGCTCCGAGCAGCCCTCGATGTATGCCCTGGCACTGGCCGAGCACGTGCTCGACGGCCGTGGCGCCGTCCGTATCCACGGTGGCGGCTTTGGTGGCACCATCCAGGCCTTCGTGCCGCTCGACCTGGTCGACACCTTTATCACCAAGATGAACGGCTGGCTAGGCGAGGGCTCTGCCCGCCACTACGCAATTTCTGACAAGGGGGCTTACGCGGCATGGCTGTAATGACCGACGTGCGCGAGGCCGCGCAGAACCTGATCGAATACGCTATCCACCGATCGATGATCGGACAGGACGACCGCATCTGGGCCTACAACACCATTCTGGAGTGCATCGGCGCCACGGGCCCCGCACTCGACATGGCCTGGGCGCTCAAGACCGAGAAGATTTCGCTCTTGCACCCCGATACACTCCCCAACTTTGACCTTGAAGGCACGCTTGCCGCGCTTTCCGAGGCTGCCGTTGCCAACGGCGCCGCCGAGGACACGGCATCGGGCCGCGATCGCATCGCCATGCGCATCATGGGCGTGCTGATGCCGAGGCCTTCGGTTGTAAACGAGGAGTTCAACGGACGTATGGGCGTCAACGAGCCCCGCGCCGCGACCGACTGGTTCTACGGCCTGTGCTGCGACGCCGGCTACGTGCGCCGTGCCGCCATCGCGCGCAACATCAAATGGAGCACCCCCACCAACTGGGGCGATCTTGAGATCACCATCAACCTGTCCAAGCCTGAGAAGGACCCGCGCGATATTGCCGCGGCCGGCGCCGCCAAAAACACGGGCGAGAAGTATCCCGCCTGCCAGCTCTGCATCGAAAACGAGGGCTATCCCGGACGCTCCGCTGCAGCCGACGGCGGCGCCCATCCCGCCCGCCAGAATCTGCGCGTTATCCCAATTAAGCTCGACGGCGAGCGCTGGGGCTTCCAGTACAGCCCGTATGCGTATTTTAACGAGCACTGCATTGCCATGAGCTCCGAGCATCGCCCGATGCACGTCGACCGCAAGGGGCTGACCTGCCTGCTCGATTTTGTGGACCTGTTCCCGCACTACTTTATTGGCTCCAACGCCGACCTGCCCATCGTGGGCGGCTCGATTCTGTCGCATGACCACTTCCAGGGTGGCGCGCACGAGTTCCCCATGATGCATGCCACCGAGGTCTCGCAGTTTAGCGTGCCCGGCTTTGACCAAGTCAGCGGCACCGTGTTGCAGTGGCCGCTTTCGGTGCTGCGACTGCGCTCGCACGACCGCGCCCAGCTGCTCGACGCCGCCGAGAAGATTATCCTCGCCTGGCGCGAGTGGACCGATGAGTCGGTGGGCGTCATCGCGCACACAGCCGACGGCGTGGCGCACAACACCGTGACGCCCGTCATCCGCCGCGTCGACTCGCGCGGCAATGCCGGCGGCGAAGTCTACGAGGCCTACCTGGCGCTTCGCTGCAACATCACGACTGACGAGCATCCGCTGGGCGTATTCCACCCGCATGCCGAGTATCACCATATTAAAAAGGAGAACATCGGCCTGATCGAGGTCATGGGCCTGGCCATTTTGCCGCCACGCTTGGTTCCCGAGCTCGGCGCTGTCCGTGAGCATCTGCTGGCAGCCAAGGTCGATGCCAGCTACGATCTTGCCGGTGCGCTCGAGGTCGATGATCTTTGTCGCAGCCATGCCGCGTGGGCCGAGGACGTCTTTGCTCGCCGCGCCGACGAGCTTACGGCCGACAACGCCATCGATATCCTGCACGAGGAGGTCGGCGTGGTGTTTGGCCACGTGCTCGACAACGCCGGCGTCTTTAAGTGGGACGAGGCGGGACGCGCCGCCCAGCAGCGCTTTATCGACTCACTGTAATGATCCCTTGGGGACGGAGGAAAACGGATCACTTCGTCTTCAAGACAACGGCGCCCGCCGGCAACATCGCCGACGGGCGCCGTTTTTGAGCGTAGTCATTGGGGACGCTCTTAAACGACTAGTCAAACAAGAACGTCCCCAACAACTAATGGCTTGAGCGTGGAAAATCTCCCACTTTAAGCTCGTATGGGCACCAAAAGCGGGAGATTATCCACGCTCATTCTATTGGGAGTCGCAACCGCTACAACTCTACGACCTCAACGCTGTTGTAGATCTCGTCCCAGCGGTCCATGACCAGGTGGCCGGTCTTGGGATCCATGGCGTTGAGCTTGCCGCAGGTATTGGCGGTCTTGAGCACCGTGACGTCATCGGCACCAGCAGCAATGGCATGCGCAAAGCCGGCGATGGTCGAGTCGCCGGAACCCGTCGCGTTCACAGCCGCAATCGCGGGCGTCTTGGCGCGGAACGCGCGACCCTCATGGAAGCCCACCGAACCGGCAGCACCCATCGAAACGACAACCCAGGGAATACCGGCAAAGCGTCCATCGGAGGCAAGCGCCTCGCGCAGGGCATCCACATCATCGGTCGTAAAGGACGTACCCAGCAGGCCGTTAATCTCGGTCAGGTTGGGCTTTACGAGCTCGGGCTTAGCGTCGGACTCCAGCGCGGCCTCCAGCGATGCACCCGAGGTGTCGAGCAGCACCTTGGCGCCCGCCTCCTCGGCGATCTTGACGAGCTCGGCATAGTAGCCGGCATCGACGCCACGCGGCAGCGAGCCCGAAAGCGTCACGACGTCCGCCTTCGCTGCAAGCTCGGCGAACTTGGCCGTAAAGGCCTCGAGCTCGGCCGGGGCGATCTGCGGGCCGCTCTCCAGCAGCTCGGTCTGATTACCCTCGTGCAGAATATTCAGGCAAATACGCGTCTCACCGGCGATGGGCACAAAGTCGTTCTTGACGCCGTCGGCATCCATAAGCTCGGCCATATAGGCACCCATGTGGCCGCCGAGCAGACCGGTCGCGAGCACATCGTCGCCCAACTGCAGCAGCACACGGCTCACGTTGAGGCCCTTGCCGCCAGCGGTCTTTTCGGGCGTCACACGGTTAACATCGTCGATGACCAGCTTGTCGAGCTGATAGCGCGTATCAATCGACGGGTTCATGGTAACGGTCAGAATCATATTGAACTCCTGTTTAGAAAACCGGCCCGCGCCCCATCACAGAAACGCGAGCCGTCAATTAAAAAGCTGCAGAATGCCCGGTACCGCCAAAACGAAGCACACAAGCTCAGCAAGCAAAAGTGTTATCGGAGCAGCTCGCCCGCCAGATGGCTTCGCAGCGTCGACTGGTCTGGCGTTCGGTAGAACGCCGGAACCCCACTAGTCGTGGTATTCGCCGCGGTCCCACTTCTCCAGGAACTCGTCAAAGAAGTGCGGGTCAGCCTGAGCCTCGGCGTCGGCCTTGTTGCAGGCATCAATCTTGGCAATCAGGGCATCGTGCTCGGGAGTCTTGTCGTAGGGCTCCTCCAGGAAGGCAAGCATGATATCGGCCATCAGGAACTCGCCGGTGATCTTGCCGCCAAAGCCCACGATGTTGGCGTTGAGCTCGCGACGGGCATACAGGGCAGAGGTCATGTCGCGAACCAGGGCGCAGCGGGCGCCGGGAACCTTGTTGACGGCGTTGGTGATGCCGATGCCGGTGCCGCACAGGGCCACGCCAAAGTCGGCCTTGCCGCTGGCAACAGCCTCGCCCACGGCCTTACCGTAAATGGGATAGTGCGTACGGGTGTGGCTGTAGGTGCCGCAGTCAAGCACCTTGTAGCCAGCCTGCTCCAGGCGGTCGGCCAGATAGATCTTCTCGTCCGTAACGATATGGTCGCAACCGATTGCGATGGTCTTCTTCATCAGAACGTCCTTTCGTCTGAATTCACAAGTTGAGATAGAAGTTCGAGTTCTCGGTGGCTCTCGTTAGGCCATCTTATTGAGCATGTCGACACGGATCTGGTGACGGCCGCCGGCGTACTGGGCGCGCAGGAACTCGCGGGCGATCTTCTTGGCGACCTCGGTGCCCACAACGCCCGGGCCCATGGTGACCATGCGCGAGCCGTTGTGCTCGCGGGTCATGTAAGCGGAACGCTCATCGGAAATGTTGGCGACGACCATGCCCTTGATCTTGACGGCGGCCATATAGGAGCCGACGCCGTACTTATCGAATGCGAAGCCCTGGGAATCCTTGTGCTCCAGCAGGTCCTTGGCAACGGCGGTGGCGGAATCGACAAAGTCCGCAGCAGGGGTCTCGGAATAGTCGACGACCTCGTGACCGTCGGCGATGAGCATCTCCTTGATGGACTCCTTCATCGACATACCGTCGGCATCGGAAGCGATTACAACCCTCATGACATCCTCCTTGAGAGATACGCTGGCGCGTAGTTTCTGTTTGGAAGTGTTGAATCGCGATCAGGTCCGGGCATCTGAATGTGCGGTTCTTCACTGTTCATGTTTATTTGAACACATTCGAACATTAACTGCAACAATAATTTGTTTGTCTTTGTTCTTTTTTGAACAAATACCGTTCGCGGATGGTTGCTGACCGTTTGGACTCAGAAAAGGCCCGGCTTACCGCGCATTCAACAAACAAAAGGGCGGCCGAGAACGTGTCTCGGCCGCCCTTCGGCGGTATGCCCCAGTATATACAGCTGTTTTAGCTACTCGGACTGCCCGCCCTTTTTGGCGTGCTTGGACGGAGCGCTCAGAAAGCGACCCGTCAGATAGTTCGCCGGGCCGGAAATATCAATCCCCAGTAGCACGTGCCCCAGCCACAAAAACGCCGCGAGCACCAGCAATGGAATCACGCACGAGGTCACGATCATCACGATGACGCCTTCGATCAGATCGGTCACCTGCTGCACAATTTCATCGGTAATCTGCTTGGCACCGCTGGTCACCGATGTGACGAGACCCGAGGCACCGTCGGCAAGCTGCTCAAGCACATTCTTGGACTCTGTGGACTCGGTCTTTTTCTTGCTTGCTTTGGAGCTATCGCTATCTGCCGCGCTCGCAGCGTCGGTCGCCTTTTGCTCGGCCGCCTCGATGCTAACGCGATACGTTTCGTCGACCTTTTGCGACACCCATACGCTTGCAGGCACCAACGCCATGCCAATTATGGCGACCACCAGCACACGCGTTGCCACGCGGCGAATGACCGTGCTCGTACTCCAGCGCCCGTGAATGCCGAGCGACACCGCAAAGAGTACCAACGCAAACGGGATTAAGATGCCCAAGCCAACCGACCACAAAATCGTGAGCAAATATTTCTCTAGGTAGAGCACGGCAAGCACGATACCAAGGTTGCCTGAAAGCTGCGCGAGCTGCTCGGCAACTGGCGTTCCCGTATCGCCCGGCAGCGCAGTGATACCCGCAGATAGGGCGACGCACGAGGTCGTGAGCGCCAAAACATTGCCCTTCTTTTGATCGATGACCTCGATGGTGGAGTCCCAGGTCTTGGTATCGGCAAAATGCGGACGAGCTACAAAGCCCGACAACAGCGCCAGTACCACGAGCGCAACGATAAAGCCAATCTGCAGTTTTTTGTTTGCGCACACGACATCGGACAGGCTGGGCTGCAGCTCGGTTACCGTCGTGTGCTCGGTTATCTGGACAGGACGCCCATGAGTCATCTCGTGCGCGTCTCCCTTTTGAATCAATCCGTTGCCCGGCATTTGGATACCTCCTTATTCCGGCCTGTATTGCGGATGGAAGTATACCCACCCAGCGAAAAACCGAACGGGAGGGCGTGCAGAAGCTCCATAACGCTGCTAGTCGAATAGTGCCATTTCAAAACTATGCTGGTTTACTACGATAAAACCGATAGGACCGACCACATTTGCTATTAGCAGAAAATGACAAGCTTTCTACCTGCGGCTTTGATAACGCCGTTCTTTCCATAGTTGAAAGAATGCGATTCATCGTAGTAAACCGGCATAGTTTTGTAACCGACAGGCCGAGTCGGCACCGCAGCAAACCTAATGACCCGTTTTCTTCCATCCTCAAAGGATCAAATGCATGGCAGGAGTGTCCCTAACTGCGGCAGATAAGGAACGTCCCCAAGTGCCGGGTAAAAAGAAAAAGCCCTGTCGCGAGTTTGCGGCAGAGCTTTTGGAAGGGGACTTGGTTGTGCGGGCTCGTTAGGCGAGCTTGGCCTCGAGCGCAGCGATGCGCTTGTAGGCGTCGATGGTAAAGCGGGTCTGCTTCTCCAGAATCATGGTGGTCATGAGAGTGTCCTGAGCGTGAGCCATGATGAAGGTCATCTCCATCTCGCCACCGCCGGCCTCCTGCGAAAGCAGCTTGGTCTGCGTGTCGTGGGCACCGATGAGCGCATCGCTGGCATCCTTGTGCAGCTGCTCGGCCTTCTCAAAGTCACCCTCGCGAGCAGCATCGAGCGCTGCAAGCAGATCGGTCTGGGCGTCACCTGCGTATGCGACGATCTCGAATCCAACCATCGAGATTTCTTCTTTGGTTGCCATATTGCGTTCCTTTCACATATGAACCAATGGAGAGCATCGCGTCCGGGCATACGCGCTGCGTTCTGTATGGCAGAAACAATAACATTCAAACAAAAAAGAACAGCGCAAAACGTAATTTCGAGCTATGAACGGTCACTTTTCGCCCGTGAACGGTTTTTAAACCAATCTGAACAATATCGAACACAATTAGCGGCAACCCAAACAGGGCCGCACCCTAACGCAAATCGCGCACCGTATCGCCCTCTACGAGCACACCGGGAATCAGCATGTGCTCCACGCCAGACGCACCCCCATCGGCGCCGGCAATCTTGTCGACCGCCCACATGCCGACGCGCTTGTTGTCAAAGCGCACCGTGGTCAGGCGACGGTCGGGCACGATATCGCCCAGGCTGTCATCAACACCCACCACGCTCACGTCCTCGGGCACACGCCTTCCGCACGACTCGAGCCCGCGAATGCAGCCGTAGGCCATGGCATCGTTGGAAGCATAAATGGCCGTACAGGTCGGATCTTCCACCAGAGCCTGACCGGCAGCATATCCGCTCTGTGCCGTCCAATCCCCACGGACGAGTCGCGGCGGTTCAATACCATGCGCGCGCAATGTCTCGCGCCAGCCCTCCTCGCGCCGCATGCCCGAAAGCGAGCGCTCGGGACACGAGATAAAGTGCACGGTTTTGTGCCCCCGCCCCAGCAAGTACTCGACCACCTGGCGCGAGCAATCGAACTGGTCGTTATCGACCGTTGAACAGAGCGGGTGCTCCAGCATCGTAACGAGCACCGTCTGCATGCCGGGCAGCGGCTCGAAGGTGCCAAAGTCCGCCGGCATGCGATTCATGATCACGACCATGCCGTCTACCGGCAGCGCGCTCATACGCGACGATGCGCTCTCGAGGGTATAGGGATGTCCATCTACTTTAGTGAGGGTGATGGCATAGCCATGTTTGTCGGCCGCGGCAGCAAAGCCCTCCATACGGTCGAGGTTGCCGGTACCGGTAATGTTGAACATGGCGACGCCAACGGTCTTAAACTTGCCACGGCGCAACGATCGACCGGCAAAATTGGGACGATACCCCAGCTCGCGCATGGCGGCACGCACGCGCTCCTTGGTCTCGGGGCGCACGCTGGGCGAATCGTGCACGGTGCGCGAGACCGTCTGCTCCGAGACGCCCGCGAGGCGCGCCACGTCTTTGACGGATACCGATTTTTTAACAGCGGCCATAGGTCGATCTTTCTATGTCAACGATGCCATTGGTGGCACCTTGCGCAGCCAAATGAAACGTCTTCAAGTATATCCAACGCCTCCCCCACCATACGCTCACCACCCAAAACCTACCGTTCACCGACATTTTTGCTTCCCCGAACGACTTTTGTCGACCAAATGTTAACGTTGCCATTGCGCAAACACAGAGCCACCGGGCGGCTCAAACGTTTACGCATAAGGAATCGACGGTTCGCAGGCACAGGAACCACCGGTTCGCGTCTTTTTTGTGTCGCAAAATGGCAACGTCAACATTTTGGCAACCGAACGCCAAAAGCTACCATCGTTGCTAACCCACCGACTCTTAGGAGCATTGCATGGAGCAACTCATCGCCATCATCGAAAAGGGCCAGCCCTTTTTCAACGCGATCGCCCGCAACAAGTACCTCAAGGCGATCCGCGACGGCTTTATCTCCGTCATCCCCATCATCATCTTCTCGTCCATCTTCTGCCTGGTAGCCTCGGTCCCCAACATCTGGGGTTTCTACTGGCCCGATGACATCAACAACGCCCTGTGGAAGTGCTACAACTACTCCATGGGCATCCTGGCCATCGCCTGCGCCGCCACCACGGCCAAGCACTTCGCCGACGCCCAGAACCGCGATCTGCCCAAGAACAACCAGATCAACTTCATCTCGTGCATGTGCGCGGCCATCATCGGCTTCTTGCTCCTTTCGAGCGACACCATCGCCACGGACGCCGCCAGCGGCTTCAACACCACCTACCTTGGTTCCAAGGGCCTGCTGACCGCCTTCATCGCTGCGTTTGTAACCGGCATCATCTACAAGTTCTTTATCAAGCGCAACATCACTGTCAAGATGCCCGAGCAGGTTCCGCCCAACATCTCGCAGACCTTCAAGGACATCATCCCCTTCTCCGTCTGCATCACCGTCTTTTGGGTTTTTGACATCGTCTTCCGCGCTGCTTTTGGCTTCTGCTTTGCCCAGGGCGTCATCCAGGTGTTCCAGCCCCTGTTCACCGCTGCCGACGGCTATATCGGCCTCGCTGTGATTTACGGCGCCATGAGCCTCTTCTGGTTCGTCGGCGTCCACGGCCCCTCGATCGTCGAGCCCGCCATCGCCGCCGCTCTCGTTGCCAACATGACCGACAACCTAGCTGCGTTCCAGGCTGGCCAGCACGCTTCCGCTGTCCTGACCCAGGGTGCCCAGTACTTCGTCGTCTGCATGGGCGGCACCGGTGCCACACTCGTCCTGGTCTTTATGTTCTGCTTCCTAGCCAAGTCCCAGGAGATGCGCGCCGTCGGTAAGGCCGCCATCGTCCCCGTCTGCTTTGCCGTCAACGAGCCGCTGCTGTTCGCCGCGCCCATCGTGCTCAACCCCGTCTTCTTTGTCCCGTTTGTCTTTGCCCCGATCGCCAACATCTGGATCCTCAAGATCTTTATCGATTTCTTGGGCATGAACGGCTTTATGTACACGCTGCCTTGGACCGTCCCCGGCCCCATCGGCACCATCATGGGCCTGGGCTTCCAGCCGCTCGCCTTTGTGATGCTCGCCCTTATCCTGGTCGTCGACTTCGTTCTGTACTACCCGTTCTTCCGTGCCTACGACGCCCAGAAGTGCGCCGAGGAGGCCGAGATTTCCCAGGAGGAGCTCGCCGCCAAGAACGCCGAGAAGGCCGCCAAGCTCAACGATGCCTTCCAGGGCAAGGCTGACGCCAAGAGCGTTGCCGCCGGCGCTGCTGCCGAGGCCGTGAAGGCCGACGCCCCCACCGCTCCCGCCGCTGTCGCCACTGAGGCAACGACCGCCAGCGACCTCAACGGCAAGCGCGTACTCGTGCTCTGCCAGGGTGGCGGAACCTCGGGCCTGCTCGCCAACGCGCTGGCCAAGGCCGCCAAGGAGCGCGGCATCAAACTTGAGACCGCTGCCGAGGCATATGGTAACCACGTCGACATGCTCCCCGACTTTGACCTGGTCGTCCTGGCCCCGCAGGCTGCCAGCTACTTGGCCGACCTGCAGAAGGACTGCGAGCGCGTGGGCAACAAGTGCGTCGCCTGTCGCGGTAAGCAGTACATCGAGCTCTCCCAGAACGGCGATAAGTCTCTCGCCTTCGTAAGCGAGCAACTTTCGAAGTAAGTAACGCCCAAGGCCAGCCGACCATCCACAGCCGGCTGGCCCTTCGATTTAGACGATTGGATCATCATGTCCGTTAACCCCGCTAGCGTCACCAACCCGCCTGCGCAGTTTCCCGAGGGCTTTGTCTTTGGCGGCGCCACTGCTGCTTACCAGGTAGAGGGCGAGACCCGCACCCACGGTAAGGGCAAAGTCGCCTGGGATGACTTCTTGGAGGCCCAGGGGCGCTTTTCCCCCGATCCCGCTTCGGACTTCTACAACCAGTACCCCGTCGATCTGGAGCTGTGCGAGGAGTTCGGCATCAACGGCATTCGCCTCTCCATTGCCTGGAGCCGCATCTTTCCCAACGGCACCGGTGAGATTAACCCCGAGGGCGTCCAGTTCTATCACGATCTCTTCGCCGAGTGCCACAAGCACCACGTTGAGCCGTTTGTCACGCTGCATCACTTCGATACGCCGCTTCCCCTCTTTGAGAAGGGCGACTTCCTCAACCGCGAGACCATCGACGCCTTTGTGGACTTTGCCACCTTCTGCTTTAAGGAGTACGCCGACCAGGTAACCTACTGGTTCACCTTTAACGAGATCTGGGCCGACGCCTCCAACACCTACATTGAGGGCACCTTCCCCGGTGGCGTCAAGGCGCATCTGGCCGAGGCCTTCCAGTGCGAGCACAACATGATGCTCGCCCACGCCAAGGCCGTGCTGGCCTTCCACAACGGCGGCTTTAAGGGCAAGATCGGCGTCATTCAGTCGCTGGAGTTTAAGTATCCGCTCAACGAGAACGACCCCGCCGACATCAAAGCCGCCAACAACGAGCACGTGCTGCAGAACCAGTTTCTGCTCGACGCCACCTTCCGCGGCGACTATGCCCCCGACACCCTCGAGTGCGCCAACCGCCTGGCTGCCGTCTCAGGCGGCACCATCGAGATCCTGGACGAGGACCTCGAGATTATGCGCGAGGCCGCGCTCTACAACGACTACCTGGGCGTTAACAACTACCAGTGCCGCTTCTTGAAGGCTTACGATGGCGAGAACGACCTGCACCACAACGGTACGGGCGAGAAGGGCACCGGCCGCTGGCGCGTTAAGGGTATTGGCGAGCATGTGAACAAGCCTGGTATCCCCACCACCGACTGGGACTGGATCATCTATCCCGAGGGCCTGTTCGATCTGCTCGTCTACATTAAGCAGCGCTACCCCAACTACAAGCAGATCTTCATCACCGAGAACGGCATGGGCTACAAGGACCCCTACAAGGACGGTTTTGTGGACGACCAGCCGCGCATCGACTACATCGAGCAGCACCTGCGCTGGTTGCTCAAGGCCATGGAGGTTGGCGTCAACGTAGGCGGCTACTTCCTGTGGAGCCTGCAGGATCAGTTCTCCTGGACCAATGGCTACAACAAGCGTTACGGCTTCTTCTACGTTGACTTTGAAACCCAGAAGCGCACGCCCAAGGCAAGCGCATACTGGTATAAGCACGTGGCGCAGACCCGTCGTCTGGACTAGTGACTGGCGGGGTTGCCCGCTCACATAACCTGTCCCCATTTCTCAGCCGGGGGCGGCACGTCACACGGCGCGCCGTCCCCGGTCTTTTTGTGCAGGTCAGAAGCCGTTTATCTCAATCTGTAACATCTAGCCGAGTTTTTCGGCCCTACCTGTTACAGATTGAGACAAACAGGATTGCTCTTTCCGAAGAATCTAAATCTGTAACACGTAGCCCGCTTTTGACCGTCTACCTGTTACAAATCGAGACAAACGGAGTAGGACCTAACCCCGTATGTCCCTAACAGTCGAGCGTTCGACCAGCGTGCTCGGCACATGAATCGCCTCGATAGACGAGCTCTCTCCAATCGCCGCCTCAAACGCAAGCTTACCGACACCGCGCAAATCAAATCGCAGCGTCGTCAGCCGATTGTGAGGAACAAGTCCCTCGAGTGCGTCGTCGATACCAACCACGCTCACGTCGTCGGGCACGGACAGGCCCGCGTTCTCGAGCGCGGCGATAACGCCCAGCGCCATCTGGTCATTTGCCGCAAGCACGGCAGTCGGCGCCTGCGACCCGCCGGCAAGCACCTCGGCCGCAATCCGCTCGCCCATGGCGTACCCACTGTCCGCACTCCAATCGCCACGCAGCATCGGAGCGGCATCGACATGAGCACGACCCAGCGTATCGCGCCAACCGGCCTCACGAAAACGCGAGGAAATCGAGTTTTCCGGACCCGCCACAAACCGCATATTCGAGTGACCATGTTCCAGCAGATAATTGGTCAACAGCTCGCACGAACCATACTGGTCGGAGTCGATCGTCGTGCAGCGCGGATGCGCATACATGGACAGGATGACCGTTCGCACTCCCGGCTGGGGAACAAACTCCTCAAAATCGGGAGCCATGCGGTTCATGTTGAGAATCATGCCGTCGACGGGTCGCTCGACCATGCGGCGCGAGGCATCGGCAAGTGTATAGGGCTTGTCGCCGCCCATCTCGATCATAGTGACGGCAAAATCGTGCTCGCGCGCCGCTTGCATGATACCCTCGAGCGTCGCCAGGTTACCGACACGTGTGATGTTGTACATGCACAGGCCAATAGAACGATACGACCCGCCGCGCAACGCCACTCCAGCAAAATTGGGACGAAAGCCCAGCTCTTCCATGGCGGCCAGCACACGCTTGCGCGTCTTTTCCGTCACGTTGGGCATACCGTTGACCACGCGAGACACAGTCTGGCGGCTCACGCCAGCGAGCGCCGCAACCTCTGCCGCGCTCGCCGAATGACCATTCCTTGTCTGCTGAGCCATGCCTTCCACGCTAACCTGCTTCCCAACTATTCCCCGCGCCCATGGCGCATCGTACATACATCGATAACGTGCTCATGATACCCGAGCCATATACCACAACATGAAAACTTCTGTCAATCAAAACCGCTTACCGAACAAATACAACCGTTCGCGGCTGTTTGAAGTTGTTTTGTTTCTATACATCCCAGCCGGATGTTAACGTGCTCATTGTCAAATGTTCACGTGCTCATTTTGGTTCTAATCATTTTAAGATAGTGTTTATCGGGCTTTTTCACCGCTGAACGCTAACCAGGGAGCCTCCTGAGCGCAAACGCACAATATCGAACAGCGAGACGAGAGGGTGTATGCATATGTCTTTGCTAAACCGCGTACAGCAGCTGCCGAAGGGCTTTGTTTGGGGCGCCGCAACCGCCGCGTACCAAACGGAAGGTTCCACGAAGGTGGCAGGCAAGGGTAAGACCATGTGGGACGATTACCTTGTCGCCCAGGGTCGCTTTTTGCCCGACCCGGCCAGTGATTTCTACAACCGCTACGAGGAGGATATCCGCCTTTCTGCCGAGCATGGACTCAACGCCATCCGTGTGTCCATCGCCTGGACCCGCATCTTCCCCAACGGCGACGATGCCGAGCCCCTCGCCGAGGGCGTTAAGCACTACCACGAGCTGTTCGCCTGCTGCAAAAAGTATGGCGTCGAGCCCTATGTGTCCCTGCATCACTTTGACTCCCCCGCCGCCCTGTTCAACCAGGGCGACTGGCTCAACCGCAAGACCGTCGACGCCTATGTGCGCTATGCCGAGTTCTGCTTCCGCGAGTTCCGCGAGGTCAAGAATTGGTTCACCATCAACGAGCTCATCAGCCTCTCGCACTCCCAATACATCCAAGGCAACTTCCCGCCCAACCATCACTTTGATGTGACGAGCGGCATCCAGAGCCAGCACAACGAGCTCGTTGCCCACGCCCGCGCCGTCAACCTGTATAAGGATCTTGACGAGACCGAGCACCTGGGCGGACGCATTGGCATGGTCAACGTCCTGACGCCGGCATATCCTGCCACAGACTCGCCCGCCGACCAGCACGCCGCCGACCTGTACAACGCCTTCTACACCGACTTCATCATGGACGGCGCCTTCCTGGGTCACTACTCCGCGCGCACCCTCTCACTCATCAACGAGATTCTGCGTGCCAACAACGCCACGCTTACGGTTGAGGACAGCGACATGGAGGAGCTCGCCAAGGCGGCGCCCCGCAACGATATGTTCGGCCTCAACTACTATCAGTCGGCGTTTATCGCCGCCTACGATGGCGAGTCCACCAACAGCTTTAACGGCACCGGAGACAAGGGCACCTCGTGCTTTAAGTTTAAGGGCGTCGGGCAGCAGGTCGATATGCCGGGTATCCCCACCACCGACTGGGATTGGCTCATCTACCCGCAAGGCCTCTACGACACGCTCAAGCACATCAGCGCCACCTATCCCAACCTCCCCGTCATCTATATCACCGAAAACGGCCTGGGCCACAAGGACCCCGAGCCCGACGCAAACGGCATCGTCGCCGATCCCGAGCGCATCGACTTTGTCGACCAGCACATGGAGAAGGTGCTCCAGGCGCGCGCCGAGGGCGTCGACGTCCAGGGCTACTTTATCTGGAGCCTGCAGGACCAGTTCTCGTGGGCCAATGGCTATAACAAGCGCTACGGCCTGTTCTACATCGACTTCGACACGCAAAAACGCTACATCAAGCAGTCGGCACTCTGGTACAAGGAGCTCGCCGACACTATGGCGGACGCGCAGTAGCGCATCGCCTCGCTTTCCCCCGAGGGGGAGCGGCCCCATGCGATACAAACCCAGCCGCTCCCCTCTCTCCCCCTGGGACCGACCCCGCCTGCACCCGGGCTTTTAGCAAGCGGGAGACCATATAGGTTTTCAACGTCCATGCCATTAAGATTTCATGCAAAGAGGAGCGTGAACTATGGAATCGATCGTTAAGTTCTTGGAGAAAGGTCAGCCGTACTTCGACAAGGTCTCTAAGAACATCTACCTTCAGGCCATTAAAGATGGCTTTTTGGCAGCAATGCCCATCATCCTGTCTTCTTCTGTCTTCCTGCTTATTTCAACCCTGCCGGGCGTTGTCGCCACGGTCGGCGGCTTTACGCTGCCCGACTGGTGGAACGTCGACGTCGTGAACTTCTGCAACAAGGTTTACAACTTCACGATGGGCGTCGTGGGCATCATGGTCGCCGGCACCACCGCAAGCGCGCTGACCGGCTCCAAGAACCGCCGCATGCCTGCCGGCAAGGCCATCAACGCCACGAGCACCATGGTCGCCGCCATGTGCGCTATGCTCATCTTGGCCGTTACCCAGACGAGTGCCAAGATCGACGGCGCCGATGTCTCGGTGTTCTTTACCGACAACATGGGCACCAAGGGCCTGCTGAGCTCCTTTGTCGCCGCATTTGCCACGGTCAACATCTATGCCTTCTGCATTAAGCGAGACATCACCATCAAGCTGCCCAAAGAAGTCCCCGGCGCCATCGCCCAGAACTTCCGCGACATCTTCGCCTTCAGCTTCTCCATCCTGTTTGTCGCCGTCATCGACGTTATCTGCCGCACCTGCTTGGCCGTCCCGTTTGCCAACGTCATCTCCACGCTGGTGAGCCCGCTGTTCGCCGCTGCCGATTCCTACGCCGGCCTCGCCCTCATCTGGTTCATGATCCCGCTGTTCTGGTTCATGGGCATCCACGGCCCCTCGGTCGTTAAGCCTGCCCTCAACGCCGCGCTGTTTGGCAACATCACCACCAACCTCGCCACGCTGCAGGCCGGCGGTCACCCCGCCCTCGCCCTGACCGAGAACTTCGGTAACTACATCGGCGAACTCGGCGGCACCGGCGCCACGTTCATTGTCCCGATCATCTTCCTGCTCTTTATGCGCTCCAAGCAGCTCAAGGCCGTCGGCAAAGCCTCTGTCGTACCCGTGATGTTCGCCGTCAACGAGCCGCTGCTGTTCGCCGCGCCCATCATCCTCAACCCGTACTTCCTGATCCCGTTCCTGTTTGCCCCCGTGGCCAACGTCCTCATTGGTAAGTTCTTCATCGACTTTTTGGGCATGAACGGCTTTATCTATGCCATGCCGTGGGCACTCCCCGGACCGATCGGCACCTTCATCGACACCAACTTCCAGCCGATCTCTCTGGTCCTGGTTGTCGTCCTGCTGGTCGTTGACTTCTTGATCTACTACCCGTTCTGCAAGGCCTACGACAACGTCCTGTGCAAGCAGGAGGCCGAGACCCTGGCCGAAGAAGAGGCCGAGGAGACCAAGGCCGTCAAGACCGCTGCCGCCCCCGCCGTTGAGGCTCCTGTTGTCGAGACCGCTTCTGCCACCGAGGCCTCCGCAGCTCCGTCCGCCCTTAAGGGCAAGGATCTGAGGGTTTTGGTTCTGTGCGCTGGCGCCGGCACCTCTGCACTGCTCGCCAACGCGCTTAAGGAAGGCGCCGACGAGCTGGGCATCGACATTACCGCCAACGCCGGTGCCTACGGCAGCCACTACGCCATCATGGACCAGTACAACGTCATCGTCCTGGCTCCGCAGGTTCGCACCTATTACAACGAGATGAAGGCCGACACCGACCGCCTGGGCATCACGCTGCTGTCGCCCAAGGGCAAACAGTACATCGACCTCACTAAGGATCCCAAGGGTGCCGTCGCCTGGATCGAGGAAAACCTCGAGGCATAAGACGCTGACACCACCTGCCGCTCGCAGACAATAAATGGCCCGTGCATCGATGTGTGATGCGCGGGCCATTTTGTTTAGACCGCACCCGTCCTCCTGTTCATCTCAATCTGTAACATCTAGCCGAGTTTTTCGGTCCAAGCTGTTACAGATTTAGACGAACGGGCGGCCCGGGCCGAACAATCTCGATTTGTAACATGTAGACCACTTTTGACCGTCTAGTTGTTACAGATCGAGACAAACGGAATAAGCTGGACCGAATTGTCTAAATCTGTAACATCTAGCTGAGATTTTCGGCCCTACCTATTACAGATTTAGACGAACAGGCCGAGCACGTCTACGCCCGCAGATCCCTTACGCTGGAACGCTCGACCAGCACGCCCGAGACGAGCGTACGGCTTCTGGAGCTCGGGGCTTCCAAACCTGCGACGACCTCGTTAAGCGCACGGACGCCCAGCTCTCGGTGACGGAACTTCACCGACGTCAGAATCGAATTAGGTATCGTCTTGTAGAGCTCATCGTCGAAGCCGATCACGGACACGTCGTCGGGCACACTGAGCCCTTTGTCACGAAGAGCCATCATCACGCCGTTTGCCATGCAGTCGTTAGCGGCGAGGACCGCCGTGCAATCGGGTTTATCGGCAAGCGCAAGGCCTGCGGCATAGCCACTATCCGCATTCCAATCGCCTTGCAGAGGCTCGGGCGGCTCAATGCCACGCGCCTCGAGCGCCGCACGCCAACCTTTCATACGGCACTGGCTCGACAGCGACTCTTTCTTACCAGAGACGAAGTACACGTTTTTATGCCCGCGATTCAAGAAGTACTCGCACGCCATGCGCGCACCACCCTCTTGATCGTCACTGACGGTAGAGCAGGTAGGATGCTCCATCGGCGTGATAATCACCGTCTTGAGGTCTTTCGGCGCCTCAAAGGTATCAAAGTCATCGACCATCTGACGCAGGTTGAAGATCATGCCGTCGACGGGAAGCTGCGACATCCTACGCGCCGCTTCGGCAAGGGTCATCTTCTCCCCAGCCCGCTTTTTGATCATCGTGAGCGCAAAGCCGCGTTCTTCGGCGGCATCGGCGATACCGTCAATCATGTCCACGGCACCGCCCGACAAGTGGAACATCACCACGCCGATGCACCCGTAACGGCCCAACTTGAGTGAACGCGCGGCAAAGTTGGCTCGAAACCCGAGCGCTTCCATTGCGGAATGGACCTTATCGCGTGTCGACTCTCGCACACTATCGGGCTCGTTGATCACGCGCGAAACCGTCTTGAGAGAAACACCAGCGGCAATCGCCACATCATTCATTGAGACATTTTTCTTGTCCATCGTTGCCACTGCTTCTCCACTCGGTTCTCTATCGCTTGCTTTTTGCGTTCTAGCATACACTACCTGCCTGACTGATAAATCAACCGTTTACCGGACAATATCGACCGCTCACCCGTATATCCTTGTTGCTCTTCCAAAAATGTCTTACGTTGTCATTAACGAAATGACAACGTTGTCATCTCGCAATGCCTTCCTTAAGCAGGAAGGTTTCCGGGCAGTCCTGACCATCCATCGACGACCAGTTCCATCCACATGCATCGCGCATCAAGTAGCAAAGGAGCTCTATGGACGCCATCGTAAAGATGCTCGAAAAGCATCAACCGTTCTTTGAGAAGATCTCGAGGAACGTCTACCTCCAGGCCATTAAGGACGGATTCCTTGGGTGCATGCCCATCGTCCTCACCTCTTCGATCTTTCTGTTGATCGCCACCCTTCCTGGCGTAGTTGGCATCACGCTGCCCCAGCCGCTCATCGACTGGTGCAACAAGCTGTACAACTTCACCATGGGCGTCATGGGCATCATGGTTGCCGGCACCACTGCCAAGAACTTCACGGCTTCCATGAACCGTCGCATGCCCGCCGGCAAGGTGCTCAACGACGGCTCCACCATGGTGGCCGCCCAGTGCAGCATGCTGCTGCTCGCTGTTACGCAGTTCACCACCAAGTTCAACGGCTCCGAACTTTCGGTCTTCGATTGCACCAGCATGGGCACGCGCGGTCTGTTCTCGGCCTATATCGCCGCGTTCATTACCGTGTGGGTCTACAAATTCTGCGTCTCGCGCGATCTGACCATTAAGCTGCCCAAGGAGGTCCCGGGCGCCATCGCTCAGAACTTCCGCGACATCATCCCCTTTGGCGGCGCCGTCATCATCTGCGGCATCATCGATGTCGTCGTGCGCAACCTCATGGGCGTTCCGTTCTCCGAGCTGCTCATCAAGCTGCTCTCCCCGCTCTTCACTGCGGCAGAGACCTACCCCGGACTCATCCTTATTCAGGCAGCCACCGCGTTCTTCTGGTTCATCGGCGTCCACGGCCCCTCGATCGTCCAGCCGGGCATCGACCCCATCCGTCTTGCCAACCAGGCCGAGAACCTGCAGGTTCTGCTGGCCGGTGGCCACCCCGCCCACTCCCTCACCTTTAACATGTCGCTCGTGGGTGAGTTCGGCGGCACCGGCGCCACGTTCATCGTGCCGCTTCTGCTGATTCTCTTTATGAAGTCCAAGCAGCTCAAAGCCGTCGGCAAGGCCTCGATTGTTCCTGTTGCCTTCGCCGTCAACGAACCGCTGCTCTTTGGCGCGCCGATGATCCTTAACCCCTACATGCTCATCCCCTTTGTTGCCGCCGGCTGCGTCAACGTAAGCGTTGCCAAGTTCTTTATCGACAATGTTGGCATGAACGGCTTCTCCTTCGTGGTGCCTTGGGCTACCCCTGCCCCCATCGGCATCTTCATCACCACAAACTTCCAGCTTATCGCCCTGGTGTTTGTCGCAATCATTATCTTGCTGGACGCCATCATCTACCTGCCGTTCTTGAAGGCATACGATAAGCTGCTCTGCGACCAGGAGGCCGAACGCGCCGCCGAGCTGGGTCTCGACTCCGATGGTGCTGCCACCATCGCCGCCAGCACCTCTGCGCCCGCTGTCGAGCAGACCGCCGCTGTCACCGCTTCCGTCGAGCCGACCGCCGCTGCCGCCGCCGGCAGCGAGCCTGTCGCCGATCAGCCCGAGCGTGCTACCGATGCATCCGCCAAGAAGGATGTCGACGGCCTGAAGGTCCTCGTCCTGTGCGCCGGCGCCGGCACCTCTGCCATGCTTGCCAATGCCATCAAGGAAGGTGCCGCGCAGACCGGAGAGAACATCGCTTCCTCCGCAGGCGCCTATGGCCAGCACACTGCCATCATGGATCAGTACGACGTCATCGTGCTCGCCCCGCAGGTTCGTAGCTACTACAACGACATGAAGGCCGACACCGATCGTCTGGGCATTAAGCTGCTCGCTCCCCGCGGCAAGGAATATATCGACCTTACTCGCGACCCCGCTGGCGCCATCAAGTGGCTCCGCGAGAACCTCGACTAGTTCCTCCCTCTGTTGGTGCCCGGATCCCCAGTTCGGGTACCTCTCCCTATTCGTATCCCACAGAAAGGATGACTCATGACCAACCCCATGCAGTTCCCCGACGGCTTTGTGTTTGGCGGCGCCACCGCCGCTTACCAGGTTGAGGGCGAGACCCGCACGCACGGCAAGGGCAAAGTGCCCTGGGACGATTTCCTGGCTGCTCAGGGTCGCTTCTCCCCCGATCCCGCAAGTGATTTCTACAACAAGTACCCGGTCGATATCGACCTGTGCCAGCGCTTCGGCATCAACGGTATCCGTGTCTCCATCGCTTGGAGCCGCATCTTCCCCAGCGGCACTGGTGAGATTAACCCCGAGGGTGTTGCCTTCTATCACGAGCTCTTTGCCACCTGCAATAAAGCCGGCGTTATCCCCTATGTCACGCTCGATCACTTCGATACGCCCGAGGCCTTTTACCAGAACGGCGGCGAGGGCTTCCTGACGCGCACGACGATCGACGCCTTTGTCGAGTACGCCAAGTTCTGCTTTGCCGAGTTCACCGAGGTCAAGCACTGGTTTACCTTTAACGAGATTCCCGCGACCGCCGAGGGCAGCTTTATCGTCGGCAACTGGCCGCACGGCGAGAAGTATCGCCTGGACAAGGCTTTCCAGCTCATGCACAACATGATGGTGGCCCACGCCAAGGCTGTCGTCGCCTTCCATGAGGGCGGCTTTGAGGGCGAGATCGGCATTGTCCAGAACCTGGAGCCCAAGTATCCCCTCGATCCCAACAGTGCTGCCGACTGCGAGGCAGCTCGCATGGCCGATGTCATCAACAACCGCTGGGTGCTCGACGCCACTTTCCGCGGCCACTATGCAGCCGACACCATGGAAGCCGCAACCAAGCTGGCCCATATCGCCGGCGGCGAGCTCGACGTCCGTGACGAGGACATCGCCGCGCTGACCGCCGCGCTCCCCTACAACGATTGCCTGGGCGTCAACACCTACAAGTGCCAGTTCCTGCGTGCTGCCGAGGGCGAAAACGACATCAACCACAATGGCACCGGCGACAAGGGCTCCTCGCGCTGGTTCCTCAAGGGCGTTGGTGAGTCATGCGTGCGCGAAGGCGTTCCCACCACCGATTGGGACTGGATCATCTATCCCGAGGGCCTGTACGACCTGCTGCTCCGCATTAAGAACGATTACCCCAACTACAAGAAGATCTACATCACCGAGAACGGCATGGGCTATAAGGACGACTTCGAGGATGGCTTTATCGACGACGCCCCTCGTATCGATTACATGCGTCAGCATCTCGCATGGATCCTCAAGGCAATCGACGGCGGCGTAAACGTCGACGGTTACTTTGTGTGGTCGCTGCAGGATCAGTTCTCCTGGACCAACGGCTACAACAAGCGCTACGGCCTGTTCTACATCGACTTTGAGACCCAGAAGCGCTATCCCAAGGCGAGCGCGTACTGGTACAAGAACGTCGCAGAGACCGGCCTGCTCATGGCCTAGTTTCCGCCGCATACCCCCTGTCGGCCGCATACGAGCCCCTCCACGGGTTCGCATGCGGCTTTTTTGGCTCGGACCTGAGCGGGCCGTTTGTCTCAATCTATAACATCTAGCAGGGATTTTCGGCCCTAGCTGTTATAGATTTAGACGAACGAGCAACCAGGGCTAAAAGATCTCAATCTGTAACACGTAGCCCACTTTCGACCGTCTGCCTGTTACAGATCAAGACAATAAGATAGTCAAATCCGAACTTTCCAAGCAGTTATGAAGCATGGTTTCTAGTTTTCGGTATCACGAACATACTTTCGGTATCATTTAATGGTATTATGATATCGAAAGTATGTTCGTGATACCGAAAGGAGCCGCATGCGCCAGTTCGATTACACCACAGTCCCAGCGGAACTCGAAGCAACTCCAATCACCAACCTCCTCCTCTCGATACGCGAGCATAAAGGCCGACAGCTTGCTCTGAGTCAAGTTAAACCCGAACTTCTATCGTCACTTATGGAGGAAGCTAAGATCCAAAGCACCCAATCCTCCAACGGACTTGAAGGAATTGTTACCACCCAAAAAAGACTCAAAGCAATCATGGCGTATTCCGCCAAGCCAAGCTCCCGCGCAGAGGAAGAAATCGCTGGATACCGAGATGTGCTGTCGCTTATTCACGAGCAACACGATTCCATTCCCGTAACGCCATCGGTCATTTTGCAGTTGCATCGTGACCTCATGGCGCACACGGCAATCTCGTATGGGGGCCATTGGAAAGATAGCGATAACGAAATCATCTCCATCGACAATCAAGGCAATCGATTTGTGCGCTTTAGGCCGCCTTCGGCCCTAGCAACCCCCGGACTTATCGAAGAAGCCTGTCGGTCCCTCAACGACGCCTTATCTCGTCAAGTTTGCGACCCCCTCCTTATATCATTCCGCTTCATCTTCGATTTTGTCAGCATTCATCCCTTCAACGATGGCAATGGCAGGATGAGCCGGCTCCTTACAACGCTGCTACTCGAAAAGACTGGATACGACGTTGCGCGTTACATCAGCATCGAACGACTTATTGAAGACAACAAGGCGCTCTACTACAACGCCCTCGCTGCAAGCTCCACTGGGTGGAATGAAAATCAAAACACCGAAGTACCCTTTATCCGTTTCATGCTCGGAACAACCCTGGCCGCCTACCGACAGCTCGAGCAGCGTACCTTAATTGAATCAAGCACTCGTCCCATGTCGAAGCAAGCGCGCATCGCTGTTCTATTTCAACAGAGACCCGGCGTCATTAAGAAATCCGACATCCGATCCAACTGCCCCGATATCAGCGAGGTTACCGTTAAACGAACCCTCGGTCAGCTTGTTAGTTGCAGCGCAATCGAAAAAACAGGAGCGGGTCGTTCGACGGGCTACATACTCAAAGACGTCCATGCTCTAGAACTATTCTTGCAATCCACAATACCCGATAGCGAGGCCGCAATAACAAAAGAGGCTCCAAAGGATAAGCTCCTTGAACGTGTAAACCACGCCGAGGATGAAAGCAGAGAGGGGCTCTATGAAGACTACGATTCATTCTCAAGGGACATAAAGACGAAATACGGAGTCTAGTCATATCCCAGAATAGCCTCATCCTTGTTGCCCAAAGTTATTTACGCGTCATTGTGAAGCGATAACCCCTGCGCCGGCAGGGGCAGAAGTATCGTCTGTAGCATTAGCTAGCAGATGACCCGCGTATGTTCCTCGATGGCGGCACGATCCTCGGCGGCGATGCCCGGCTCGCACACCACGGCGTCCAAATTGTCCAGGCGGCAGAAGGTGTAGAAGTCGCGCTTGCCGATCTTGCTGGAGTCGGCGATCAGATAGCGCGAGTCGGCCTTGCTAAAGGCGAGCTGCTGGATGCGGCCCTCTTCCATATTGGATGTAGACACGTCGCCGTCCAGAATGCCGTTGGCACCGATAAACGCCGCGTCGATGCCCAGCGCACGCAGGGTATCCTCGGCCGTTGGTCCCACAAAAGCGGCGGTGCGGCGACGGTACATGCCGCCCACCAGGCACAGGTCGCAGTCTTCGCGCGCCTCGAGCAGGTTAAACACCGAAAGCGAATTGGTCACAATGCGCAGGCGAAACGCCGGCAGCATCGAGGCCATCTGCTCAACCGTGGTGCCCGTGCCCAAAAAGATGGTCGAGCCTTCCTCGATAAGCTCCACAGAACGGCGCGCAATCTGCAACTTTTCCTCGGCATGCTTCGTGCGCTTTTCGCTGTGCGAATACTCATGGCGCAGCATAGCGTGTGGACGGCCCTGCGCACTGCGGGCTCCGCCGTGCACGCGCTCGATCTCGCCCAGGCTCGCAAGCTCCTCAAGGTCACGGCGGATCGTCATATCCGAGACACCTAACGCATCCGAAATCTCCTTGACCGAGACCGTTCCCTGTTCCTCGAGCAGCTGCCGAACCTTATCCTGTCGCTCCGCTTTAATCACGATGAGTCCTCGCTGTTCCACGCTCACGTCAATTCAAACAATAACGAACAAATTGTATCAGACTCGCGCGCGTCAGAAATGAACGCCCGCACAGCTCCAATCATCACTTTTTTGAGAAAAATACCCCCTGCTTTAGTGGGGTGTAGTGATAATCTCGCCTGTTCGCGCTACAGTTTGTCGGAAATACCTCGATGTTAGGAACCAAATGATCACTTCCGAGCTTTTCGGCACCGCGCCGTGCGGTACCCCCGTTCATCGTTACACCCTCAACGGGCCCGAGATCTGCGTTCGCATTATGGACTATGGCGCCACCGTGCTTGGTGTCGACGTGCCCGACATTCCCGGCAACGTGCGCGATGTGGTGCTGGGCTTCGATAAGCTCGAGGATTACTTTGACAACCCCGCCTGCTTTGGCGCGACCATCGGCCCCGTGGCAAACCGCACCGCGGGCGCCACGATCACCATCGCCGGCACGGACTGGCATATGCCCGCCAACGAGGGCGCCAACAACCTGCACAGCGATCTTGAGCACGGTCTGCATAAACGCGTGTGGGACGTTGAGCTCGACGAGGCCCATAACGCCGTGCGCATGACCACCTCGCTTGAGGATGGCGAACTGGGCCTTCCCGGCAACCGCACCTTTACGGCCGTGTTTACCGTTACACGCACCGGCGTCTTTCGCATCGAGTATGGCTGCGAGAGCGACCGCGCCACCTACGTGTCCATGACCAACCACACGTACTTTAACCTTGCCGGCCATAACGCCGGCATGGACTGCGAGCACTTCTTTGTTGCCAACGCTGCCCACTACCTGCCCATCAACGAGCAGAACATCCCCACCGGCGAGATCGCTCCGGTCGAAGGCACGCCGTTTGACTTCCGTGAGCTGCGCCCCGTCGCTCCTGGCATGGAAGCCGACGACCCGCAGATTAAGCAGGCCCGTGGCTACGATCACTGCCTGTGCATCGATGGCTATCAGTACGGCCGTAATCTGCGCCGCGCGATGCACGTCGAGGAGATGTGGACCGGTCGTGAGTTGGATTACTACACCACCGCCCCGGGCGTGCAGCTCTACACCGGCAACTGGCTGGGCGACGAGCACGCCAAGGACGATGCCAACTATGGCTGGGGCGCTGGCTTTGCCCTCGAGGCAGAGATGTACCCCGACACACCGCACCAGCCGCTGTTCCCGCAGGGCATTGTGGGCCCGGGTCACCCCTACAGCAATGTGATCGAATACCACTTTATGAGGCACTAAGCCCACAACGCAACATATCGCACAGCAGCGCCCGCCGGCACACCGCCGACGGGCGTTT
This sequence comes from uncultured Collinsella sp., assembly GCA_902479075.1. Classification (GTDB taxonomy): domain Bacteria; phylum Actinomycetota; class Coriobacteriia; order Coriobacteriales; family Coriobacteriaceae; genus Collinsella. The sequence continues at coordinate 29,685 of CABSNK010000022.1, forward strand.
TTCATCTTTTGGGCTCTTTTTCGCTGTGACTGTATGAGTGACATATCAAAACTATGCCCATTTACTACGTTTAGCCCGGGATGCTCGACCATGCACCGGTTTTTGTTAAATGCGCGAGCCGTCTACCTGCGGTTTTGTTTTTCTCAAATTCGACATGCTCGGCGATAACCGATCAAACGTAGTAAATGGGCATAGTTTTTGACAGGCGGCATCGCGCGCGTCCCTCGCAAGGGCAAAATGATCCGTTTTCCTCCGTCCCCAAGGGATCAGTTGAACAGATTGTCGATGGGATCGGGGGCGGAACTGGGGAGATAGCGGATTTCTAGCTCTATGCCGAGTTCTTGCAGCTCTTTGAAGGCGGCGATGTCCATATCGTCTACGGCAACGGCAGGCGTTGCAGAGCGTTTGCCCTCCCCTGTCTGCATATGGCCAATGCTGATCTTGGTTATTGGCACACCACCCTTAACCAACGCGAGCGCATCGGCGGGTGAGGCCACCATGATCAGAATCCATTGACGCGGCGTTGCGGTATGAATGATGTCGATAGTCCTTTGCACCGAGAAAAACCGTGTCCAGACGCCTTCTGGCGCCGCCGCCCTCATGGGTGCCCATTGGCGCGAATCCGCCGCGATCTCATCGTTGACGATTAGGACAAGGTTGGAACCCACGGCTTCGTTCCACAGTTCAACGTCTTGCCCGTAAATAAACCGGTCATCGATGCGTGTGAGAAGAATCTTGGGTTGAGCCATCGCTGCCCCATTCTGCTTGAGATCCGCAAGAGCAAGACATCACGTCACCAATATTAGTGCATTTAAAGTGAGAAAAGCCGTCAGAACCCTTGCGCGGATGTGCGATGTCCCGTATCATAGACAGCCGTTGATGCCTCAGTTGCGTCACCACATGGCCGCCAGCGTAGCTCAGTTGGTAGAGCACCGCTCTCGTAAAGCGGGGGTCACCGGTTCGAGCCCGGTCGCTGGCTCCAT
>CABSNK010000023.1 GCA_902479075.1 uncultured Collinsella sp.
GTCTGGTTCTCCTCGCGCACGAGCACGCCCTCTTTGGCCTCGATGGCCTGGTGCAGGCCCTCGGAATAGCGGCGACCCTCCATGATACGACCGGTGAACTCGTCGACGATCTTGACCTCGCCGTTGGTGACCACGTACTGCTTGTCGCGGTGGAACATGTACTGGGCCTTCAGCGCCTGCTGCAGGTGGTTGACCAGCTGGCCGGAGAGATCGGCATAGATGTCATCGATACCCAGGCGGCGCTCAATCTTCTTAAGACCGCGCTCGGTGGCGGCGATGGTGTGCTTGGCCTCGTCCATGACGAAGTCGCCCGTGGGCTCCACGTCCTCGGTGGCGGTGAGCATGTCGTGCGAGACGTCCTCACCGCGCTCAAGGCCGCGCACGGCGCGCGCGAAGTCCTTGTAAGTGCTGGCGGACTTGGTACCGGCACCCGAGATGATGAGCGGCGTTCTGGCCTCATCGATCAGGATGGAGTCGACCTCGTCGACGATGGCGTAATGGTGGCCGCGCTGAACGCGCTGCTCGGGGCGGGTGACCATGTTGTCGCGCAGGTAGTCGAAACCGAACTCGGAGTTGGTACCGTAGGTGACATCGGCCTGGTAGGCGGGGCGCTTCAGCTCGAGCGGCATGTTGTTCTGCAGCAGACCGACGGTCATGCCCAGATACTTGTAGATGCGACCCATCCACTCGGAGTCGCGCTTGGCCAGGTAGTCATTGACGGTAACGACGTGCACGCCCTTACCGGCGATAGCGTTGAGATAGCCGGCCAGCGTGGAGACGAGGGTCTTGCCTTCGCCGGTCTTCATCTCGGCGATGTGGCCCTCGTGCAGCGCCATGGCGCCGATGAGCTGTACATCAAAGTGACGCATGCCCATGGTGCGCTTGGAAGCTTCGCGCACGGTGGCAAAGGCCTCGGGGAGCATGTCGTCGAGCGACTCGCCGTTGGCGTAGCGCTCACGGAACTTATCGGTCTGGGCGCGGAGCTCCTCCTCGGTCATCTTCTCAAACTGGGGCTCAAGACCGTTGATCTGGTCGACGATCTTGTAGTAGCGCTTGAGGTCCTTATCGGATCCAAAGGACAGCAGCTTTGACATGAATCCCATGTAGTTTTCCTTTTTGGCCATCGCCCGCGGCATGAAACCTTGGACGAGTTAAACACAGATATTTGTACTTTAGCCAAACAAGGCGCCGCCTATGCGGTCGACACGCTCGACCACGTAATAACTACGACAGCCCGCCAAAAAGGGACTGGTTTATTTTGGCAGCTTTTATCCTGGAAAACGCTGTCTCTCTGCCATTTGGTGCAAGCTAACCCGTCCCCATTGCACCAGGTTGGTGCAATGGGGACGGGTTAGCTTGCACCAATAAAAAGAAAAGGGCCGCGCACCCAAACGGATACGCGGCCCTTATGCCATGAATGCGAGCGATTACGCGGCGAGCTTTTTACTCAGCAGCCTCGGTGGTCTCGACCTCGGCAGCGGCCTCCTCGACGAGAGCCTCTGCGGGAGCCTCGGCGGCCTGCTTGGCAGCCTCCTCGGCAAACTTAGCGGCACGCTTAGCCTTCTCGGCAGCCTTAGCCTCAGCGGCGGCCTTGCGAGCGGCCTCGGCCTCAGCAGCCTTGGCGGCCTTGGCAGCCTTGGCCTCCTCGGCCTTCTTGAGCTGAGCGGCAGCGGCGCCACCGAACTTGTCGGCGAAGCGCTGGACGCGTCCACCGGTGTCGACGAACTTCTGCTGGCCGGTGTAGAACGGGTGGCACTCGTTGCAAAGCTCGACCTTCATCTCGGACACGGTAGCGTGCGTCTTGAAGGTGTTGCCGCAGGAGCACGTCACCGTGCACTCGACATACTGGGGATGGATACCCTGCTTCATGGTAGGACTCCTTATTGGTCAGGCGCTGGTTACCGATCAGCGCATAAGGCGTCTTGGTTTCCGACCAAGACAACAAACTCGGCTATGGTACCACGGCGTCGAGCGTCCCACAAAAGGTTCACGGTCTTTGCGTTGTGCATCGCGCCCAAGGCACGGCAGACGACACGACGAATCGCGGCAAACGGGCGCCTTTGCCCCTTCTCCCATGTTGCAGACGTGTAACGCCGCAGCAAAGGTGCCCTTTTTTGCGCCAGACAGGTACAATGATGAACACTGTACCGTAGCGGAGCGCCCCGCGCGCGCCGCAATCACGCGAAAGGGTTTCCCATGGCCGAGATCTCGTCCTCCCGTATCGTCATCACCGTCCTTGGCAAGAACCGCCCCGGCATCGTCGCCGGCGTCACCCGTGTCCTAGGCGAGGCCAACGTCGACATCCGCGACATCACGCAGTCCATTATCGAGGACATCTTCACCATGACCATGCTGGCCGATACCGCCGAGTCCAAGCTCGACTTCGCCGAGCTGCAGAAGGCGCTGGCCGAGGCCGGCGAGCTTTCGGGCGTCAACGTGTCCATCCAGCGCGAGGACGTCTTCAACTTTATGTACCGCCTGTAGCGAGCAAGCCGCTGGGGATAGCCTGACGCGCGCATGCCCATGCAAGTCACCCCGATGCGGCCCGGAGAGGAGCGCGCATGGCCTACGACGCCAAGAAAATCTATTACCGCTTCGACGACCACCTGAGCCGCCTGGTCTTGGATTACGAAGCGAGCCGCCAGATTTCGCCCGAAAGCGAAAATCTCTACTATGGCCTGCCGACTGACCCTTATGACGAGGGCCTATTTGTTGAGCACAATGTCAAGCGCGGCCTGCGCAATGCCGACGGCTCGGGCGTGGTCGCGGGCCTCACTCGCATCTCGGATGTGCACGGCTACAACAAGGTCGACGGTAAGGTCGTGCCCGATCAGGGCAAACTCACGCTTCGTGGCTACAGCATCGAGGATCTGGTCAACAACGCCCAGGCCGAGAACCGCTACGGCTACGAAGAGGTCGCCTATCTGCTCATTACGGGCTCTCTGCCCACCAAGGAAGAGCTTGACGGTTTTTGCGGACGTCTGGGTGCTTTTAGGCGCCTGAGCGACGAATACGTCCGCGAGTTCCCCATGACCACGGTGTCGTCGAGCATCATGAATGTGCTTCAGCGCGCCGTGCTGCTGCTCTACGCCTTCGACGCCGAGCCCGACGCCATTACACCCGAGCACGAAATCGACGTCGCCATCTCCATGCTCGCCCGTCTCCCCCGCATCGCCGCCTTCGCGCATATGGCCTCGGTCGCCAAGCGCCGCGGCTCCGAGGTTCATGTACCGCACCCCACACCCGGCCTCTCCACCGCCGAGACTATCCTGCAGGTGTTGCGCGGCGGCATGGCATTCACCCGCGACGAAGCCATGCTGCTCGACGTGATGCTCATGCTGCATGCCGAGCACGGCGGCGGCAACAACTCCACGTTTGCCTGCCGCGTGCTGTCCTCCTCGGCCACCGACCCGTATTCCGCCTACGCCGCGGCTATCGGCTCGCTCAAGGGCCCGCGCCACGGCGGCGCCAACGCCAAGGTCGTGTCCATGCACGAGGACATCCGTGCGCACGTCTCCAATTGGGAGGACGAGGACGAGGTCGCAGCCTACCTGGGCAAGATTCTCGACAAGCAGGCCTTCGACGGCACGGGTCTCATCTACGGTATGGGCCACGCCGTCTACACGCTGAGCGACCCGCGCGCCGAGGTGTGCCGCCGTTACGCGCGCACGCTTGCCGCCAAGAAGGACTTGGGCGAGGAGTTCGCGCTCATCGAGCGTATCGAGCGTCTGGCCCCGCAGGTGATGCGCGATCACGGCATGACCAAGCCCATCTGCGCCAACATCGACCTGTACACGGGCTTTATCTACAAGATGCTCGGCGTGCCCGAGACGCTCTTTACGCCGCTGTTCGCCGTCGCCCGCATGGCCGGCTGGTCGGCGCACCGCATGGAAGAGCTCTTCTGCGCGCACCGCATCATCCGTCCCGCGTATCGCCCGGTTATCGAGCCGCTGGAGTATAAGCCGCTCGCCGATCGCTAGGACGCGGACCGTTATAGAACCCGAGCGTGGCCAGGGCATCACCGCCCTCGGCCACGCTTTTTATGCCAGTAGAAAGGGCTACATCAAATGATTGTGTTTTCCGATATAGACGGAACGTTGCTGACGACCGATAAGCAGATGAGCGACGCCACTTGGGCAACGCTCGACGAGCTCGCACGTCGTGGCATCGAGTTTGTTCCCTGCACGGGGCGTCCGCTGTCGGGCATCTTTGAGCCCATTCTCGCCCATCCCGCCGTGCACTACGCGGTCTGCGCCAACGGCGCCAGCGTCTGGCAGCTCGACGACGGTACGCCCACCGATACCTCACGTGCTACGCGCATTTTGAGCCGACCGCTCGACCGCGCCATCGCTCACCGCGTCCATAGCATTGCCGCCGGTCACGACGTGACCTTCGATATCTTCGCGGATGGGCAGTGCTTCCTCCCCCGCTCGCTCTACACGCGCCTGGACGAATTCTGCGGCGGCGACCCCCACATCGCGGCTTCGCTCAAGCGCACACGAACACCGATCGACATGGATATCGACAGCAAAATCGACGAGGTCGAGACACTCGAACGCATCGCCATGTACTGGCACGACCCGGCCGATCGCGACGCCATCACGGCGGAACTCGACACGCTCGGAGGCATTGAGGTCACGCGTTCATACGCCATGAATATCGAGGTCATGGGCGAGGGAGCCACCAAGGGAACGGCACTCACGTGGCTGTGCGAGCATCTGGGCGAGCGTCTCGCCGACGCCTGGGCGTTCGGCGACAACATCAACGACATCCCCATGCTGCAGGCAGCGGGCCACGGCATGGCCATGATCAACGGCGAGCTCGAGGACCGCGAGGCCGCCGACGCCATCACCGAATACGACAACGACCACGACGGCGTCGCCCGCACCATCATGGCCGCCCTCGCCTAGCAGCAGCAACCCGGTAGTCATTGGGGACGTTCTTAAATGGCTAGTCGCTGGCGGCACTCATTTAAGTCTGTCCCCAATGAGTGGTTTCACTCACTTAAGCCTGTCCCCAACTGCCGGCGCATAAGGAATGTCCCCAACTACCGGTCTAGCAGAGACTCTCCAGCACGCGACGGAGCTCCTGCTGGACGGCGTGGTCGCGATTACAACCCACCACGCGATCGGCAACCGCTTTGAGCGCGGGGCGCGCGTTTTCCATCGCGCAGCCCGTGCCGACAAAGCGAATGATCTCGTAGTCGTTCATCGAGTCGCCAAACGCCATGACCTCGTCGCGTCCAATGCCGTAGTGTTCCGCGAGCTGCGCGATGCCCGAGGCCTTCGACACACCGGGCTGCATGGCATCGATCCACGCGTTGCCCGAAGGCGCAAAAGTAAAGAGCTGACCAAGTTCGCGCTGTAGCACGTAGGCGCTGTCCATAACGACACCGTCATCGCAAAAGATACTCGCCTTGATGATATTTACGCTGGGATCGGGCAGCTCCCAAATACGCTCGGCATTGGGAAGGTCCTTATCGACCTCGCGTACGAACTTGCACTCGTCATCGAGCAAGAAGGATTTGGTTCGGTCAAAGAGCGCAAGATGCAGATTGGGAAACGTCGCGACAGCCTGGGCGAGCCTTCGAATCGCCAGGTGCGAATACACCTCACGGTCTACCATTTTGCCGTCGGCGTAGACCTGGGCACCGTTAGCGGCGACAAAGTCCATCTTGTCGCGAACGGGCGCAAAGAACTCGCACAGGCGATCGTAGCGACGACCTGACGATGCGGCGAAATGCACGCCATGCTCGTGTAGCGCCAGAATCAGTTCGTAGGTCTCGGGAGGCACCTGGCTGTTTTCGTCAAGCAACGTGCCGTCCATATCGGATGCAATCAGTTTAAACATAGAAAAGCTCCCTTCGGGCTTGTTGGAATCGAACGTGTATCCAATTCCAACGTACCCAAAGGGAGCTCAGGTAAGACTCCGCGGGCGCAAACGTTACAAGGACCTGGCAAATAGCTCACGCGAGTCAGAGGTCCCACGGTCGCAGCGTCAGGCAACACGTCAAAGAGTGTCGCAGGCGACTAGCCGTTTAAGAACGTCCCCGATGACTAGTCGGCGTAGGTGAAGGTTGTGACGTCGAACATGCCCTCGGGGCGGATGCGGAGCGTCGGGATAACCGGCAGGGGCAGGAAGATGATGCCCATGATGGGGTCGAGCGGCGGCTCGATGCCCATGGCGCGCGCCTTGACCATAAAGTCGTCGTGCTGCGCGGCGACATCCTCGGCCGTGCCTTCGCTCATCAGACCGCCGAGCGCCAGCGGAATGCGCGCCACGACCTCGCCGTTGCGCACCAGCACGTGACCACCCTGGCCCACAGCCTCAACAGCAGCCATCATATCGGCAGCGTTATCACCCACGACGCACACGTTGTGCGAGTCGTGGCCGATCGTGGAGGCAATGGCGCCACCGGTGATGGTGAAACCGCGCACCCAGCCACGACCGATATGCTTGCCGACAAGACCCAGGCCCGCAGGACCATCACCGTCGGCGCCCTCGGCCTGCAGTGACACACCGCGACCGTGGCGCTCGATCAGCATAATGCGGCGCAGGCCCTCGGCACTCTCGGGGCGAACCATACCCGTGATGGCCTTACCCGGCACCACGTCGATCACGGCCTCGCCCGGCTTAAAGGCATAGTCGAACACGTCGAGCGAAAGCTTCGGCAGCTTAACGGACGCGCGCAGCTCATCGGCAAGGGCCGCAACCTCGGCCATCTCGGGTGCAATCTCGCCCACAAAGGTGCCATCCTGCGCCACCAGAGCACCGGCGGCATATACGCGATGCGGAGCCGTAGCAAACGTCAGGTCGTTGAGTACCAGCAGGTCGGCGCGTTTGCCCGGGGCGATCGCGCCACGGAGCTCATGCGGGTCGCGGCAGCCGTGATCCAGGCCAAACGCCTCGGCCGTGGAGAGGGACGCCATAGAGATGGCAACCACGGGGTCAATGCCGGCCTCGACAGCCACGCGGCAGGCGTTGTCGATCATACCGGTCGAAAGCGCATCGGAGGGAGCGCGGTCGTCGGTCGCAAAGCAGCAGCGGCGGGCACGGGCGGGGTTTTCCAGCAACATCGGAGACAGGTTGGCCAGGTCATGGCTGCACGTACCTTCGCGCAGCATCACGTACATGCCGCGGGACAGCTTGTCGAGTGCCTCCTCGGGAATCGTCGACTCATGGTCGGCGATAATACCTGCTGCGGCATAGGCGTTGAGGTCCTTGCCGGCAACGAGCGGGGCGTGACCGTCGACCTGCTTGGACGGCGTCTGGTTGGCAGCGTCGATGCGAGCACAGGTCTCGGGATCGGCCATAAAGACGCCCGGCAGGTTCATCATTTCGCCCAGACCAAAGACATCGCCCGGATGCTCGGCAAAAAACGCCTGCATATCAGCAGCGGTGATGACGGCACCGGCCTGCTCGTCGGGCAGCGCGGGCACGCACGAAGGCATCATGTACTTGATGGAAATAGGAGCGCGACGACCGTCCTCGATCATAAAGCGCAGACCGTCCAAGCCAGAAACATTAGCGATCTCGTGGCTGTCGGCAATAGCGGTGGTGGTACCGCGCGTCGCCGCCATGCGCGCATACTCGGCAGGGCGGATGTTCGAGGACTCAATGTGCAGATGTCCGTCGATAAAGCCGGGGGCGAGATAGCGGCCCTGGCAGTCAATAACCTCGGTCGCCTCGTAGGTGCCGGCGGCATCGTCGCGACCATCGTAGAGCACACCGACGATCACGCCATCCTTGACGGCAACGCTACCGGGCGCCACGCGCTGGCCGTACACATCGACAATCTGTGCGTTGGCAAACAGCGTGTCAACGGGTACACGACCCTCGGCGGCCTCGATCACAGATCTCATGACCTCAACGGACATACATACTCCTTTAACCGTAGAAAAAAGCTGCGGAGCGGACAGGCCTTCACCGCAGCAAACCAATAGCCATTGTATGCCCAAAAGGAGGCCGCCGATAACACCCCTTCCGCTTAACGGCACTGCCAAATGATCCCTTGGGGACGGAGGAAAACGGATCACCGGGCCAAACCGACCCCCTCGGTGATCCGTTTTCCTCCGTCCCCAAGGGATCATCTAAAAAGGCCGCAGTCGGGAATCCCGGCTGCGGCCCTTTTGCACATGTCAGGTTGACCTACTTGCTAGACCAACTTAAAGCCCTTGCGCTTGCCTACGGAGAGGGTATCGCCCAGCTTGAGGGCACTGGGGTCGATGTTGTAGCTCTTGGGAGCCACGGCCTTGCCGTTGATCTTGACGCCGCCGCCGTCGATGTCGCGACGGGCCTGGCCGGCGCTGGCCGAAAGGCCCAGGTCCTTGAGCAGGCCGGCGAGGTAGATCTGGCCCTCGTCGTTAACAGTCAGCTCAACATGCTTCTCGGGGAAGTCGGCGAGTTGGCCCTCCTTGAACACGCGGTCGAACTCGGCCTGAGCCTCGTCGCCGGCACCGGCGCCGTGGTAGGTGTCGCACAGGTCGCGGCCCAGAGCGCGCTTGAGCTCATAGGGATCGGCGGAGCCGTCGGCCAGAGCAGCGTCGATCTTGTCGACCTCGGCCGGGGTGAGCGAGCTCGCCAGGCGGTAGTACTTGCCGATCATCTCGTCGGGGATGGACATGGTCTTGCCGAACATATCCTTGGGCGCGTCGGTCAGGCCGATGTAGTTACCGTAGGACTTGGACATCTTGCGGACGCCATCGGTGCCCTCGAGCAACGGCATGGTGAGCGCGATCTGGGGCTCCATGCCCATCTTCTCCATGAGCTCACGGCCGGCGAGCAGGTTGAAGAGCTGATCGGTGCCGCCCATTTCCACGTCGGCCTTGATCTGCACGGAGTCGTAAGCCTGCATCACGGGATACAGGAACTCATGCAGGGCGATCGGCGTCTGGGACTGGTAGCGCTTGGTAAAGTCGTCGCGCTCGAGAATACGGGCGACGGTGAACTTGGAGCACACCTGCAGCAGGCCGGCCAGATCCATCGACAAGATCCAGTCGCCGTTGTGCACGATGGTGGTCTTCTCGGGATCCAGGATCTTCATGGCCTGGCTCACGTAGGTCTCGGCGTTGGCCTCGATCTGCTCCTGCGAAAGCTGCGGGCGGGTGGAGTTCTTGCCCGAGGGGTCGCCAATCAGCGCAGTACCGTTGCCGATGATGAGGGTGACGTTGTGGCCCAGGTCCTGGAACTGACGCATCTTGCGCAGCGGCACGGCGTGGCCCAGGTGCAGGTCGGGGCTGGTGGGATCGACGCCGAGCTTGATGTTGAGGGGCTCGCCCTTCTCAAGCTTCTTGCGAAGGTCGGCCTCGGGGACGATCTGCGCGGCGCCCGAGGTGATGATACGCATTTGCTCGTCAACAGACAGCATTGGGTATCCTCCTTTTGCTATAGCACCCTCGCCGAAAACGGCGGTGCTGGAAGTCCATAAACTCTCTTATGATAACAAACTGACGCGACGCAGCATCTACGACAGGAAAATCCTCGTCCTGCCGCATGCGTCGATGGCAACTGACAGACGTGTACCGTCACGCTCGACCAGATAGCGCACCTGCCGACGACGCAAGCAGTCGCGGCAACGGGCCTGCCCCGTCGCATCGGTGGCGCAGACGCCCTCGGCGGTCAGCAGGCAGTGCTCGCACACCATAAGCTCGGGACAGTCGGCGTCGAACGGACCCAAGACGCCGGGTTCAGCAGCCAGCTCGGCAATACGCTCCCTATCATTGCTGAGCAGCTCGGCAGGCAAGTATACCCACCCCGCGCCAAGCCCGCGCAGCCAGGCAAGCGTGGCCCGATTGGCACAGAACACCGGCGCCGCCACGTCAAACGCCGTGCCCAGCTCGCGGGCCATCGCCACCTGCCCCAGGTTGCGGCAAACAATACGCCCGGCACGTTGCATAAGCGCCCGAGTCCGCTCGATATCGCCTGCGCGGCACACTTCGTCGAGCACCACCGTCGAATCGGACAGATCCCGCTCATCGCGCGGATCCAAATCCATCAGCTCCCAGGCAAAGACCATACGAGCAAAAGCCTCATGCTTTGCCGGCTCCGCCGGTCCCGCCAACTCCGTCGGTACATCGCCATCTGCCAGAACGCCCTCAAACGGCAGCACCTCAACGGACTGCTCAGCAGGCGCGACCGCATCTGCCTCGACCCGCATGCGCTCCAACACCGTTGCCGTCTGCCCCAGCACGCCGGCACTGCGAATCAGATAGACCTCGCAGCCCGCGTCCACCTTGCGTTTGCAATGCACGACGACGCGCTCTCCCGCAGCGGCATCCACGGGGCAAGGCACCTGTGGCCAGCGCTTGGGCACATCGGGACGCGCGTCGGCACCCGGGTAAAATCGGATCTCGAGCGTATCGCCCGCCGCCACGGCGGCATCAAGCTCAACCGTCACCTCTTCGTGACCCACCGCCACCAAGTGGCCCACGCGCACGCCCTGGTTGATCGCGCGCTCAAAGCTCATGAGCTCGGCGCCCGAACGACCCCGCAGATACGCATCGGTAAAGCCGCGGTTGAACGACCTTCCCAGCTCGCGCTCAAGCGCCGGCACCGCATCGGCATCCCATGTGCCGTCGCGCAGCATATTGAGCGCCCGACGCCACACCCTCACCACGTTAAAGACGTAGTCGGGATTCTTCATGCGGCCCTCGATCTTGAGCGATGCCACGCCGGCGGCAACAAGCTCGGGCAGATGCGCGATGCCCAGATAGTCACGCGGACAAAGCAGGCGATCCCCTTCGACAGCGACAACACTCTGCCCCGCCTCGTCCACCAAGTCATAGGATAGACGGCACGGTTGAGTGCAATCACCGCGCATCGCAGAGCGGCCACGTCGAAGGGCAGAGAACCCGCACGCACCCGAGTATCCAATGCAAATAGCGCCGTGACAGAACACCTCGATGGGCACGCCAGTAGCGCAAAGTGTCTCAATCTCTGCAACGCTCAGCTCGCGCGCAGTCGTCACGCGCTCAACGCCCAACTCCTTGGCAGCCAACTGCACGGCACCCTCGCTATGAGCGCCCGCCTGAGTGGACAGGTGAATCTCGACCCCCGGAATCGCCGCACGAAGCGCACAAGCCAGCCCGGCATCGGCCACAATCAACGCATCGGCACCCAACGCGCGCGCATGCGCCCCCAACGCCACGGCGTCGGCAAGCTCATCATCGAACACGAACACGTTGAGCGTCACGTACACACGCACGCCATGGGCATGGGCCACGGCACAACCGCGCGCGAACTCATCATCGCTAAAGCCATGCGCGCTCACTCGAGCGTTGAATCCGTCCAGCCCCGCATAGATGGCATCGGCACCCGCCGCAATCGCCGCGAGCATCTGGTCGAGTCCGCCAGCAGGCGCCAGCAGTTCGGGCAGCGCCACTTCAGCCGCCGCCAACTCGCTTTCGCATTGTCCGCTCGGTTCCATCGGCCGAATCGCCATCGGTAAACTCCTTGCCAAGGTGTGCTTTCACTCTGAAAATTGCTGCCAACCAGCATACACGAGGCCCCGCATGCCCCGATTGGTTTATCGTGTAATAACTTATGTCCATCCTGCCCGGTAGCATACCTGCCGCCTGGCACGACATACCTGGAGGTCAATATATGGGTCCTCGCCAACGACAGGGGCGCGGTCGCTCTAAGACGCATGCCCTTCCCATGATCTTGCTCTCGTTTTTGGGCTTTCTGCTTATCGCGGGCGTAGCGTTTGGCATCGGCATGATCGGCAACGTCAACCGCTGGCTGTCCGATCTGCCCGACTACACCGATGCCAACGCGTATCTGGTGAGCGAGCCCACCGACATCGTCGACTGCAACGGCAATACCATTGCGAGTTTCTACACGCAAAACCGCAAGTCCATCACCAAGGACCAAGTGTCCCCGTACGTGCTGCAGGGCACCGTCGACGTTGAGGACGAGCGCTTCTACGAACATGGCGGCATCGACCTCTGGGGCATTGCACGCGCATCGGTGGCAACCCTCACCGGCGGCCACGAGGGCGCATCGACCATCACCCAGCAGCTGGTTCGCAACACCATCTTGCAGGAGGAACAATTCGACTCGACCATCGAGCGTAAGGTGCGCGAGGCCTATATCGCCATCAAGATGGAGGATATGTACTCCAAAGACGAGATCCTCATGATGTACCTCAACACCATCTACTACGGCCATGGAGCATATGGAATCGAGGCCGCCGCCGAGACCTATCTGTCCAAAACCGCCGCCGACCTCACCCTGAGCGAGGCCGCGCTGCTCATCGGCCTTCCCAACTCGCCCTCGCAGTACGACCCCACGGTTAATCCCGACTTGGCGCTGTCCCGCCGCAATAAGGTTCTGGACAACATGCTGCGTCTGGGCCACATCACGCAGGAAGAGCACGATGCCGCACAGGCTGAGCCCATCACGCTTAACGTGACCGAGATTTCGGGCAGTGGCGTCGATGTGTACTCTCAGCCCTACTTTGTCTCCTACGTTAAACAGCTGCTTGAGCAGGAGTTCTCCACCGACGTGCTCTTTAAGGGCGGTCTGACCGTCAAGACCACCATCGACCCCACCATGCAGCAGGTGGCCGAGGAGGCTGTGCGCTCGCAGCTCGACACGCTTTCGCTCGACGGCCTGGACATGGGCATGGTCGTCGTTGACCCCAAGACCGGCTATATCAAGTGCATGGTAGGCGGCTACGACTACAACGCCGACGAGAATCACGTGAACCACGCTACGGCAAAGCGCCCCGTGGGCTCCACGTTTAAGGCCTTTACGCTGGCAACTGCCATCCAAAACGGTATGAACCCCAACGTCACCCTCAACTGCAACTCGCCGCTCAAGGCCAAGGGCACCACGACCGAGGTGCAAAACTACGGCAACCAGAGCTATGGCAACATCACGCTTAAGCAGGCAACGGCATACTCATCCAACACCGGCTACATTCAGGTGGCCGAAGCCATCGGCAATGACAAGATCATGTCGCTCGTCAAAAAGCTTGGCATCGATCCCGCCAAGGACAATATCGAGGACGTTCCCGTCATGACGCTCGGCACCGGGTCCATCTCACCGCTCGAGATGGCATCTGCCTACGCAACGTTTGCCAACGGTGGCTACTACCGTCAGCCCATCGCCATTACCGAGATCGACTCGCGTACCGGCTCGGTTCTGTACCAGCACACCGACAATCCCACGCAGGTGCTCACCGAAGGCGAGGCTGCCGCGGTTACCGATGTTCTATCCGGCGTCATGCAGGGCAGCGGCACGGGTGCCGCCGGCGCGCTGAACGTCAACCAGCCCTGTGCCGGCAAGACGGGCACCACTGACAACACCACCAACCTGTGGTTCTGCGGCTTCACGCCGCAACTGACATGCGCCCTGTGGACCGGTTATTCCGCAGGCGAGATTCCCATCCAAAAGTACGGTTCGGACCTGCTGGGCGACAGCACCAACCTGCCCGTCTTTAAGAAGTTCATGAACACCGTTCTTGCGGGCACCGAGCGCGAGGAATTCTCGACCGGAACGGCTCCCACGTACAAGAACAATAACGTCTGGAAGTTCTACGGCACAAACAACAAAAAGAAAGACGAAGAGGATAAAGACGAGGGAAAAGAAGAGGAAGAGACCACGACCACCACAACGACAACGACAACGACAACCACTGAAACCCCGGGCGGCAACACCACCGGCGATAGCGGTACGACAGGTGGCGACGGTGGCACGGGTGGCAATGGTGGCACGGGTGGCGACGGTGGCACGGGTGGCGACGGTGGCACGCCGACGCCTACCCCCGATCCTACGCCCACGCCCGACCCCTCTACGGGCCAGTAGACGCAAAGCGGCATCTGACACCAAGGCGCCCGAGCAGCACGTACGCTGCTCGGGCGCTTCTTTATTTCGGCAGATGTCACAAGATGCCACGACGGCCCCGGCTGCAGGACCGATAGAGCAACGGGTGCCGGCATGCAAAAGGGCGCTGACCTTCGTCAACGCCCTCGGCAATTACCTATAGCAACAATCGGCACAGCAGCAGTGCCACGCATCCCCTACTTGTGAGAGTTACTCAGCTTGTTGATGAGCGCCTCAAGGCGTTCGCCGTCCTCGGCCGTCTGCGCAATGACTAAGATCGTGTCGTTGCCGGCAAGCGAGCCGAGTACGTCGGGCAGCTCCGCGGCATCGACCGCTGCGGCAATACCAGAAGCCGTACCGGGCTGCGCCTTGATCATAACCAGATTATCGGTGCGCAGTACGCCGGTAACCAGCTCGGAAACCATGCGCTGCAGATGCAGGTCCTCGGCAAGGACATAGATGCCCTCGGGGAGCTTACGCAGTCCCATGTCCGCGATGTCGCGCGAAACGGTCGCCTGCGTGCAATCGAAACCCATGGCGCGAAGCTCGTCTACCAAAACGCGCTGCGTACGTACGTCCTTATTGCGAACAATATCTCTGATGGCATCCTGGCGCCCATTGCGTTTTTTGGCCATACAAAACCTCACTCCAAAAGATGGCGGAGACAATCACTTAGTAATTGAATAGTTTAGCGCTATTTGAGGGTTTTAGTGAATAAGAACGCATTTCGAAACAATTCCATGCAATTTATTTCGAAAATCACGCTACTGGACAGTCCTGACGCCCGAACGATTGAAAAAGGCCGCCAGATGCGTATACAACGCACACCGCATAGGCTTGGCACTAGCTATCGAACCATAGAGCAGACCTAAGCCCCGATGATTGCCCTTAAGAGCCACAACCATCTGACGGGTACGCTGCGCTTCGAGCATATCATGCAAACGGGCCGAACGCTCTATTGAAGACACCCCATGGGGGCTCAGACACAAATTTTCGATGCAGGCAACCAGGCCGGCGTAGTAATACCGCTGGCAGACCTGCTTCAACTGATCGCCACCGCCCGCGACGGCAAGCGAGTCGGCAAGCCTGTCGAGCGCCCCGATATCATCAGAAAGCCTGGCAAACATCGTGGGGTCAAACGTCTTCGTAATCGACGGCGCCACTGCATGAAAACGGGCACGGCCACATCCCGAAACGCGCTTTGCCTGCGAAAGCGCGAACGTCAAAAAAGACACCGTGCGAAACGCATCGCCATGCGCAAGGCACGCCTCAAAAAGGGCGCGATCATACAGCACGCCAGAGGTCTGTCGGATTAAACCACAGGAAACCAATTGGGTCAGGCAAGCCGCCCGGTCCTCATCTTCAGAAACGGATGTCGCGTCCAAAACTCGGGAATGACGTTCGCGGTGAACATCGTAGCGATCGAGCGAAACAGAGGGAAACACGATGTCAGCAGAAGCGTCGCAGGAGCTTTCGACCATCTGCGAAAGGGACTGCGGCGCAAACCACTCATTGGCATTCATCGCAATGATCTGGGAGCCGCGCGAAGCCGCAAAGCCGGCACGCAGGCAGGCACCAGGCGCTGGGTCCTCAACATCAATCAAATCAATATGAATATCTCTGTCGGCAGCAACTTCGAGCGAATGACGCACACCAGCTACCACGCCGCGGCAAACGACGACAATTTGCAAATCGTAGAGGTCTTGGTTCTGGATGCTCTCGAGAGCGCGCATCGTATAACTGGGCGAACCCTCAACAATCAGGATCACCGAAAGTCGCGGATGCGAACCACGTCGAACCAAGTTTTCCGTCCTCTCGACAGCTAGTAACAAACTGTCGTTCATGGTACACCCCGTCAATTAATGCGGATGGTCGCCCGTCGCGATGCACGTCAAGAACAGATGTTGAACACGCCCCGCCCACAGGCGCCGCACACAAAGATCGCCGTCAGGCAGCCACTTCCCTAATCGAGCACCACAAGCTCGGCGGGGTCGTAGTCCACGCCCATAAAGGTAAGACCGCATGCGGGCGCCGTAGGACCGGCAGCGGAGCGATCGCAGGCATCAATTACCTTGCGCATCCACTCGGGATCGCGGCGATGCATGCCGATCTCGACAAGGGTGCCCACAATGGTTCGCACCATCGAATGCAAAAACGCATTGCCCTCGATGGTAAACGTGAGGATGTCCTCGCCAAAGGCGACCTCATGGTCAAACTCGGCACGCATTACGCAGCGGTGCGTAGGTTTGCCCACGGCAGAGGCGACCTTGCAAAAGCTCTTAAAGTCCTGCTCGCCCAAAAGCGCAGGGCAGGCGGCCGCCATCGCATCGACGTCGAGGGGATAGCGATGCCACCACACGGCACCGCGTGACAGCACGGGCCGCGCATCACGGTCGGCAATGCGATAGGTGTAAGTACGAGAGCGCGCGTCAAAACGTGCAGAAAAGCCCTTACGAGCCTTGTAGACCTCGTTTATGGCGATATCGTTGCCCAGGAGGGCATCCATAGCCCTCAGCCACCTACGGCGCGTCAAAGCGAGCTCAGCGTCCGTTACAGGCACGCTGATGTATTGGGCCACCGCATGAACTCCGGCATCGGTACGCCCCGCGCACGTCAGATCGATTGGGCGGCGCAGCAACGTCTCGATTGCACGGCGCAGCTCGCCTGCAACCGTCGTCTGGCCCGGCTGCTCGGCAAATCCGCTATAGGAGGAGCCATCGTAGGCCACGCGAAATACAAGGGTGGCGTCGAGCTCGGGGGTCGAATTGAAATCAGACGGCGCAGTCATGGGCGCTCCCAACAAACTAGCAACGGTATTGCGACAAAAAAGAGGGGTACGCGAACGTACCCCTCGAATATAGCCTATGCAGACAGAATGTCTACTCAGCGGTCTCCTCAGCAGGAGCCTCCTCGACGGCCTCGACCTTCTTGGGAGCAGCGGCCTTCTTGGGGGCCGGAGCAGCCTTCTTGCCCTTAGGCGTGCAAGGCTCGGTGACGAGCTCCATGATAACGATAGGAGCGTTATCGCCCTTACGGTTACCGAGCTTCATGATGCGGGTGTAACCGCCGTTGCGGTCCTGCCACATGCCCTGAGCAGCCTTGTCGAAGATCTCGGCAACGAGCTGCTTATCGCCGAGCTTGGCGATAGCCAGACGACGAGAGTGCAGGTCGCCCTTCTTGGCCCAGGTGATGATCGGGTCGACGACCGAACGCAGCGCCTTAGCGCGGGTCTCGGTGGTCTTGATGCGGTCGTTCTCGAAGAGGGCCTTAGCAAGGCTCTTCTTCATGGCCTTGGTGTGGCTCGCATCGGTGCCGAGCTTCAGGCCCTTCTTAACGTTGTGACGCATGGTCTAGTTTCTCCTCAAATATGCGAAGCATTAAGCCTTCAGGCTCAGGCCCATGGACTCAAGCTTGTCCTTCACTTCCTCGATCGACTTAACACCGAAGTTACGGATGTTGAGCAGATCGTTCTCCGAGAACTCAACGAGCTGACGGACCGAGTGAATGCTGGCGCGCTTAAGGCAGTTGTAGGAACGGACGGAAAGGTCCAGATCCTCGATCTGCTTGTCCAGCTCGGCGTTGTCGTTGGTGACCTCGGGAGCGAAGATCGAAGCCTCCTCCTCGACCTCGGGGGTCTCGGCAAGGTTCATAAAGGCGGCCATATGCTGGTTGATGATATTGGCAGCCTGGACCACGGCGTCGCGAGGGGCGATGGAGCCGTTGGTCTCGATCTCGAGGACAAGGCGGTCGTAGTCGGTGTGCTGACCGACACGGCAAGCCTCAACGAGCTTGGCGCAACGGGAAACCGGCGAGTACAGCGAGTCGACGTGGATCACACCGATGGGATCGTTGTCGCGCTTGTTGGCCTCGCCAGAAACATAGCCGCGGCCATAGCCGATGCGCATGCTCATGGTGAGATGGCCGCCCTCGGTGAGCGTAGCAATGTGCTGCTCGGGGTTGACCAGCTCAAACTCGGACGGAATAAAGAAGTCCGCACCGGTGACCTCGCAAGGGCCGTCAACCGAGATGGTGGCGGTTGCCTCGTCGGTCGTGCCGAGAGCCCTGAAGACAAGACCCTTGACATTCAGGACGATATCGGTGACATCCTCGACCATGTTAGGGATGGTCATGAACTCGTGCTGCGCACCATCGATCTGAATGGCCTCGACGGCGGCACCCTCGAGCGAGGACAGAAGAACACGACGAAGCGAGTTACCCAGCGTATCGCCGTAGCCACGCTCGAGCGGCTCGACGGAGACACGAGCAGAGGTCTCGTTGATCTCTTCGACCTGAACCTGAGGCCTAATGAATTCTGACATGTATTACCTCCAGCCTCAGCAGCCCGGATGGACTACTTAGAGTAGAGCTCGACGATGAGCTGCTCGTTGATATCACCGCTGATCTGCTCACGCGTCGGCAGAGCGAGCACGTTACCAGACAGCTTCTCGATATCGACCTCGAGCCAGCCAGGGACCTCAAAGCGCTCGGAGGAAATCAGAGCCTCCTTGATGGGGAGGAGGTCACGGAACTTCTCGCCGACAGCGACGACGTCGCCGGCCTTGACGCGGTAGGACGGAATGTCCACGCGCTTACCGTTCACGGTGAAGTGACCGTGACGGACGGACTGACGAGCCTCTTTGCGGGTGCGGGCGAAGCCAAGACGGAAGACGACGTTGTCGAGGCGAGACTCAAGGATGATCATGAGGTTCTCACCGGTGACGCCGTTCATCTTACGGGCCTTGTTGAAGTAGCCGTGGAACTGCTTCTCCAGAACGCCATAGATGAACTTAACCTTCTGCTTCTCACGCAGCTGCATGCCGTACTCAGATTCCTTGCGACGGCGCTTGGGCTGACGGATAGATTCCTTCTTGCTGCTGTAACCGAGCTCAGCGGGATCGATCCCGAGCTGACGGCAGCGCTTAAGAACAGGAGTCCTGTCGATTGCCATATTGATACGATCCTTTCAGTTACACGCGGCGACGCTTCTTGGGGCGGCAGCCGTTGTGCGGAATGGGGGTCTTGTCCTGGATGCTCGAGACCTCGAGGCCAGCAGCCTGGAGGGAGCGGATGGCGGTCTCACGACCGGAGCCGGGGCCCTTGACGAAGACGGAAACCTTCTTCATACCGTGCTCCATGGCCTGCTTGGCAGCAGCCTCGGCAGCCATCTGGGCAGCGAACGGCGTGGACTTACGGGAGCCCTTGAAGCCCACCTGGCCAGCCGACTTCCAGGAAATGACGTTGCCCTGGGGATCGGTGATCGAAACGATCGTGTTGTTGAACGTAGAACGAATGTGAGCCTGGCCCACGGAAATGTTCTTACGGTCCGCGCGCTTCAGACGGGCAGCGCGAACGTTCTTCTTAGCAGTAGCCATCTATCTAGCGCTCCTTATTTCTTCTTCTTAGCACCGATCTGACGCTTCGGGCCCTTGCGGGTACGAGCGTTAGTGTGGGTGCGCTGGCCGCGGACCGGGAGGCCCTTGCGGTGACGAAGGCCGCGGTTGCAGCCGATGTCCATAAGGCGCTTGACGTTCTGGTTGCGCTCACGGCGGAGGTCGCCCTCAACCATGATCTGATTCTTATCGATATAATCGCGGATGGCGTTAACCTCATCCTCGGTGAGGTCCTTAACGCGCGTATCCACGTTAACGTTGCACTCGACGCAAATCTTCGTCGCAGTGGTGCGGCCGATGCCGTAAATGTAGGTCAGACCGATCTCAACGCGCTTCTCACGCGGGAGGTCGACACCATTAATACGGGCCAACGTAGTCTCCTCTCTTAACCCTGACGCTGCTTATGACGGGGGTTCTCGCAAATGACGAGGACCTTGCCGTGGCGCCTAATGATTTTGCACTTATCGCACATCTTCTTGACCGAAGGACGTACCTTCATCGTTCTTCCTTTCGGTAGCGCTCAAACTACTTCCCTACTATCTACTCGCCCAGCCGCAGGCGTTTAAAACTATGGCTGGTCTTCACACGCAAACCGACCGTAGGTTGAGCTAAGCCTGCAGTCGGAAAAGAGCGTGTATGCGTGTCGCTATTTATAGCGATAGGTGATGCGACCGCGGGTCAGGTCGTACGGGGAAAGCTCCACGACAACCCTGTCACCGGGGAGAATGCGGATGTAATTCATTCGGATCTTGCCAGAAATGTTGCACAGAACCGAATGACCGTTCTCGAGCTCGACCTTAAACATGGCGTTGGGCAGCGGCTCCTTTACCGTACCCTCGAGCTCAATTGCATCTTCCTTCTTCACAAGCAATCATCTTTCTCTAGAAAACGACAGCGATTGAGTATTCTACAACACGCATGCACGCATCGTAATATCTTCGTAATGGCTCCACAACTACGTGGAACTTGTTACATTTCTCCGCCTTGGAGCGAACACCAAGCACCTTGAGCATCCGTGGTAAGAATCACCGGACCGTCATTGGTAATGGCAACGGTGTTCTCGTAGTGCGCGGCGGGCAGGTGGTCGTTGGTGGTAACGATCCAACCATCGGAGCCTGTGCTCACATGATTGGAACCCATCGTAACCATCGGCTCGATGGCGATAACCATACCAGCCTGAAGGCGAACACCTCTCCCCTTCTTTCCATAATTTGGAACGTTGGGATCCTCGTGCATCACGCGACCAATACCATGCCCCACGTAATCGCGAAGCACGCCGTAACCGTGGGACTCGGCGAGGGACTGAACGGCATAGCCAACGTCCCCGATATGGTTACCGGGAACAGCCTGCTCGATGGCAGCCTTTAGGCAATCGCGCGTAACCTCGCAAAGGGCCTTGGCCTCGGGCGTGGGGGTGCCGACGAAAAACGTCCAGGCGTTATCGCCGACCCAACCGTCGAGAACGGCTCCCGTATCGATGGAGATGATATCGCCATCACGCAGGATCATGTCGGGATTGGGAATACCGTGAACCACGGCATCGTTGATCGATGCGCAAATGGTTCCGGGGAAGCCGCCGTAACCCTTAAAGGCAGGGGTGCCGCCATGCATGCGGATAATCTGCTCCGCAAGCTGATCGAGCTCGAAGGTCGACACGCCGGGGCGAACCATGGCCCCAACGTGGCGGAGCGCCATCTTAGATAGCGCTCCTGCCTTCTTCATCTGCTCGATTTGCGTTGCAGACTTAATCTTGATCATAGACCGAGAGCCTCTTTGACATCCCCGTACACGGTCTCGCGAGCCTGGTCACCGTTGACCGACTTGAGCAGACCCTGGCCACGATAGTAGTCGACGAGCGGGCTCGTGGACTTCTCGTAGACGTCGAGACGGTTCTTGATAGTCTCGGGCTTGTCGTCGTCGCGCTGATACATCTCGCCGCCGCACTTGGGGCAGGTGGCATCGGCAGCCGTGCCGGTGTAACCGCAGGCGCGGCAGGTACGACGCGAAGACAGACGATCGATGATGACCTCGGGGGCCACATCGACCAGAAGGGCGCAGTCGATCTCGCGACCCATAGCGGAGAGCTCGGAATCGAGCGTCACGGCCTGGGCGGTGTTGCGCGGGAAGCCATCGAGGATGAAGCCCTGCTGGGCGTCATCGGCGGCAAGGCGCTCCTTGACAAGGTCGATCACGAGCTGGTCGGGAACGAGCTCGCCAGCGTCCATGTACTTCTTAGCCTGAATACCAAGCTCAGTGCCACCCTTGACGGCAGCACGCAGCAAGTCGCCCGTGGAAATGTGAGCGACGCCAAACTCGGCGACGAGCTCCTGTGCGACGGTGCCCTTACCGGCACCCGGAGCTCCGAGCAATACGAGGTTCATGAGCAATCCTCCTCTAGCCTATTTAAAGAATCCATCGTAATCATACATCTTGATCTGGCCTTCGAGCTTATCGACCGTGTCGAGCACGACGCCGACCATGATGAGGATGGACGTGCCGCCAAACGCCTGGATCAGATGGTTACCCGTGAAGGAAAAGATGATCGAAGGCACGATGGCGATGAGCGCCAAAAAGACAGCGCTGGGAAGCGTGATCTTGTTGAGCGCGTTCTTGATGTAGGCCGCGGTAGCCCTACCCGGACGGACGCCCGGAATAAAGCCGCCCTGCTTCTTAAGGTTGTCGGCCGTGTCATCGGGGTTGAACACCATGGAGGTGTAGAAGTACGCGAAGAACACGATGAGGACAACGTTAAGCACCCAGTTGAGCCAACCGGTCGAAAGCGCAGAGGCAACTGCCTGGATCCAGCCGATACCGGGGAAGAACACGGCAATCTGGGCCGGGAAGTACAGCAGCGCCGAAGCGAAGATGATCGGCACGACACCTGCGGTGTTGACCTTGATGGGCAGGTAGGTGGTCTGGCCACCCATCATGCGACGGCCCACGACGCGCTTAGCGTAGGAGACCGGAATGCGGCGCTGGCCGCGCTCAAGGAAAACAATCAGCGGGATAACCAGCAAGATGATGGCGCAGATGATCACCATGGTGATGATGCCACCGGCATTGCCCTCGGTGCTGGAGAAGATCGCCTGCGGCAGGCCGGCCATGATGTTCGCGAAGATGATCAGCGACATGCCATTGCCGATACCGCGCTGGGTGATGAGCTCACCAATCCACATGATCAGCATGGCGCCCGCGGTGAGCGTGCCGACGATCATGAGGTCGAAGATGATCTCGGGAGCGCCGGCGCCAGTAAAGCTGATGCCGAAGCTCTTAAAGAGGAAGAGGTAACCCACGGAGTTGAGGATTGCCAGAGCCAGGGTGAGGTAACGCGAATACTGCGTGATCTTGGTCTGACCGACCTCGCCCTCGCGGGCAAGCTCATGCAGGGAAGGCACAACGGCCTGGAGCATCTGGAGGATGATCGAGCTGGTGATGTAAGGCATGATGCCCAGGGAGAACACCGAAACATAGCTCAACGCGCCACCAGAGAAAAGATTCAGGAGGGCCATAGCACCTGCGGCGACCGAATTGTTATCGGTCGAGAAAAGGCCCAGCATCCCCTGGAAGGGAATGCCGGGCACAGGAACGTGCGCACCAATGCGGTACACGACGAGCATAGCTATGGTAAAAAGAATCTTTTCGCGCAATTCTTTGATGCGGAAAGCATTCTTAAGACCATTTAGCACGGCAGCTCGACCTTTCCGCCGGCGGCCTCGATCTTGGCCTGCGCAGAAGCGCTGACCTTGTCGACCTTGACCGTGAACTTCTTGGTGAGCTCACCATTGCCGAGCACCTTGACGGGCTCGAACTCGCTCTTGGTGATGCGAGCGGCCTTAAGAGCGGCACCGTCGATCACAGCGCCGTCCTCGAACTTGCGCTCGAGACGCTCAACGTTAACAGCGGTGTACTCGATACGACGGGGGTTGCGGAAGCCCGGAAGCTTGGGCAGACGCATAGCCAGCGGAGTCTGGCCACCCTCGAAGCCGGCACCCTTGGTGCCGCCAGAGCGGGAACCCTGGCCCTTCTGACCGCGGCCAGAAGTGGTGCCGTGACCCGAAGAATTGCCACGGCCGACGCGCTTACGGTTCTTGGTGGAACCGGGCGCGGGAGTAAGATCGTGAAGCTGCATTTGCTACTCCTCTACAATCTCGACAAGGTGCTTGACCTTGAAGATCATGCCGCGGACGGACTCGTTGTCAGCAATCTCGCGAACCTCGCGGATCCTGTGGAGACCGAGCGCACGGACAGTACGGACCTGATCCTGCTTGCAACCGTTGGTGCTGCGGACCTGCTTGATCTTGATGGTGTCAGCCATGCTTAGTTCTCCTTACCGACGAACATCTCGGAGACCGTCAGGCCACGGCGAGCCGCGACGTCCTCAGGGCTGGAGAGCTCCTTGAGGCCCTCGACGGCAGCCTTGATGATGTTGAGGCCGTTGTCGGTACCGAGGGACTTGGACAGGACGTTCTTGATGCCAGCAAGCTCGAAGAGGGGACGCACAGCGCCGCCGGCGATAACGCCGGTACCCTCGACAGCGGGCTTGATGATGATGCGGCCGGCACCAAAGTGACCGAGAACCTCGTGCGGGATGGTGCCCTGCTCGGTCACCGGCACGTGGAACATGTTCTTCTTGGCATCGAGAGACGCCTTGGAGATGGCCATGGGTACCTCAGCGGACTTGCCCATGCCAACGCCGACGTTGCCCTTGCCGTCGCCAACGACGACGAGAGCGACGAGGCTCATGCGACGACCACCCTTGACGGTCTTCGACACGCGGTTGATGTAAACGACGCGCTCCTCGAACTCGGAGGCCTCGCGCTGCTGCTTCTGATTACGAGCCATGTGCTACATACCTCCTAGAACTCGAGACCGGCGGCACGAGCACCGTCGGCGAGGGCCTTGACGCGGCCATGGTAGATACGGCCACCACGATCGAAAGCGACCTTGGTGATGCCGGCCTCGATGGCACGCTTGCCAACGAGCTGACCGACCTTCTCCGCAGCCTCCTTGTTCGAGGTGTGGGTGCCCTTGAACTCGGCCTCGAGGGTCGAGGCGGAGACGAGCGTCAGGCTGGAGCCCTTGCTGTCGTCGATGATCTGGGCATAGATGTTGGCGTTAGTACGGGTCACGCGAAGACGCGGACGCTCGGCGGTACCCGAGACCTTGCCGCGAACACGACGCTGACGACGCTTGAGGCCTTCCAGCTTCGCCTTATGCTTGTTCATACGTAAACTCCTAAAAAGGTTGATCTTGCCAGCACCTAACGGGGTGCTGGTCTTATGCGAGTAAGTCGGTTACGACTACTTGGCGGCCTTACCCAGCTTGCGGCGGATGTGCTCGCCAACATAGTGGATACCCTTGCCCTTGTAAGGCTCGGGAGGACGATGGCCGCGGATCTCAGCGGCGATCTGACCGACCTGCTGCTTGTTGATACCCTTGACGTTCACGTGGGTGTTGTCGGGAACCTCGAAGGTGATGCCCTCGGGAGCCTCGACGATCACGGGGTGCGAGAAGCCCAGGGAGAACTCGAGGTTCTTGCCCTTCTGCTGCACGCGGTAACCGACGCCGGCGAGCTCAAGCTTCTTCTCGAAGCCCTCGGAAACGCCAACAACCATGTTGTGGATGAGGGCGCGGGTGAGGCCGTGGCGGGCACGGGTCTCACGCTCGTCGTCGGGACGGGAAACGGTGAGGACGTTGTCCTCGACGTTGATAGCGAGCTTCTCAAAGACATCGAGCTCGAGCTGGCCCTTGGGGCCCTTGACGACAACGTTGTTGCCGTTGACTGCCACTTCGACTCCGGCGGGAATCTGGACAGGCTTATTACCGATACGAGACACGGTGATCTCCTTTCCTTCTACCTACCGAGCGAATTACCAGACGTAAGCGATGATCTCGCCGCCGACGTTGTGCTTGCGAGCATCGCGGTCGGTCATGACGCCATGGCTGGTGGAAATAATGGCGGTACCAAGGCCACCGCGGACGCGGGGCATGTCGGCAACGCCGGTGTACTTACGCAGGCCCGGCTTGGAAATGCGGCGGATGCCGTTGATGACCTTAGCCTTCTTGGGACCATACTTAAGCGTGATGTGCAGAGTCTTCTGGGGAACGGTGTCCTCGACATCGTAGCCCTCGATGTAGCCCTCCTCGTGCAGAACACGAGCGATCTCGACGAGCTTCTTGCTGCTCGGCATGGAGACCGTGGCCTTGTTCACAGAGTTAGCGTTACGGATGCGCGTAAGCATATCTGCGATCGGGTCTGTAAGGTTCATACAGATTCTCCTTCGTTCTTGATGAACACGTGCTCTTGGTTCTTCGCCGCCCTTAACGGCAAAGCCTAACTAGCGCGTTTTCCCTGTTCCAAACGGATGCTTGAAACGCTGGTAGTGACTTACCAGCTGGCCTTCTTAACGCCGGGAAGCTCGCCCTTGAGTGCAAGCTCACGGAAGCAGACACGGCACAGGCCGAACTTGCGGTACACAGAGTGCGGACGGCCGCAGCGCTGGCAGCGCGTGTACTCACGAGTAGAGAACTTCTGCTTGCGATTGCACTTGACGATCATCGATGTCTTAGCCACTTATATCCTCCTCACATAGAGTATTGTTCGCCCCAAGCGCCGCCCCCCTTGTGGGAACGGCGCTTATAGGGCAGGTGAACCTATTTCTTGAACGGGAAACCGAAGGCGTCCAGAAGGGCCTTGGCCTCCTCATCGGTGTTGGCGGTGGTCACGAAAGTGATGTCCATACCACGCTGATGATCGACGGAGTCGAAGTCGATCTCGGGGAAGATGAGCTGCTCGGTGACGCCCATGGAGAAGTTACCACGGCCGTCGAAGCTCTTGGCGGAGATGCCGCGGAAGTCGCGGATACGGGGGATCGCGACGGAGGTCAGACGATCGAAGAACTCCCACATACGGTCGCCACGCAGGGTAACCTTGCAGCCGATCGGCATACCAGCGCGCAGGCGGAAGGTAGCGATGGACTTGCGGGCGCGGGTGATCATCGGCTGCTGGCCGGTGATGGCGCGCAGGTCGCGCACGGCACCGTCGATGGCCTTGGAATCGGTAGCGGCCTCGCCGACACCCATGTTCACGACGATCTTCTCAAACTTGGGGATCATCATGACGTTCTCGTACTGGAACTTTTCCTGAAGCTGCTGCTTGACCTCGTTGTTGTACTTGGTCTTCAGACGCGGCACATACTTCTCTTCTGCCATTGTTCACTCCTTCTTGGGGTTTTAAGCACGGGGCGTGGCCACGATGGGTTGTCCTCGTGCCTCCTGGCTGCATCCGCGCCGCTCATGGCATTTCGCGGTTTGGACTCGACGCAGCAGGAGCCGACAAAACAATCGATACTATACGCGCATCGGGAGCGTATTTCCAGAAAAACCTCGTCTGCCTGCACAACTCCACAACTCCCCCGCACATATTGATCCCTTGGGGACGGAGGAAAACGGATCACTTGGGTCGCCTGGCCCCCTGAGTGATCCGTTTTCCTCCGTCCCCAAGGGATCAAAATGGCAGTTGCGGTGAAATAGTTCCTGGCTGACCGCCCGTCAGGCTTATTTAGGAACTATTTCACCGCAACTTATTGATGGGGGTGGATTAGCGCTTGCGGGGGACGAGTTTGGTGCGGCGCAGGTAAATCATTTCGGCGGCGATGGAGATGGCGATCTCCTCGGGGTCCTCCGCCTCGATGGCAACGCCGATCGGCAGGTGCAACCCGTCGATCTGTTCCTGCGTAAAGCCCTCCTGCTCCAAGCGGGCCCGCACAAAGGCCGTCTTGCGACGCGAGCCCAGGCAACCCAGATAGGCTGGCTTGGCGCGCATGGCCTGAATCACCACATCGATATCGGACTTATGACCCGCCGTGGCCACGACCACCAAGTCGCGCGGGCCGATGGGGCACAGCTCGTCCAGGTTCTTGTAGTCGACCAGACGACGGTCGTAGACACCGGGCACCCATTTGGGCGTCAACGTGCCGGGACGGTCGTCGCAGGCCACGACAGCAAAGCCCGCCGCTGTTAGTACGCGCGCCGTCGCGGCGCCCACGTGCCCGCAGCCAAAGATGTAGGTTAGGCCCTCGGGGCAGAGCGTCTCGATGTGCGCGGGAGGAATCTCGGAGGCGGCATTGGTGTAGGTGACCTTACTCCCCTCTTCCGCCAGCGAAAGCCCAGGGCAACCCACAATGGTGCGGCGCGACTCCTCGCCATGGCACTCAGCCGTATCGCCCTCGAGCGCGCATGCGATAAACGGCTCAAAGTCGATGACGAAGTCGCCGATGCGTCGACACGCCAAGACGTCGGCAATCTCTTGGAACAACGGCGCCTGGGTCGCGTCCAGGTGCAGATAGCACAGGCAGATGGCTCCGCCGCAGATCATGCCGGTATCGGAGTTCTCGCCGCCCATGGTGTAGCGGACCAGACGCGATTGGCCCCCGGCCAGCAGCTCGCGCGCCTCGTTCAGCGCAAAGAGCTCAATCTTGCCGCCGCCG
The DNA here is from genome assembly GCA_902479075.1 of uncultured Collinsella sp. GTDB lineage: Bacteria > Actinomycetota > Coriobacteriia > Coriobacteriales > Coriobacteriaceae > Collinsella. The sequence goes on from CABSNK010000023.1 coordinate 27,707, forward strand.
ATGGTACCCGTCTGGCTACCGTCGGCAAAGACGGCCATCCAAGCGCCCACGCCGCGCGGCGATGACCCTGCCGTGCCGGCCACGACCACGAGCTCGCACGTCTCACCAGCCTTCAGAGCGCCAAGCGCAGCATTCACCACATCGAGCTTTTCCATTGCAATTTCCTATCCCTGGAATACACCGGTGAGCATGGCGAGCGCCTCGAGCACGCCGCCGCCGACCGACGTCGCCTTGTCCGAAATATAGTTGATGTAGCTGGCGTCGCCGCGTGGGTCGACATCGGCGCACTTAAAGCCCTCGATGACTTGAACGCCGTCTGCCAAAAGGCCGCGCAAGCAGCCGTCAATCTGCGTGGCCATGGGCGTATCGCCCGCATACCCGATCACATCGCCGGCACTCACGATGTCGCCGATCGCGCGGTCGGACCTAAACACACCGGCGGCGGGGCTGTGGATAACGCGCTCCTTGCCATATCCGGCGATGATACCCGGCACGCCCGTATTGGGCTGGGGCGAGCCCTGGGTGATGACGCGGCCGAGGAAATGCCCGCGCATAGTCTCGACCACGGCATCGCAATCAACCGGCGCGGTAAAGCCCGGCCCCACCGCGATGACGGCAGGAGCCATGTCGCGCGTGGTGCCCAGATTGCGCTTGGCCAGAATCGCGTCTATCACGGCTGCGGGCCTAAGTTCGCCGAGCATCTGTGCCTGAGGGTCCACCACCACGGCGACATCCCCCGCCTCGGTAATCCCAAGCGCCTCGACCGGCGTCTGCGCCAAGCGGGCGCAAATGCCCTCGACCTCGACCTCGCCCAAGCGAATGGCCTCGCAAAAACTGATCGTGCGACGGATGCACGTGGGGACCGCGATATCGGCCATGACGACCGACACGCCGGCGCGCACCAGACGAGCAGCCACGCCCGTGGCGATATCGCCTGCGCCGCGAACATAAACGAGCATTCCCGGGGCACCTCCCTGTGCTACGGTTTGAGCAAAGCAAAAGCGGTTCGACCGCTATGCTAATGATTATTTCTTATCACAGCATTATACGGCGGTGAACAGATGGAAACGGTTAACGGCGGCCTTGCCTCCACGCTCAAGATTGAGCCGGGCATTACCGCGATCATCGGCAGCGGCGGCAAGTCGACCCTGCTAAAGACGCTCGGCCTTGAGCTTATGCGTGCCGGCGGCCGCGTGCTCCTCTGCACCACCACGCATATGTTTCCCGTCGCCGGCGTGCCATGGGACGGGTCGAGCCGCCGCCTAGACGCCGCGCCTTGGAAGCCAGGCGCCTTACACGCCCCAGGCTGCACCTGCGAGGTATGCGCGGGCCTTGTGCGGGGAAGCATCTGCCAGGCTGGTGTCTTGGACCCCCAGACGTGCAAGCTCTCCTCCCCCGCCGCGCCGCTCGACCAGCTGGCGCAGCGCTTTGACTACGTCCTGGCCGAGGCGGACGGCAGCAAACGGCTCCCGCTCAAGGCGCACGCCGCCTGGGAGCCGGTCGTTCCCGCCGGCACGGCCAATGTCATCTGGCTCGTCGGCGCCTCGGGATTCGGCAAGCCCATCAACGAAGCCGTTCACCGCCCCGAGCTCTTTTGCGAGCGTTGCGGCTGCGAGCCCACCGACACCGCCACGCCCGAGCGCGTCGCCCAGGTGCTCAATGCCGAGATGCAGGCGCTGGAACTCAGCACCGCACGCGTCATGCTCAACCAAGTCGACGCGCTCAGCGACCCGGCTATGGCAGGCCGCTTTGAGGCCGCCCTCGGCCGCCCCGTCGTCGCCAGCAGCCTCAAGTAACCGGCGCCACCCTGGCGCCCTTTCTGCTAGCGAGGCACGTAGCAGCCGGCGATGTGCTCCGAGACACGGCGCTGGCCCTTGGCGGTGTCGACGTCCCACAGCTCGTACGCGCACGCCTCGACCAACTGGACATCGGCACGGCCGCGCAGCAGTGACGATCCGCCATCTTTACCCTTAAGCCCCATAAGGTCGGGAAAGAGACTCGCGGGGAACAGCACCGGCGAGGCCGGCTCACCGTTTAGGGCAAGGCGCACGGGCGCGACGCCGCCACCAGCCTTAAAAACACCGGCGAGTGCCTCAAAGGAATCCGAACTCACGAGCGGCTGGTCGCCCGGCAAAAAGAGGCAGCCCTTCCAGCCGCGATCGGCTCCCCAGGTAAGACCGGCGCGCACACTCTCGCTCCTGAGCGCGCCATCGTGCAGCGCGCACGCGCAGCGCAGCTCACGGCAAATCTCGGCAACTTGGGGCCACCGCGTCGTAACAACAACGTCAAATCCTTTGGGCACCGACTCAATCGTCCGCTGAATCAGCGGCTTTCCGCAGATATCGGCAAGCATCTTGTTAGAGCCAAACCGCTTGCCCTCGCCCGAAGCCATAATGACGCAACCAAGTTTCATGGTGATACCTCCCCTGAAGCCATCGTACCCATAACTCGCGCAGCGGGTGCATAAAGATGGTGTCCTGACCGTTGGCGGTCTTATAACACAGCGAGGTTGATTTCCGATCTCAGCCGAACACATTGAGCTGATGGCTCGCTCCCGCAGTT
>CABSNK010000024.1 GCA_902479075.1 uncultured Collinsella sp.
CCGGTGATGCCCATGCCCACGCCGATGTCGGCGCGCTTGATGGACGGGGCGTCGTTGACGCCGTCGCCCGTCATGGCCACGATCTGGTCGCGCGACTTCCAGGCCTCGACGATGCGGGTCTTGTGCTCGGGCTGGACGCGAGCGTACACGCCGTAGTCCTCGATGTGCGCGTCGAGCTCCTCGTCGCTCATGCGATCGAGGTCGGCACCGGTGATGGCATGGCTGCGATCGGTGACGATTCCCAGCTGCTTGGCAATGGCCACGGCGGTGTCGATATGGTCGCCCGTGATCATGACGGTGCGAATACCGGCATCGTGGGCCTCGCGGATGGCGTCGGCGACCTCGGGGCGGACAGGGTCAATCATGCCGGATAGGCCGCAGAAGACCAGGTCGTGCTCGAGCGCAGCGGGGCTGCAGTCGCTCGGGACCTCGGTGTAAGTGCGGCTTGCCAGCGCCAGCATGCGCAGGGCCTCGTCGGCCATGGCCTTGTTGGCGGCCACGAGCTCGGCGCGACGCTCCTCGGTCAGGGGGACGACCTTTTCGCCCTCGTAGATATGGGTGCACAGACCAATCACCACGTCGGGCGCGCCCTTGGTGTACTGCTCGTACTCGCCGTCCAGGGTCTCGACGACCACAGACATCATCTTACGGCCCGAGTCGAACGGGGCCTCGCCCACGCGCGGGTGCTCGGCAGTCAGGCCAGTAAGACCAGCCTTGCCGGCATCGTTGACGAGTGCACACTCGGTCGGCTCGCCCACGGCCTCGCCCAGTTCCTCGTCCCACTGGGCATCGGAGCACAGTGCCATACCGGCCAGGAACTTCTCCTTGGGCGCAGCGAGCTCGTGCTTGACGACGGTCATCTTGTTCTGGGTAAGGGTGCCGGTCTTGTCGGAGCAGATGGTCTGCGTGCAGCCAAGGGTCTCGACGGCAGAAAGCTTGCGGATGATCGCCTGGCGCTTGGCCATCTTGGTCACGCCGAGCGAAAGCACGATGGTCACGACGGCGACCAGGCCCTCGGGGATGGCGGCGACGGCAAGCGAGACGGCGACCATAAAGGTGTCGAGCAGGGCAGTCGGGTCGGTGAGGACGTTGCCCACGCCGTGACGGATGATGTCGACGCCAAAGATGACGACGCAGATGACGATAACCATAATGGTAAGGATGCGGCTGAGCTCGGCGAGCTTCACCTGCAGCGGCGTGAGCTCTTCCTTGGCCTCGGCCAGGGCGCCGGCAATCTTGCCCATCTCGGTGTTCATGCCGGTGCCGACCACGACGGCGCGACCACGGCCGTACACAACGGTGGAACCCATATAGCACATGTTCTTGCGGTCGCCGAGCGGCACGTCATCGGTGCCCGCGGCGAGCTCGATCACGTTGGCATGCTTCTCGACGGGCACGGACTCGCCGGTAAGGGCGGCCTCTTCGATCTTCATCGTAGCGCTCTCGAGCACGCGGCAGTCGGCCGGGACGGAGTCGCCCGCCTCGAGCATGATCACGTCGCCGGGCACGAGCTCGGCACTCGACAGGTGCACGAGCTTACCGTCGCGCAGCACCTTGGACTGCGCCGCGCTCATCTCCTGCAGGGCCTCGAGGGCTTCTTCGCTCTTGGCTTCCTGGACCACGCCCAGCACCGAGTTGACGATAACGACGAACATGATAATGACGACATCGGCAAAGTCGGGCTCGCCCTTGACCATGCCCGTGAGCGCACTGATGACGGCGGCAACGATCAGCATGATGACCATGGGATCGGCCATCTGCTCAAAGAAACGCTTCCACAGCGGCGTCTTCTCGGCTTCCTCGAGCTTGTTAGGGCCTGTCTTAGCGAGGCGCGACGACGCCTCGTCGTCGCTCAGGCCGAGGTTCTCATCGACACCCTGGTCGCTGAGCACCTCCGCCGCGGCGGACAGGTATTCCTTTTGCATATAGAGTCCCCTCCTGGGATTCGGGCCACTCAGCAGATTGATGCCCGATCATAATTCCCAGGAGAAGGGCAAGGGCTCATCAAGGCTGCCGTGCTGAGCGGCAGTTGATAGTGGAGCTATGGTACCCCAAAGCAACGCGTCTAGCCAAAACAATCCATTTGGAAATATGGTCCATAAGCAACGGTGCAGGCCGTGTGATGCTCAACATTGATAAAACGTTTTTTCTTCGGCGCATCATCAAACTGAAATATCGCCCAGATAGCAGCGGTTAGAACGGTTGGTAAAGTTTTTGCATATACCGTTTTTCCGCAAAAAATGAACTTCTAATTCGGCATACGGTCGATTTTTTGGGGTATTCGGTCGCCATTTCGTTATAATCAACTCAGTTTTATTTCTTATGGTTTATCTATCAGCGCAAGACGATGTCAGATGGAGGTCTGAATGTACAAGCGCACTAAGATTGTATGCACCATGGGTCCCGCCTGCGATAGCGACGAGACCATCCGCGAGATGATCAAGGCGGGCATGAACGTCGCCCGTTTTAACTTCTCGCACGGCTCCTACGACGAGCACCACGGTCGCATCGAGCGCGTCCGTCGTATTTCCAAGGAGCTCGGTATGCCCGTCGGCATCCTGCTCGACACCAAGGGCCCCGAGGTCCGCACCGGCCTTCTGGTCGATGGCAAGAAGGTTGCCGTCAAGACCGGCGACAAGATCGTCGTCACCGCTCAGCCCACGACCGAGGATTTCCACGGCACCGCTGAGCACATCTCCCTCGACTACCTGGCTCTGCCCTCCGAGGTCGAGAAGGGCTCCCTCATCCTGATCGATGACGGCCTGGTTGCCCTCGAGGTCGAGTCCGTCGACGGCCAGGACATGACCTGCGTCGTCAAGAACGACGGCCTGATCGGCGAGCGCAAGGGCGTCAACATGCCCAACGTCAACATCTCGCTGCCCGCTATCACCGAGCGCGATCGTCAGGACATCCTCTTTGGCCTGACCGAGAACATCGACTACATCGCCGCTTCCTTCATCCGTGACGGCGAGTCCGTCCGCGGCATCCGCGAGCTTTGCCGCGAGAACGGTGGCGAGCACGTGACGATCTTCCCGAAGATCGAGTGCGCCCTGGGCGTCGAGAACTTCGACGAGATCCTCGAGGCTTCCGACGGCATCATGGTTGCCCGTGGCGACCTGGGCATCGAGATCAAGCCCGAGCTCGTTCCGCACATCCAGAAGGAGATCATCGCCAAGTGCAACGCGGCCTACAAGCCCGTCATCACCGCTACGCAGATGCTCGACTCCATGCAGCAGAACCCGCGCCCGACGCGCGCCGAGGTTGCCGACGTTGCTAACGCCATTTATGACGGCACCGACGCCGTCATGCTGTCCGGCGAGTCCGCTGCCGGTAAGTACCCGGTTGAGGCCGTCAAGATGCAGGCCAGCATTGCTCTCGAGACCGAGAAGTACCTCCCGGCTCACGCTCCGCTCGAGGTTCCGGCCGATGCCCACGGCACCCGTGTTGTCAACAACGTTGTGGGTATGTCCGCTGTGAACATGGCTACCACCGTTGGCGCCAAGTGCATCACCGTGCCGACGACCACCGGCCGCACCGCTCGCCTGATCTCGCACTTCCGTCCCAACATGCCGATCTGCGCGTTCTCCCGCCACGAGTGGGCCGTCCAGCAGATGATCATGTACTGGGGCGTTATCCCGCACCAGGCCGAGATTACCCAGGGCACCGTCAACGGCACGATCGTCAAGGCGATCGAGACTGCTAAGGAGCTCGGCTACGTCGAGGCCGGAGACCTGACCGTCGCTACCGCCGGCGATCCCCGCATGAGCGTCCAGCTCGAGGACAAGGTCTCCTCGACCAACGTTGCTTACGTCGCTCAGGTGCGCTAAAACGCACTTGCAAGCACACTTGCATTGCAAAGGGCCCGGAAGGCATTGCCTTCCGGGCCCTTTTTCTGTGCCAATGCCGGCGCACGGCAAAACACGCACTCATTTCTTTACCAAAAGCGCGAAATCCACCCTTCGAGGCCCAAAAATAAAGTCCCAAGCGCTAAAAGTGTTCGCCCGGTGGCAAACCCACACCTTAACCGACACTGCTAAATCGTTTTAGCAAGAGTCAGATCGACCTGGTTTTCGGAAGTGCGGGGAAAAATTGCTTACCTCCGAGTACAAGCCCTTTTATTTCAACAAAACCCCTGATAAAGTTGGCTCAAATACCGCTTGTGCTTTGCCTGTTTGTCTTTTTCCCCGCACTTCCGAAACCGATAGCTTTTCTAGCCCAAACTACGCTCAAACGATCGGATCGCTATGTCATTTCTTGCCTGCGGACCCACGGCTTTTCAGTACTATCGCATCCCGCCCCAGATACTGGGACTCTATCCGGCAATCCTGCCGCCCGACCATGACCATCGCTTGGTACACTACTCAAAACAACCAGTATTTAAAGACTTGCTCGGCACACCAGTTTGGAGATTCGTGGGCGAAAGAAAACAGCGCGCGAACGGAAAGCTATTTCATAGCCGTCTGCTAACCCAAGAGCCGCCTCCTGGGTCGTTTAGGCAGACTGAGCATGGGTTTGATGTCACTTCACCGGAGTTCACGCTGCTCAGCCTTGCCACGCAGGTCTCACGCAGCCAGTTACTCATGGCTTGCTACGAGATGTGCGGCTCCTTTGCAGTGTTTAAGCCCTGCGAGCGAACGCAACAACAACTCGATGAAGCTATTTCGCTTAAGCTCATTCCGCCCAGCTGCGGCTGGGAGCGAGCTAACGACACCAAGGGCAATGACACCAACTTGTGGAAGCGCACGCCGCTTCTTACCGCAGCGGATATCGCCGCGTTCGCCAAGCAGGCCGCAGGCCTGCGCGGCGTTAAGCAGCTCCGCTGGGCCGCCGAACGCATGACAGGACAGACCGCCTCGCCCTTTGAAGTCCAGACGTCAATTCTCATCTCGCTCCCCCGCGATGAGGGCGGTCTGGGCATCGACATCACCAATAACGCGCGCATCCCGCTCAGCGAAGCCGCGCGTTCGCTGTATGACAAAACCTGCTGCTACGCCGATATCCTCATCGAAAGCGCCACCGACAGCATGGGCGTCATCCTTGAATGCCAAGGCCGCTCCGCCCACGACAGCGAAGCCGCGAGCCTCTCCGATGCCGAGCGCGCCACCGCACTCACAAGCATGGGCTACGACGTCATCCAAATTACCTATGACCAGATCAAGGAGAAGAAGAGCTTCAACCACATAGCCGAGCTCATCCATAAAAAGGCTGGGCTTCCCTACACCCCAAAGACTAAACAGGAGCGCACTGCCGAAGATGCCCTGCGGCAAGAGCTACTTGTCGATTGGGTTGAGCTATTCACTGCCGGGCCGGCCAGCTAGCAGCTAGCAATCAGGGGCAGCGCAGACACATCGGGCGATTCGACACGGGCGGCAAAACCCGCCTCGGTTAGCTCGACGACCTCGGTAAACGTTGCATCGAAAAACTCCTCGGTTAGCAAGCGATACGGCGGATGATCGGGCTCGCCGGGGTTTTCGCGTACAATCTCGTGCATAACGCCGATGGTCTTGAGCACATACTCCTTATGGATGGGATACTGACCAAAACGCGTCGCCGCAGTATAGAGGCGATCGGTCGCGCGCGGAATCGAAACAATGCTGAGCGTCTTGCCAAACCAGTCAAAGTCGCCTTGCTTTTTAATGCGGAATTCCTCGCACGGCTTGCCGCCGTGCGCCTCCAGGTACTGGTTCACGCGGGTATTCCACACAGTATCGGCCACAAGGTGAGACCAAACGCCCAGCGTCAGATCGAGCAGCGACTGCGCCACGTCATCGGGCGCGAGCGAAAACTCACAGGCGCCGGGACCGGCAACCGGCTCGGCGTTCTTGTAACGTTGGGGATAATGCACCCGATTGAGTCGCTCGCGTTCCTCGACAATCGAGGTGGCCTCAGCAGGTTCGCCCGCGGGTGCGCCTTTGAGCAACGGTGCCACATAGGTATCCCAGAACTCATGCTCACGAGGCTTGGGGATAGGCTCGGGCTTTGCAAAGTGCGTAATGCGGTACGGGATGGGATCGGCGATGCCAGGGACCATATAGCCCACGAAGATATCCGGAACCACGCAGCCAAACAAAAAGGCATTGCGGTCGCGCACGCTATTGGCAAGCGCACCGGTGCGCTCCAGCAAACGCTCCGTCTGAGCGATATGAATGTTCCAGCTTGGCATAGCCACCCCCATAAAAACCTGGATAACTATACCATCACGGCAAAGCCGCGCGGGCGGCTACGCACGCTCTACGCAGCAACTAATCCGCAGCGCCGCTCTCGGTTCCATACGACGACACCGGCGCCTCAACCACATGGTGATATCGATCGATATAGATGGCGCGGGCACCCAGGCGCCGCACCAAATCCTGATGGTGTGTGCTCATCAAGACCGTCTTGCCGGCAGCAACATAGGCCAGTAGAAAGTTGACCACGATGTCGCACGAGTCCTCGTCAAGTCCGTTGGTGGGCTCGTCAAGCACCAGGATATCCGGGTTCATCGACACCACCGCAGCCAGCGCAACGCGCTTCTTTTGCCCGCCCGAGAGCTGATAGGGAGAGACGTCGGCAAGATCGGCAACCTGGAACAGCTCCATGGCATCGCGGACGCGGCGCTCGAGCTCGTCTGCCGGCAGCCCCATTTGAGCCGGGCCAAACGCGACTTCCTCGCCGACCGTGGCACAAAAGAGCTGCGCATCGGCGTTTTGGAACACAAAGCCCACGCGCTGATGGAACCGCTGGGCCGTCGCGGAATCCTTGAGATATGCGGCATCGACCGCATACCCGTCGAACAGGTACGCACCCGCGTCCGCAAGCTCAAGGCCGTTGATAAGACGCATGATCGTCGTCTTGCCGCAGCCGTTAGGACCAAGCAGAGCAACGAGCTCCCCACGGTTCACCTGCAATGAAACGCCGTCGACCACCGTATGACCCGCATAGGAAAACACCACGTCGCGAAACTCGATGAGCGGCGTGACCTCGGCGCCGGCAACACCGCTCACACCCATCGCGTTATTCGTATCGTTTGCCAAAACGTCGCCCTTCCCTACTCACATCGACGGTTCGACCGTCCGCGCTACAACATCGCGCACAACACGGCGAGCAACGTCACAACGGCCGCGTAAGCCGCATCGCGCCAGCCAAAGCCGCTCCGTGCAGGCGCCGGATACACGCCGGCGAAGCCGCGGCACAGCATGGCCTCGTCCATCGCGCGGCTGCATTCCATCGCCTTGATAAACGTCATGCCCATGATACCCGCCAGCGAGTCGGTGCGCGAAAAACCCGCAGGCGCGGAACCGACGCTGCGCAGCATGACTGATTCGCACAGATCGTGCGCCGTGCGGCCCAGCACCTCAACGTGCTTGAGCGCCATATCAAAGGTAAAGATAACCTCGTCGGGTAGATGCAGCATCTTGAGCGCAGCCGACATGCGGCTCCACGTGAGGGTCCACGAAACGCCCAGCACCAGTGACACATTAATGAAGGTCTTGAGCGCGATCTTGAGCATGGCGCCCGTGGCAGAAGCACCCAGCAGCAGAGCAGGCAGTGCCAGAACCACGGCAAACCCCGCGGCAGCCAATGCCGGCACAAAAGTCGCCCGCAGCCCGCGCACCGGGCGCACCGCGACCAGCACCAACACGATAGCCGCCATCAACATGAGGTACAGCGGGCTTTGCGTCAGACACACGCACAGGACGCAAACGAACATCCCCACCAGACGCACCGGAGCCGAAACGCAAGAAAGGGCGCGGTCGACCATCGACCCGCCCTCGTGCGCACCTCCACCCAGGCGAACCCGCTCAAGCAGGCTCGCCAGGTGCAGGACATTCTTTTGCATCACACGATGCCGAGCCCCCGCGGGCTCGTATCGCTCCTCGGCCGCAAGCCAGCTAGGCAGCTCGACCATTTGCATGCGCTCAGCTTTCCTTAACCGTCAGCGAAATCAGGCGGAATGCGATGGTGAGCACCGCCACGCCAATCACACCGGAAAGGATATACATGGCAGCCTGGCCGGCAAAGCCAAGGCCCTGTTCCTCGGAATAGGCCTGCAGGTAATCACCCGTGGACAGCGCGTCGGCAAAGGTCGGAGTATCGAGGCCGACCGAAGCCTGCAGGCTGTCGTCGCCAGCCTCCTGAACGGCAGTTGCGGCGCCCTCGGCGTCCCACTCACCCCAGGCGTCACCGGTGGCAAGCAATCCCAGCGGCGTGGCCACCACGAGCACGGCGACCAAAATGAGCGTGGGAACCAGCGAGGTCTTCTTGACAGCAGCGCCCTCGGCAGCAAGCTGGCCATCGATGGCCTCGGGCCCGACGATAATGCTCGGCGCCGTCTTCTTGATAAAGCCGTAGATGGCGGCCGTCGCCACGCCCTCGATCACGCCGGCAACCAGCATATGCGGGATCAACATGGCAGGAATAGCCACGGACAGCGGGAAGGGGCAGTACAGCGGAGCGCCCGAAGCATTCGTGAAGAGCATCGGCTGAATACCGAACTCGATTGCCGCGCACAGGGCCGCCAGGCACAGGCCGACCCAGCCGCTTACGATGGCAGAAACCGAGGTGCCCCAGCTCTTGTCGTGCAGACGGCTGTTGAGCGCACGAAACACGATAGCAGCGACAAACGGCAGCACAAAGGCCATGTTAAAGCAGTTGGCGCCAAACGACAGAACGCCGCCGTCGCCAAATAGCAGCGCCTGCAGCGCTAGCGCGACCGAGACGGCAATGGCAGCGGCCTCGGGGCCAAGCAGCAGCGCGATGAGCGCGCCGCCAACGGCGTGACCAGTGGTACCGCCGGGCAGCGGCACGTTAAACATCATGAGCAAGAAGGAGAATGCGGCGCAGATGCCCAGGAACGCCATGTGCTCGCGATCGAGCGTGGCGCGCACCTTCTTGATGCAGTGAACCCAAACGGGCACCATTGCCACCGCCATGACGGCATCGGTCTGCGGAGACAGATAATTATCTGGAATGTGCATGTACGCCTCCCGGTTATCGGCGCACGGAATTGCAACGCCGCTTAAATCACCTTAAGAGTGTTACGTATTGTTAGATTCGTAACACGCCGCGGACTATCATAGCAAAACGGCGCACTGCCGACAAAGCAGCACGCCGTTATGTAATGCGCGTGTCATATATGCAGGCTCAGCGGTGCCTTATGTCGAGCACCGCGGTCACGCAGGGTCCCACAGCAACTGTGGAGGGGTCCCGTGCTCCCAGCGCAGGACCTAGCCGCGGACCTCGCCGTTTACGCCCTTGCACACCTTGGTGACGATCTTCTGGTGCGCTTTTTCGACCTCTTCGCTGGTGAGCGTGTGGTCGTCGGAGCGATACGTAAGCGCAAAGGCCATGGACTTCTTGCCCACGCCCACGCGGACCGGATCGCGGTAGACGTCGAACAGACGCACACCCTCGAGCAACTTGCCGCCGGCGCTGGTAATGCGGCGCTCAAGGTCCTCGCAGGTCACGGAGTTATCGACCACGATAGCAAGGTCGTGCTCAACGGCAGGGTACTGCGAGAACTCGCGGTAGTTCTCCTGGTTGCGGGCGCCCTTGATCAGCTTGTCCAGATCGAGCTCAAAGGCAACGACGACCTCATCGATGCCCATCGCCTCGCGCGCCTCGGGGTGAATCTCGCCGACCCAGCCCAGCACGGTGCCGCCGGACAGAACCTCGGCCGCACGACCCGGCTGCAAGAAAGCGTAGCCCTCGCCCTCGACGGGACGGAAGCGGACCTTCTCGATGCGCAACTGGGCAAGCAGCTCCTCGACAATGCCCTTGCCAAAGAAGAAGCGCAGCTTGCGGTACTTCATGCTCCAGGACTGCTCGCTCCACTGGCCCGAGAGCACACCCGCCACGGACTTGGTCTCCTTGGGCAGGCTGGCGTTCTCGCGGCCGTGGAACAGGCTGCCAACCTCGTACAGGTGCACGTTGGGCGTGCCGTGGGCCTCGTTATAGGCCACGGATTGCAGCAGGCCCGGCAGCAGCGAACGACGCATCTCGGTCTGCTCGGCTACCAGCGGATTCATAAGCACCACGGGGCAACCGCGGCCCTCGGTGGACATGCCGATCTTCTCCAGGTCGCCCGGGGCGGCAAAGCCAAAAGTCGTGGTCTCGTTGAGGCCGCAGGCGCGCAGGATCTCGCCGACCTTACGGGTGAGCTTCTGCTCGCGGGTCAGGCCGCCGATGTGGTTCTTGGCAGCCGGGATGGTCGCCGTCACGCGGCCCATGCCCCATAGGCGCAGGACCTCCTCGATCAGATCGATCTCGCGCGGCAGGTCGGGGCGGAAGCTCGGCGGGGTGACCATGAAGTCCTCGCCGTCGCGCTCGACGGTGCAGCCCAGGCGGGTGAGCGAGCGCTCGATAAAGTCGGGCTCGATGTCGGCGCCGCAGATGGCATGCACGCGGGCCAAGCGCAGCTTGATGCTATCGATGGTCTTGGGCGCGGGGAAAACGTCGACGTAGCCGGGAGCGACCTCGCCGTCGGCGATCTCCTCGATGAGCGCGCAGGTAACGTTGGCGACATCCACGCAGCCGGTCTCGTCGACCTGGCGCTCAAAGCGAATGGAGGCGTCGGAGATCAGCGACAGGTCGCGGCTGGTGTGCGAGGTGCGACCGGCGTTGAAGCAGGCGCTCTCGACCATCACGTCGACGGTGTCGTCCTCGATCTCGGAATCCATGCCGCCCATAACGCCGGCCAGCGCCACGGGACGCTCGCCGTCGGTGATGAGGCCCATGCCGGCGTCGAGCGTGCGCTCCTCGCCGTCGAGGGTCGTAAACTTCTCGTCCTGTTGGGCGGCGCGAACCACCACGCGACGATGGCCATCGCGCTCGGCAAAGGTGTCCAGGTCAAAGGCGTGCAGCGGCTGACCGGTGAGCATCATCACATAGTTGGTGATGTCGACGATGTTGTTGTGCGGGCGCACGCCCAGGGCGTTGAGGCGCTTGACCATCCAGTCGGGCGAGGGGCCGACCTTCACATTGCGCACGATGCGGGCGACATAGCGGTCGCACAGGCCCTCGTCGGCAATCTCGACCGAAAGCTCGTCGTCGGTCGCGCGGCCAGTCTCCGCCTTGATGGCGGGCAGCTCAACATGGAAATCGCGGTCGAAGATGGCACCGGTCTCGCGGGCCATGCCAATCATGGACAGGCAGTCGGGACGGTTGGGCGTGATCTCGCAGTCGAGCACGGTGTCGCTCGAGCCCACGTACTCGGCAAACGGCATGCCGCAGGGCGTATCCTCGGGCAGGATCATGATGCCGGAGTGGTCGCCGCCCAGGCCGAGCTCGCGCGCGGAGCAGTTCATGCCCATGGACACGACGCCGCGAAGCTTGCTCTTCTTGATCTTGACGTCGCCGGGAAGCACGGCGCCGATCATAGCCGTGACGATGTGGTCGCCGGCCTCGAAGTTCTGCGCGCCGCAGACGATCTGCAGCGGAGCAGGGTTGCCGTCGGCGTCGAGATTCTTGTCGCCCACATCGACCGAGCATACATACATGTGGTCGCTATCGGGGTGCGGGGTCTTGGTGAGCACCTTGGCGGTCACCACGTGGTCGAAGGACTCGCCCACGATGTCGATCGCCTCGACCTCGGTGCCGGTACGGATATATTCGTCCGAAAGGGTCTTGGGATCCTCCGGAATATCGATCATGGTCTTGAGCCAGTCGTAAGAAACACGCATCTAGCTCTCCTTTCATACTGAAAGCCTGCGAAGAGATGCAGGTGGAAACTTCAACTTTGTGAACATTCCTTACAAAGCGAGGGTTGTCCAAGTGCGACAGATCGGCCCGAAAGAGGAGCGCCGCGTACTTTGGTACGCAAGCGACGAATGAGCGCCGAGGTGCCGTGCTTGGGCAAGCCGCAGCCTAGAACTGATTCAGGAAACGCATATCGCCCGTCATGAGCGTACGCAGGTCGGGCAGGTCGTAGCGCAGGGCCGCGACGCGCTCGGCGCCAATGCCAAAGGCGAAGCCGGTGTACTTCTCGGGGTCGATGCCGCAGTTGATCAGGACGTTGGGGTCGACCATGCCGCAGCCCAAGATCTCGATCCAGCCGCTGTGCTTGCAGAAGTTGCAGCCCTTGCCGCCGCACACGTGGCAGCTCACGTCCACCTCGCAGGAAGGCTCGGTGAAGGGGAAGAAGTGCGGGCGGTAGCGCGTCTTGCGGTCCTCGCCAAACATGCACTTAACAAAGTAGTCGAGCGTGCCCTTAAGATCGCCAAAGGTGATGCCCTCGTCGACGACCAGGCCCTCGATCTGGTTGAACTGCGGCAGGTGGCAGGCGTCGGCCGTGTCGGGACGGTAGACGGTGCCCGGGCAGATCATGTAGATGGGCGGCTTCTGCGACTCCATGGTGTGGATCTGCACGCCCGAAGTCTGGGTGCGCAGCAGTACGTCGGACTCGCCATGGGCGTGAGCCTCGGGGTGTGCGACGCTGCCAGGGTTGTTGTCGACCACGTAGAAGGTATCGCGGGCCGAGCGGCTCG
This sequence comes from uncultured Collinsella sp., assembly GCA_902479075.1. Classification (GTDB taxonomy): domain Bacteria; phylum Actinomycetota; class Coriobacteriia; order Coriobacteriales; family Coriobacteriaceae; genus Collinsella. The sequence continues at coordinate 12,465 of CABSNK010000024.1, forward strand.
GGTGATCCATGGGGGCGTTGAGCGCAGTGAAGTTGTAGTAGGAAGTATCGACCATGGGACCGGACTCGACGGTGTAGCCGATGCCGCAGAAGATGTCCTCGGCCTCCTCGATGATCTGCTTGATCAGGTGCTGGTGACCGATCTGCGGACGGATACCCGGCAGGGTAATGTCGACGGCCTCTTGCTCGAGAGCGTGCTTGAGGGCGGCGGCCTTCATCTCGGTGGTGCGCTCGTCGAGCATGCCCTCGATCAGTTGGCGCATCTCGTTGGCACGCTTGCCCATCACAGGACGATCCTCGGGGGCGAGCTTGCCCATCATACGCATCAGGCCAGTGATGCGGCCCTTGCGGCCGAGCAGCTCAACGCGCGCGGCCTCGAGCTTTGCGGCGTCATCGGCGCCTGCGACGAGCTCCTTGGCCTCTTCTTCGAGTTTGACCAGATCATCAATCAGACTCATGTCTTCCCTTTCGTCTCTCGCGCTCCCCGCTTGCCGAGGCGGCTGCCGCCGTCTGACGTTGCGAAAACGCGGCCCGGTTCGGTAACAAAAAACCGCCCTCGGGCATGTGCATTGCCCAAGGACGGTTGAATTCCGCGGTACCACCTTGTTTGACCCGGCGGATGTCTGGCCCGCCGCGCCCACTCTTTGCCCCTTGTCGCGAGGCTCACGACTTCCCTACTGGGGCTTCGCCGCCGCTGGCCGCGTGCCCGTTGAGGTCGCTGCTCGGGAGTGAACGCTTGGCCCTTGCCACCGCAGGAAGGCTTGCAGCCCATGACCTTCCCTCTCTTGCCGGCGACGCGACGGGCAAAACCCTCTCCGTCAACGCATTGGGCTATAGGATAACACATTCTGCGAGCATATCGCCGCGTTCCGTTTTGTTCGCACTGGGTACAAGGCGGGTAGCTGTGCAAACTGGCCGTGCGCCCACCCGTGGTGCACGGCTCGCGAGATCAAGGATATGGTATGGGAAAGAAACTCGATAAGAAGGCCAAAACCGCCGTGGCCAAGGCCTCTAAGAACGCCAAGGCGGGCAAGGGCATCAAGAAGCTCCGCAAGCTCGAGGGCAAGCTGTGGACCCGCGAGTACCTGCTCAAGATTGCCGAGTTTGACGGCGCGACCATTGCCCCCGCCAACGGCGCCGCAGCGCGCGCCGATGCTATGGGCACCCTTGCCGGCGAGCATCACAAGCTCCTGACCAGCAAAAAGTCCATTGAGCTCGTGCGCTCTCTCGCGCGTGAGACGGTCGCCGACGGAAAAATCGACGACCCGCAGCTGCTCGACGAGATCCGTGTGCTCGGCCGCGATCAACGCGAGGCCAGCGCCATCCCCACTGAAGAGGCCGAGGCCTGGACCAGGCTCACCTGCGAGGCCGATGCCGTGTGGCACAAAGCCAAAGCAGCCAACGACTGGGCAAGCTTTGAACCCTATGTGGACAAGATCGTCTGCCAGCTCAAGCATCAGGCCGAGCTCATGGACCCCAAGCGCGACCCATACGATGTTTGGCTCGACCAGTACGAGCGCGGCCTTTCTGCCAAGAGCTTCGACGCGTTTTGCGACGAGGTCAAGGCCACCGTCGTGCCGCTCGTGCACGCCATCGGCGAGCGCGGACAGCAGCCTACTGCCGACTTTTTGCACGCGCATGTGCCCGAGGCCGCCCAGCGTGCCATGAGCTTCGACCTGATGAAGCTCGTCGGCCTTAACCTGGACGACACCACGCTCGCCTTTACCGAGCATCCGTTTAGCGAGGGCTTTGCCGTGGGTGACGCGCGCATCGCCACGCACATCTACGAGGACGACTGCATCTCCAATGTCTACAGCATCATCCACGAGGCCGGTCACACCATGTACGAGCTGGGCGTGAACCCCGCCTATGCGCGCACGTGCCTGGAGGGCGGCACCTCCATGGGCATCCACGAGAGCCAGAGCCGCTTCTTTGAGAACACCGTTGGCCGCAGCCGTGCTTTTATGGGCCCGCTGCTCGAGGTGTTGCGCCGTCACGCGCCCGAGGTCTACGGCGACGTGGACGAAGATGCGCTCTACCACGCCGTGAACATCGCCCAGCCGTCGCTGATCCGTACCGAGGCCGACGAGCTCACCTACCCGCTGCATATTATGGTGCGCTACGAGATTGAGCGCATGCTGTTTGCCGGCGAGGCCACAGCCAAGGACATCCCCGCACTTTGGAATCGCTTTATGGACGAGTACCTGGGCATTCCGGTTCCCGACGACACGCGTGGCTGCCTGCAGGATACGCACTGGAGCGGCGGCTCGTTTGGCTACTTCCCCACCTATGCGCTGGGCAGCGCCTACGACGCCATGTTCGTGCCGGCCATGTGCCGCGACGGTGTCGACCTTACCGGTGCCTGCGCGAGCGGCGATTTGGCGTCCGTCCGTGCCTGGCTGGGCGAGCACATTTGGCAGTGGGGCCGTGCCAAGGACGCGCCGGAGCTCATCAAGGGCGCCTGCGGCATGGCATTCGACGCCCGCTACTACTGCAGCTACCTGCAGGACAAGTTCACCACGCTCTACGAGCTGTAAAGCCTAGGCAACACGCCAACGCAAGAGGGGCGCCGCAGGATCTATCCCGCGGCGCCCCTTCGCACCCAGCCACCAACCCGGCAGTTAGGGACGTTCCTATTATGCCGGCAGAAAAGGAACGTCCCTAACTGCCGGATTGGCCGGCAAAGAGTGTCCCAAACGACTAGTCATTTAAGAACGTCCCAAATGGCTAGGTTGCCCAACAACTAGGTTGACGCCGACGTCTTGGCAACGTCGAGCAGTTACGCGGTTTGGTAAAACCGCGTAACTACAGAGCTTCCAGTGCGGCGGCGATGCGCTTCATGGCGGCGTCGGCGGCCGATTGGTCCGGAGCCTCAGCCAGCACACGAATCACCGACTCGGTTCCGCTCTTGCGCACGAGCACGCGGCCCTCATCCGCCAGCGACGCCTCGGCCTCGGCGATGGCGTTCTGCACGCCCATGTTCTCGAGCGCGGCGTCCTTGTCCGCCACGCGCACGGCAATCTGCGCCTGCGGCAGCAGCTTGCACGGAGCCGTAAGCTGCGAGAGCGTCTCGCGCTCGGCACGAATCACTTCCATCACGCGCAGCGAGGTCATAATGCCGTCGCCCGTGCGCTCGATATCGCCGAAGATCGTATGGCCCGTCTGCTCGCCGCCCAGGCTGTAGCCGCCCTCGCGCATCTTGGCATACACGTGGCGGTCGCCCACGCCGCTGGTCACGGCGCTCAGGCCGGCAAGCTCCAGTGACTTGATCAGGCCAAAGTTGCTGGCAATCGTCGGCACCACGGTACCGCCCGAGAGACGCCCGTGCTTGTTCAGATACACGCCGCACACATACAGAATCTGGTCGCCGTCGACCACGCGGCCGCGTTCATCCACCGCCAGGCAGCGGTCAGCATCGCCGTCATAGGCAAAGCCCACGTCCAGGCCCTGCTCCACCACGTGGCGCTGCAGGCGCTCCATATGCGTGGAGCCGCAGTCGACGTTAATGTTAAAGCCATCGGGCGCGGCATTGATTACACGCACATCGGCGCCCAGCGCATCGAACACCGGCTTGGCAACCGAGGAAGCCGAGCCGTTGGCACAGTCGAGACCGATCTTGACGCCCTGCAGCGAAAAGTTCGCGCTGGCGATGAGCGAGGCAATGTAGCGGTTGCGACCCTGCATGTAGTCGACCGTGGCGCCAATGTGGTTGCCCGTAGCCAGCGGCACCTCGCTCTTGCCATCGATATAGTCCTCGATGAGCTCCAGCACGTCCTCGTCCATCTTAAAGCCGTCGCTGTTGACGAGCTTAATGCCGTTATCGCAAAACGGGTTGTGGCTCGCACTAATCATGATGCCGCAATCGAAGCAGCCCTCCACGGTCTGATGCGCCACGCCCGGCGTTGGGATCACGTGCAGCATATATGCGTCCGCACCGCTTGCGACCAGGCCACTCACCAGCGCCGCCTCGAACATATAGCTCGAGCGACGCGTGTCCTTGCCCACGATCACGCGTGCTTTGCGCTCGCGGTTGGCACCGTAATACCAACCCACAAAGCGGCCAATCTTATAAGCGTGCTCTACCGTTAGCCCAACGTTGGCCTCGCCGCGAAATCCGTCGGTGCCAAAGTACTTCATAAGAGGTCCTCTCTATAGACAAAGGCGCGCCGCCAAAGCAACGCGCCGCCAGCCTATTATCCTTTAAAGCAACCGCAGGGGCTACACCGTGAGGAACATCATCACGATGATCATGGCAAAGCCAATCAGGTCGGTCGGCAAAAACACCGTGCCCAGCATAACGGCGCTGGTAATGGTTGCCGAGATCGGCTCCACAGTTCCGATGAGACTCGCACGTACGGAGCCAATATCCTTGACGCCCTGCATATAGAGCATATACGCCAGAAAAGAGCCCACGACCACAAACACCGCGAGCGCTTCGACGGCAGCAGTGTCGAGGGCCGGCATATGAGCCCACGGCTGCACAAAGACGCTCGAAACGACACCAGCCGTAAGCATAGCCGAGCCTGTAACAATAGGGCTGCCGTATTCGGACAGAATCTTGGCGGGAATCACTGCCATACAGGCGGCGCTAACCGCGCACATAAGGCCTGCGACCAGGCCAAGCGGCGATATGCTCAGACTGGTCGGGTCGCCGCCGGTAGCGATTAAAAAGGTGCCGCCCAAGGCCAACCCAATGCCAGCGGCCTCACGCACGCGAGGCATGCGATGGTCGATCACGCAGGTGTAGCCCATAATGATGACCAGTTGCAGGCACTGGAGCACCGTCGCAGTTCCGGCATTGGTCAGGCGCACGGCCGAAAGATAACAAAACTGGTTAAAGAGCAGGCCAAAAGCGGTAAAGAGCAGCAGCTGCTTGCGATCAGCGGACGTCGTCCAAAGCTTGACCAGGCGTGCGCGGTCGCGCGTGACAACCACAGCCATAAAGAGCAGGCCGGCGAGAATCTGCCGTATGCTCATAAGCCACAGCGTATCGACATGGTAGGTATCGAACAAAAAACTCGCGCTGGTACCCGAGAAACCCCAAAACGAACCGCCCACCAGCGTGGCTAAAACGCCCGTAATCATCTTGCGCGTCGACGCACTGTTCAGGCGGTCGCGCCATGCACGGCGGGTACTGCGGCTGAGCTCGTCAGTGCCCTCGGGCACATTAATGTTCGATATATCGGTCATCGGCACCGAAGCCCCTGCGCCTTCGACCTGCTCGACACACTCTTTGCTCATTCCACTCCCCCGAAACAGTCTGGAAGCAATTCGGCTTACCTTACCACGGCAAAGGCACCAGCTGGAGGCTTGTCCGTTTATCGGTAGGACAATTCCGCAGACGTCTTTCCATAGCTCGATACCACAATGGGCTTGCATTATGCGACAGCCAAATCGCGGCAGCAGGCTCTTTTGAAATGGATATGACAAAGCCCCCGAATTCCACAATGTAAGCGATTTTTAAAAATGTTCTTGCCACCGAGTTCAGGCTCCGTTATATTATCCCTTGCGCGCTTGCGCACCCTTGATCGGGCGTTTAGCTCAGGGGGAGAGCGCTTCCCTGACACGGAAGAGGTCAGAAGTTCAAATCTTCTAACGCCCACCAAATGTTCACAGCCCAGAGGCTATGTCCTCTGGGCTGTTTTGTTTTATGTCGCCAAATCCGCTGGCAGCTCCAACCGTCATCGCAACGTAACATCAATTCACCTGACGAATGGCTGCCAAACAAATTCAATACCCCAACAGCAACAATAGCCAGGCACAAAACTGCGCCGCAAGCTGTTCCAACCGCTCAATAGCCACCGAGGCCGAGACCAACGCGTCTCGAACCCATCCGAGCCGCAGCTTCTCGGCAAAACGCCACAACGTCCACACCCTGCGGTATCCTTGAGCCACTTGCACCTGCAGCACCAAGGAGCCGCCATGCGCACCGAGCTCGATGTCCCCTTTTCGCACAAAGAAGAAGCCAAGGCGCTGGGCGCCAAATGGGACCGGACCAAGAAGATCTGGTATGTACCCAGCGGCGTCAACCCCGAGCCCTTTGCCGAATGGCTGCCCGGTGTTGACCGATCCGACCCCTCAGCGCCGTATATATATCTAGTACTGGGCAAGCGCGAATGCTGGAAGTGTCACAAAGAGACCTCGGTCGCGGCCTTCGGCATTCCCTATCGAACCGATAACGACGAGAGCATCGCCATCGCGCACGCACCCAACGAAGCCGGGCACATTGCCATCGACACGGCCAACGCCAACGCGCTCGCCATCGTGCCCGCTCTTGGCTGTGTGCCGGGCGAGATCCGCGACTACCTTCATAAGCGCTGCGGCTACAAGCCCGTAGGCGCGCGAACCTCCAAAGCCCCGTCGCTCGGCAACACGTGCACCAGTTGCGACGCGCTGCAAGGCAGCCGCTATCTGTTCGAGGAGCCCTCGTCCCCGTTTGCCCTCACTGCCATCAACAAGCTGCCGGCACTGGAGTTTGTGCGCGTCGAAGTTGCCGGCGTCTTTGGCGTCCCGGCCACGCGCACTGACTTTGACCAGGCGCTCTTTACCTGGGCACGCGACCATCACGCCGAGTTCCACAAGCAGCTCGGTGAGGGGATTTATTTGTAGAGACGAAGAGGCCTTCACAGTCAGCTCCTCTGCATCACCTATCCCTCGTCGCCGGCGTCGTACACGATATCGAGGCCACAAACAGGGCATTTCTCCGGATACACCGGCATATGAACGCCTGTCCGTTTTCTCACTTCGTCGCTGAGTCTGTCGCGCGCATCGATGAACCGAATGTCGAGACACGGTATTTGCGAGCCGCAGCAAGGGCAGGTGACGACAAACGACCCGCAATCAACCTCTACGCTCGGAAACATATTGTTGTCTATAAGGGCACACGGCAGTTTTCCGTACTTCCCCATCGCAATATAGCCTCGCCAGCTCATACACGCTCCCCTCTCGCTATACAAAACAGGAAGAGCATGCACCGGCGGGCGTGCGCGAGATTGCATCGCCACGCGATCCGATCAAACAACACGATCGTCAAAGAATGCCAAAGCCAAATACGCTAATACGGCAGAAGCCCCGCCTTTTCACGCTTCTTTTCCGAGCGATCGAACTCAATGCGATGGGCCTCAAGAAACACCGTATTGGGTCGCCACTGATGCTCATTCGGCTGCCTTAGCGTCGCGCCCGCAAAGGAAGCATAGTCGGTCTTATCCAGCAGGTACGATCCGCACAGCCGATATTCGCCGCAAACAGGCTCAAACGAAATCAGATGAGCATCGAATAAAGCATGTAAGTCGCGCCGAAGCAGAATGCCGTTGCTGGCAACCTGCGATTTGGGTCCCGAGTAATTCTCGATATGTGCAGCCTCCAGAGCTTCGCTGACGCCGCAGTCCGACACCGCGCAACGGCCATCATAGGCGGCAACGAGCTGCTTGCGGAACCACTGCTGCCCCAATCGCTCGCGCCTTAACACATAGCGGACCTTTTCGTCGTCGGTCGTACCCTGTCCGGCAAACTCAATATCGACGGGCATGTGCTTCAGATAGCTCATGTCGGGCGCAAAACGGGGGTCCGGTCCGCCTTTATGAACAGGACCGTGCAGAACAAACCATCCGTTTTCGGGCTCGAACCGTTCAACAAACGCAAGGCCGAGCACCTTGTAGCCCACCTCGGTTGCAAATATGACTCCGACTGGAACGCCACATTCCATGCAGTTGAGCATTTTACGGTTGTAATTTTGGTCTCGAGAACCAACGGCGCCTGGCGCTTGGACCGAATACTTAATGACCCACGTACCATCGTCCAAATAGAGCGGAGGTACATCGGTGTAGAAGCTCTTTTTAGAGTTATGGATCGAAAGCGCAAAGATCTTATTGGGATCTTGCTTCACCCGATCCTGGCCCGGCCAGAAGATCCCTGAATCCCGCGTTACGGGAAAGAAGTCCGAGCCAATTCTCAAACGATACCGATACTGAGGGCTATCTTCCTTGGTGTGGTGCGGAAGGCTGGTCCAAACGCCGCCGCGCTGTTCCTCACCCAGAAACCACTCCCATGCCTCAACGTATTCGGAAGGCACGAGACTGCAGGCGCGGTCATAGCTTGGTCCATCCATCAACGGAACAGCAAGGTCAATGTCGTTCATCGCCAGCACCTACAACCATACGAACGCGAGTCATGCCCCTCAATAATATGGCCGAGAGTCAATTATTACGAGATCTCATTCCGCGATCGGCACATCGTTGATGCTCTCGGTTTGCCGCTGGCGCGCTTGTACCCCGCTGCCCCACTCCCCTGTATACTGATGTAGCACGTGTTTCATCCGGGCTTGTTGGGCCGGATTGTTCATGGGAGGGTCTTGTGGCTGTTTCGAATCCGCCTAAGGGGAGCGTTTCTTCTTCGTCCATCAAGCCGGTGACGCGCAAGGCCGTGCGCTGCCAGCGCGAGGTCGCCTGGCTTGTCACGCAGGCAGCGGGCAGGCTCGTGGCGAGCACGGAGGACGTCAACGCGCCTACGCCGAGCTTTGTGCTGGCAGCGGCGCTGGATTTCGTGCGCCAATTGGAGCTTGCCGAACAGGATGCCGGCGGCCACCTCGACTACCAGAATGTTATGGCGCCCGACCTGCAAACGTTCTGCCACATGGCCAAGTTGCCCGCCGCGCCCAATGCGCTTTCGGACGCAGGCTACATGTTTACGCTTTCGGGCGCGGACCTTATCCGCGACATCTATGCATACTGCAGCGAGCTCGCCGAGCGCCACGTCTTTGACGCGGCAGAAGTCAAACCGGGATATGTCATCAAGCTGGTTCTTAGGCTGTTCTTGATGGACGGGTTCGGGGCCATGCCGGCGTAAGCCGAGTCTTCAGCATCACCGTCGACTGAGCAACAACCGCTTTACCTTAGTGGGCGCCAATTGAGGGTCGATTATTGGGTCGCCTCGTCCACTAATGCATTTATTCCACGCGCTCTGACAGTCGATACTTGCGGTTGCGGCTCGTCGCCGACGCCGTAGGTTCAAGCTCGCCCTGTGCGATGAGCGCATTGACGCGTACCCTAACCTGGGAGACGGTGAGTCCCGTGCATTCTGCCAGCTCGCGCGTTCCCAACTCGTCATAGCGCTTGAGGGCCGCCATGATCAGGTCCCCGCCATGATCGACCTGCTCAACCTTTGAGCGATAGAGGACAACCTTAAACCGGTCAAAACCAGGGCAAAACAGAGGCTCCGACAAACCATGCGCGCGCATGGCGTCAAACATCATCGGGATGCCTGAGCCATTGCCCTCAGCCGGCGAACCTGCACCATCCGGCAGCGGAACAATCGACATCAGTTTCACAAGCGTCGCATTGCGACATCGGGAGCTGCCGTCAAACAGGTTCTCGCGAGTCTTTCCTCCGTATAGGCCGCCGGGGTTCGTCACTTCGATACGGTCATCAAAGACGTCAACAGCGATCGACTGCCCACAGAACCGGTCTCCGTATTCTCGGTGGATTACGGCGTTGGCGATTGCCTCGCGCAGGACCTCCTCGGGAATCTCCAGCGAGTCGACACGCGAGACGCCTTTGATCATCGAGGTTCGTCGTAAATTCTTGGCGACCGCCGCGACGGCATCCGAGATCATTTCACCCAACGTCCCCTCGCAGATCGTACGGTCCATGAACCTCAACGACCCCGCCGCGCCCTTCTGCGTTCCGGCATAGACCGCCACATCGATAAAGAGCTTGGGATAGAACTGCTGGGGATAGGCACCCGCGGCCAGGAGCCCGGCCTTAGTAACATTGCCCTGCGAGTCGAGGAAATTCAGGCGCTCCAGCTTCGTTTTCTTGTCCGGCGCGCCGCGCATCGCACGAGGTGTCAGTGAGAAAGCACGCTCTATCGTGCGGTCGACCAGGGCCTCGTCAAGATCGCCTGCGACCGCGCCGGGCACTGCATCGCGATCACTGGGGCTCGCCCGTTCATACGATGACAAGGACAGGACCTCGGTCGACGAGAGCGGAACATCTTTATCATCGATGCGTTTGTAGCTGCCGCCTTGAGCGCCCCGCTCTATGACATAACAAGGCTTGCTCGACGGGTCGAGCTCCTCAATCGTGATGACCAGAACCACGGTGCCCTGGAGCTCCACGCGTTCAATGGTGTATTTGGGCGGATTGGCCAGTTTTCCGCGCCCGCCGGCATCACCCATGCCCGCTACGAATTGGTTGAGCACCTTCTCGGTCTCAAAGTTCTCAACCGGGACAAAGCCCGCGCGCTCGCTCACGCCGAGCACGATAATTCCGCCAGCGGTATTCGCGAATGCGCTAACCGTTTCCCATACGTCGCGGGAAAGCGTCGTGGCGCTCTCCTTGACCTCGACGTTAAGATCGTCCGAGCCCATGCGCCTTAAAGACTCGAGCAGACCGGTCAGCTCGTTTTCGTTCATCTGCATGTCCTTTCGCTCGGCCCGGCGGAGAATGCCGCGAATAGATTTCCTTCGTCTCTCAGTTATCTCTCGTAATTATCTCTCATCTTTCTGCTATCTCTCATATTAGAGATAAGTGAGAGATGAAAGATAAGATATCTGCCATTTGTTTCATTTAAACATGTTTTTGCTGGTAGAACAATCAGTATTGAGACAATACCATGATTGCTTGTCTCTTTGCTGATCAGTTATCTCTCATATTTATCTCTCGTCTTTCTGTTATCTCTCGTATTAGTGACGAATGAGAGATGAGAGATACGTGAGTAATGAACGAGCGTGGATTTTTGGACGGTCGGAAAGTCCCTCAAACAAAAAACGGGGCCGGCCTTACGCCGAGCCCCGTTTTCAAACGGTCAGTTAGTTATCCAACGCGCGAGCGTAGCAGTCAACATTACGCCGCCGCGAACACTCCCAAACCCGTTCCGATGATGCAGATCGCGAAGATGCCAATAATAATCCAAATGGTCTTGACACCCTTTTTATAGAGGGCAACGCAAGCGAACGTTGCCAGCAAGGGCAGCAGACCGGGGAAGATCGAATCGAACAGATCCTGCAGGACAATCTCCGAACCACCCACATCAAAGGTCAAAGCCGTGGACAGCGAGACCTGTGCCGCAATCATTGCGCCGATAACGGTCATTCCGAGGACACCGGCAGCATGCGTCATGCGAGACATAAGGTTGTTCTCTTCGGACTGCTGCAGGAACTTGGTTCCCAGGTCGTAACCCAGATGGGCTGCGACGATACGCGTTGCAAAGTTAATCACGGAGTAGATGAGCGCGTACACGATGGGGCCGAGCGGGTTGCCCGTCGAAGCGATGCCAATACCAATGCCGGCGGCGACCACGCGGAACGTACCCCAGTAGAACGAATCGCCAATGCCGGAAAGCGGTCCCATGAGGCCGACCTTCATGGCGTTAATCGAGGACGTGTCGAAGTTCTTATCGGCAGCCGCCTGCTCTTCCATCGAAACCGTTAGGCCGGCTACAAACGGAAGCACATGAGGCGTGATGTTAAAGAACTCGGTATGGCGATCAAGTGCCGCATAGTAATCGTCGTCGTTGGGATAGATCTTTCGCAGGGGCTTCTGAATGGTGTACATGAAGCCCATTGCCATCATCTTGTCGTACGACTGCGAGCACTGGCTCGTAAACTGGCGAAGGAACATGCTCCGATACATATCGGGGCTCATAATCGCGTCCTTCTTGGCCTCTTTGAGGTCGGTGTTCTGGGTAGCCATTAGAAGTCCTCCTCTTCATCTGCAGCAACCGTCTGCGGACCGGACGAGCCCTCGCGGAAGGCCAGGAGCAGCGCGACGCAAATGGCAGCTGCGGCGACGCCGATAACGTCCATCTTGAGGTAGATGACCATAATGAATCCCAGGAACAGCCAAGGAAGCAGCTTGTTATCGCCCATGGTCCTAATAAGAAGTGCGAAGCCGATGCAGACCATGACGCCGGATGCAACGTTGAGGCCATCCATCACAAACTGCGGAATCGCGTTGAGCGCATTGTTGATGAGGTCGGCACCAAAGAACAGCGAGCAAAACACCAGCAGTGCAGACGGAATGCCAATCGACAGCGGCACGACGGTCAGATGGTACAGGTTCGCCTTGGCAAGATCGCGATTTGCCAGAGCGGTCTCAATCTTCTTGCAGGCAAAGGCACCCGGAACGGCGTAGCAGAAGTTGCGCCACACCTGAAGGAAGACGGAGACGGGAAGGGCGAGCGCGACGGCAGTTGCCGTGCCCGTACCCGTAATGACGGCAAACGCGCAGCCAAGCACGCCGGAGGCATAGACCTCGGGAGGAACCGCCGCGCCGACCATGATGGCGCCCATGAACATGAACTCCAAAGCAGCGCCGACGATAACGCCCTGCTGGACATCGCCAAGGATCAAGCCGACAAACAGGCTTGTAAACAGCGGACGACCAAGCATCGTAATGCCAAATAATTGCTCGTCCATGGACGCAATAAATGCGACCAGTGCAACTAGAAGATACTGGACAACCATTTCGATCAACCCCAGAAACAGGTCTACAGGCGAGGCGTTCTGCGCAGCTCGCCTGCAGACAACCGCAGCAATTTGAGAGGATTAGTAGTTCATCTGGTGATAGTAACGACGCGTGGTGAGCGGGTGGTTACGGACGTGCTCGAGATGGCAGCTCAGACGCTCGGTGATGGTGTAGGTGACCATCGGGGAGACGATCTTGCGGAACTCGGGGTCGCTGAACGGCAGCTCGACCTCGGCGGTGTCGAACTTGTTCACGCGGACATGGACGCCCTTCTCGTCGGCGAGCATGTGAGTGAAGTTGTCCACGCGGTCCATGAGCTTACGGGTGTCGTCCTCGCCGTAGAGCATGATGAGGCTCGTGCCCTCCTCGCACAGTTCGATGGTGCCGTGGAAGAACTCGGCGGCGTGGATGGACTTGGTCTTGATCCACTGCATCTCCTCGAGGATGCACATAGCGTAGTCGTAGGCCTCACCCCAGAGCATGCCGGAGCCAATCACCATGTGGTAATCGGTGTCCTTGAAGTCCTCGGCCATGGCGGCGCAGCGCTCGTCCTGAGCGTCCTTGGCCTTGATGAGGTACGGAGCGATGTTGCCGAACTCCTCCATGAAGGTGTCGTACTTGGGGAAGGCGCCGGCGTTCTTGAGGAAGCGGGCGACCAGCGTGATCTGGTAGGTGTAGATGGCCTCGCACAGAACGTCATCCTCGGCGAAGCTGAAGAACTTGTAATCGGCGTACTCAGTGGCCGGGGTGTTGTCGTTGGAGACATACATCAGCGTGCGGGCACCCTGCTCCTGGCAGAACTTGGCGGCCTCGATGATCTCGGGGGTGGTGCCGGTACGGGTGGAGAAGACGCAGACCGAGTCCTTGTTGAAGGTCTTGGGCGGGCATGCGAGGAACTCAGCGGCAATCTCGCAGTGGACGTCGACATCGGCCGTGGTGGTCTCGACCCAATACTTCATCGGGAGCGTGTGGGCCCAGGTGCCGCCGCAGCCGATGAAGAAGATGTTGGAATAACCCTGCTCGCAGACCTTGTCCACGGCAGCCTCAATCTGAGGACGGAGAGCGAGGGCATCGCTCACAACCTTCTCGTAACGAGGCTCATCGAAATTGAACATCCCTTACTCCTAACTCACTTGGATGAACCCTTCATTCATCCCATGACGTTATAATACTTTATATAACTAACTATGCAAGAACTATTTCAGATTTTTTTGATTTTTCTTTAATCAGAACCACCCTTAAAAAGGGTGGTTTGCTCTTAGGGTATAACCCACGGGCC
>CABSNK010000025.1 GCA_902479075.1 uncultured Collinsella sp.
AGCACCGCTCTCGTAAAGCGGGGGTCACCGGTTCGAGCCCGGTCGCTGGCTCCATTGCACAAGATAGCCGCCTTTGGGCGGCTTTTTTGTTGTCGATTATGGGCGCGCGCCAATCCACGCATCGCCACGTCGATCGCTTCCTACTCAAAAACAGAAACCCCACCAAACGTGATTTCCCTTAGGGAAACACGTTTGGCGGGGTCGTAGCGTGATTCCCCTAGGGGAATCACGCCATCAGACGAACAGCTCAACCGAGCAGTTCGTTACTCCTCCCAGTAAGCGTCGGCAAGCAGCTTACTCGGCAAACGCATTACCAAAGCTGTTGCCGCCCACCTACGTCTCGACTAGGGTAAGGTCGGGACTGAACACGACAAAGTCGGCGTCGCGCCCCGGCATAATGCTACTGCACTTGTCGTCGACATGAGCTAGCAATCGATGCCGGGGCGACGCCCAAGCCCTTACAGCTCGGTCACGACAACGCCGTTGTAGACCTCGTCCCAACGGTCCATGACCAGATGGCCGGTCATAGGATCCATGGCGTTGAGCTTGCCGCAAGTGTTGGCGGTACGCAGCACCGTCTCGTCGTCTGCGCCAGCAGCAATGGCATGCGCAAAGCCAGCGATAGTGGAGTCACCAGAGCCCGTGGCGTTAACCGCAGGGATATCGGGCGTCTTTGCGCGGAACGCACGGCCGTTGTGGAAGCCAACGGAGCCGGCAGCGCCCATGGACACGACGACCCAGGGGATATCGGAGAAGCGGGCATCAGAAGCGAGCGCAGCACGGAGCTCATCCACATCGTCGGTGGTAAAGCTCGTGCCCAGAAGGCCGTTGATCTCGGTCAGGTTAGGCTTGACCAGCTCGGGTTTAATTTCGGACTTAAGGGCGGCCTCGAGCGAAGCACCCGAGGTATCGAGCAGCACCTTGGCGCCGGCGTTCTCGGCAATGCCCGTGATCTTGGCATAGTAGTCTGCCTCGACACCGCGGGGCAGCGAACCCGAAATGGTTACGACGTCGGCCTTGTCCGCAAGCTCGGTAAACTTGGCGGTAAAGGCATCGAGCTCCTCGGGGGCAATTGTCGGGCCGCTCTCGAGCAGCTCGGTCTGGTTGCCGGCGTGGAGTATGTTGAGGCAAATGCGAGTCTCGCCCTTGATGGGCACAAAGTCGTTGTTAATACCGTTGGCGTCCATGAGCTCAGCCATGTAGGCGCCCATGTGGCCGCCGAGCAGACCGGTTGCCACAACGTCGTCGCCCAGCTGACCCAGCACACGGGCCACGTTGAGGCCCTTGCCGCCGGCGGTCTTTTCGGGCGTCACACGGTTAACGTCGTCGATAATGAGCTCATCGAGCTGATAGCGCGTATCGACAGACGGGTTCATCGTAACGGTGAGGATCATTTTTAGCTCCTTATCTCGCAGGCTCCTTATGCCTCGCGATACGAGTCGACAATACGGAATTACAGAATCTCAATCGTGAACGAGCGAACGACGGTCTCCTTGGGCTTAGCGACAAGGCAGCCGCGCTTATGCTCAAGTACGTCGTCCTCATCGGAACAGGTCGAAAGGCCGCCCCAGGGCTCAACCGCCACAAAATCGCCCTCGGGCTTACTCCACACAATGAGATACGGAAAGCCCTCAAAGCTCAGGCGGACGCCCTTGTCCTCCCCCTTCTTTGAAAGCGTGACCTGACGGCTCTCGAGCACATCAAAGATGGTCTCCGCAAAATCGAAGAGCTCATGCGACAGAGGCAGTGTCTTTCCCACCATGGGGTTCTTGGAGCGATTGGTCACGTCAATCAGGCCAGTCGAGGGGACGGCAGTGCAAAGCTCCGCAGCCTCGTCCTTCTCAAAGCGCAACTCGTAGTCCGTATAGGCCTCGCCCTCATCGAGCGGACACCTAAAGCCGGGATGACCGCCGATAAAGAACGGCATGTCCTCGGTTCCCTCGTTGGTCACCTCATAGGAGACGCGCACGGCAGCGTCCTCGAGCGTATAGCGAGCGACAAGCTTAAACGGATACGGATAATCGCTCAGCAGCGCGGCGTTATTCTCCGAAGCCAGGCACATCACCAGCTCGTTTTCGCCTTGGCTCAGCAGCTTCCACTCCTGTTTGCGCGCAAACCCGTGGCGAGCGAGCTTTACATGATGCCCGGCAAACGTCATGGCGCTGTTGTCGCGCAAGCCTCCGCAAATCGGGAAGCAAATCGGTGCTTGGCCGAACCACACGGCGGGATCGCCCTGCCACAAGTACTCGCGACCTCCAGCCTCAATCGAGGTAAACGAACCACCAGCCGTGGACACCTTAATAGAAATCGAATCGTTGGAGAGAGCGTATTCCATTGCCCATCCTTTCGAACAACTGCTTTTGCTCGCAAGTACCTGTCTCGGCCCTGACCAAAGGACAAACCCGCACGTTCACCGATGCATCCGGTATCCCAGGCATGCAACGGGGCACCATACAGACATTGATGCAATTACAGCTGAAAGGCCTTCTTATGCGAACCATCATCCTCTATGCCTCGCGCCACCACGGCAATACGAAAAAGCTCGTGGACGCCATCGTCGAGGCGCACCCCGAAATCGATACCCTCGACGTCAAGGCGCTTGGCAAAAACGAGTACCCCGACCTGCACGAATACCATCTGATTGGCGTCGCCACGGGCATCTATTACTCCGAGATCGACAAGGACATGGCACGCGTGCTCACGAACGTGCTGCAGCCGCAGAACAAGGTGTTTGGCCTTATGACCTACGGTGGCAAAAACAAGTGGTACGGCAAGGATATCGATGGTATCTGCCGCATGAGGCAGGCCATCTTTATGGAGGTCTACGGCTGCCCCGGCTTTGATACGTGGGGGCCGTTCAAACTCACCGGCGGTGTCCAAAAGGGACACCCGACCGCTGAAGAAATTAAGGGCGCCGTCGACTTCTTCGACAAGATCGAAGACGAGTACGGCGACATCATCGTCGAAGAGTATGCCAAGCGCGAGAAGCGTCTAGCCTACGAGAAGGAGCATCCTGCAGGAGGCCTGGTGGCCGGCGTCAAGCGCACGGCAAAGAAGATCGCTAACAAGCTGTAACTGTAAAGGTGCTTTTGAGCGTTTAACCCATACGGCGGGTCCGAGCAGATTCGGGCCCGCCGTTTTTTCTATCGTTACTCGGTAAAGGCGTTGCCGACGCTCTGACCGCCAACATACGTCTCGACGAGGGTGAGCTCATGGTCGAACACGACAAAGTCGGCGTCGCGACCTGGCATGATGCTGCCGCACTTATCCTCGATGTGCGCAGAGCGAGCCGGCACCTCGGTTGCCATGCGAATGGCGATATCGGCGCTGGCGATGCCCCAGTCGACGATGTTCTTGACGCCCTGGGCAAGCGTGAGCACCGAGCCGGCAATGCTCTTGCCGTCGGCGAGCCAGCACAGGTTGTCCTTCATGATGACGTCCATGCCACCACTGGTGTAGCTGCCCTCGGGCATGCCGCCGCAACCCAGGCAGTCGGTGATGAGTACCGTGTGCTGCCAGCCCTTTGCCTCCAGCAGCGCCTTGATGGCGGCAGGGTTTACGTGCTTGCCGTCACAAATGATCTCGGCGTAGGTCTCGGGCGTGGACATAGCAGCACCCACGACACCGGGCTCACGGTGATGCAGCCCGCGCTGGCCGTTATAGGTATGCGTAAAGCAGCTGGCGCCGGCGTTGATGGCGGCGATGCACTCATCGTAGGTGGCGTCGGAGTGGCCGATGCAGGTCACGACGCCCTTTGCGCTCAGAGCCGCGGCGTAGGCGGCGGCGCCGTCGCGCTCGGCCGCCATGGCGCTCTTGACGATGCGACCGCCCGCGGCCTCCTGCCACCGGTCGAAGACCTCCTCGGAGGGATCGATAAGATAAGCGGGGTTCTGCGCGCCCACGTGCTTCATGGTAAAGAAGGGGCCCTCCAGGTAGATGCCCTGAATGCGTGCACCGCAGAAGTCGGGGCCGCGGCCCTCGTCGGCCTGGGCGATGGCGGCGCAGGCGTCCTTGATCTGCTCGACGCCATCGGTGAACGTCGTGGGCAGCCAGCTAGTGGTACCGCGACGGGCGAGCTCGGTCGAGCTGATATCGATGCCCTCGGGATCGTTATCGGTAGTTGAGTGGTTGTAGAAGCCGTGGATGTGGGTATCGACCATGCCCGGTGCGATCCACGATCCCGTGTAGTCCTTAATCTCGCAGGAGGGCTCGTCGGCCTGCCAGGCGCCAAAGACGCCGTCCTCGACCATAAGATAGCCGCCCAGTTGCGGGCCTGCCGGCAAGAAGAACTTGTCAGCCTTAATTGCGTACGTGCTCATATGCACTCCTTGCTTCTAAAGCAGTTGACTGTGGTGATGCTATACCCAGCTCAGGTAAAACAAAAAGCGCCCGCCCGCCGTTATGAGCGGACGGGCGCCCTTACAGAGGGACGCGATTAAGCGGTGAAGGGGTGAATCGTCACGCCCTTGACCACGCGGTTGACCGTGCCGGTGGGGCTCGGCGTATCGGGCGTGTTGCCCACGCGCACGGAGTTGAGCAGGCTGATGGCCTGGGCAAACATCACGAACGGCAGAGCGAGGTAGCCCTCGGGAAGCGCTTCGTAGCCCTTAAAGGTGAAGGACTCACCCTCATAGACGGTAGCACCTTCCTGCTGAACGGCGACGGTGTGCTGAGCGATCTCGTCGCCGCCGATCTCGTTGAGGATGTCGATATCGTACTGACGGGTGTAGGCGTCGTTGTTGACGAACACGAAGACGAGCGTCTTATCGTCGACGAAGGACTTAGGTCCGTGACGATAGCCCATGGAGGTGTCGTAGGAAGTAGCGACCAGACCGTGAGCGAGCTCAAGGATCTTGAGCTGGCTCTCCTGGGCAAGGCCACCGAAGGAGCCAGAACCCAAGTAGGTCACGCGGTTGAAGTCGCCAGCCAGGTAATCGGCGATCTCGGGCTCACGGGAGATGACCTCCTCGCCCATCTTGGCGATGGTCTCGACCCACTCGGCCTTCTGCTCGTCAGAGGCAGTGTCGAAAATAAGGGTAGAGAGCAGGGTCATGCAGGAATAAGAACCGGTCATGGCGAAGCCCTTGTCGTTGGCGCGCGGAATGAGCAGCGTCAGCGCGTTGGGGTCATCGGCAGACTCGACGGCGAGCTTGCCCTCGGGAGCGCAGGTGATGTTGAGGAACTTGACGTTGTGGACGAGCTCCTTGGCAACGGCAACGGCGGCAAGGCTCTCGGGGCTGTTGCCAGAGCGGGCAAAGGAAACCACGAGCGTGGGATCCTCGGCGCGCAGGAAGTCGCGCGGGGCGCTCACGATGTCGGTCGTGGCAATGGGCTTAAAGTCGTAGAGATCAGTGTTGCCAGCGTGACGCAGGTACGGGGCGCAAGTATCGCCAACATAGTCGGACGTACCGGCACCGGTGAAGACAACGGACAGACGACCCTCGCCCATAGCGCGAGCCTCGGCCAGGAAGGCCTCGATGGCCTCCTTGTTCTCGCGATAGATGTTGAGCGTATCACGCCAAAGCTCAGGCTGCTGAGCAATCTCGGCCGTGGTGATCTGGGCGCCGAGCTCGGTGAGCTCCTCGACACTCTTCTCGAACATTTCTAATACCTCTTTCTTTACTAAATTGTCTGATATATAAAGACTTAATCTGAAAAGTTAAATCGGGTAGTAGTCATAGGCTGTTTTTCTTTCGTTAACACTCGTATCCGATCACAGAGTATCTCGATAATGAGAAATCCTGTACTTAAACTTGTCCGCACGAGCCACCGAAAGCGTAAACTCGACAACATCATTTTGGGTGTTGTGAGTAGTTCGGACTATGTCCAGAACTGGCGCACCCTCACCAATACCTAGAAGCCGAGCGTCAGATGGACGTGCTATACCCGCAGAGAACTCCTCATCCGCTACTCGAATTTTCTGCTGATAATCCTGCTCAATGACATCGTAAAGGGGCTTCTGTTCGAGTAGAGGACGCTTGAGTGAAATAAAGAGCCTTGCTGGAAGATAGCTACGCTCAACCATCATAGGAATACCATCTGCCATTCGTAAACGTTTGAGTTTTAATACCTTTTCACCCAAATGAATCCCCATTTGCATCGAGAGCGTTTTATCTGCTTCCATTTCACAGAACTCTAAGATGGTTGTTTCTGGCAGCCGGCCCATCGCTTTCATCTGTTCAGTAAAACTGTACGATTGGGTAAGATTTGTTGCTTGAGCTAGTCGATCGGCAACAAACGTACCGCGACCTTGTTTTCGCACAATCCGACCAAGATACTCAAGTTCCTGAATTGCAAGCCGGACAGTCGACCGCGAAAGCCCGAAACGTTCGGCAAGCTCACGTTCGGACGGAATCAAATCACCTGGCTGATATTCATGATCAATTTTTTCGATCAGAATATCTACGAGCTGGTCATATAGCGGTTGTCTGTGCCTCTTGCACGTCATGATATTCTCCACGTAATGAGCAATTGACCAATACTTCAGCCTTCAGGTAACGCACCAACATGTCCAATAAATGGGCTAATAGCGACACTACATCTCATCGTCTTCATCAATGTCAGCACTCTCGAGTTTCTTGAGATCGACTCCCTCACGACCAACGACCCGTGCGCGTTCGGCAAGTTCATCAAGCGTTGGGTCTCCAAACGCACGCGTCATAACGAGCTCCACCAACATAGGTAGATTTGTTCCGGTGACAACGGTCACGTTATCGAGCTCAGTCGTCATTGGGATAGCTTGATTGAACGGAGTACCGCCAAGCAAATCAACAAACACCAATACGCCATCACAAGCTTGACGCATCTTGGCAATGCAGGTTCGCAAATCATCACCAAAAGTAACCGCCTCCGAGCCCGCAAAAGGAACTACCTCAAAATTAGGCTGTTCGCCGGCGACCATATCCACAGCGCTTTTCAAACCAGGTGCAAACTGACCGTGACCAGTTAGTACAAATCCAATCATTCTATCTACCTTTCTACCGTTCGCTTTCTCTAGCCAAAGAACCCCTCAAAAGGGCTCTTACGACCACTGCATCATTAAAGTTTAGTGAGTATTTTGTTTTATCGTGGGAGGTCTGTGAGCGTCTCTAAGCTGCTTTTCAAGGTTGCGATATCTACGTGCTTCGCCCTTGTTCCCGCTGCTCTCATATTGATATGAAAGCAGCAGATAGAGCTTTCCGCGTAACCCAAGGTCGTTCGTATCCAGCATAGCTTCCATCTCATCGATCTTATCATGCCGACGGCAAAAGACTATGTCGTAGGTCAATTGACTGTCCGCCAAAATGCCCTTCGACACGATGGGGCGCATCTCTTCCAACATGGACGCCGCCCGCTTCCGGTCACCCGTCTTGATATAGAAATTAAAGGCGCGAACCGCAAGCTGTCGACGTTGTTTATCGCTGCACGACATCTCCAGCAAGTGGTCAAGCATTCGATCTGCATATGCGTCCATATCAGCAGCTTCATAGATCGTGAAACGCAGGTAATACTGCTTATACGTAGACATTACTATACGCGCAAGTTTGCGATCGAGCAGGTTTATGCAATCTTGGTATAAGCCCAAGTTAAACAATACCTGCAATTTCATATCGAAGTATTTTTTCGCTCCTTCGGTCACAGCGAAATAAGCCACGACAACACAAATGAACAGGACGATCCAAAATGGCATTGCACTATATTCCCTTCAAGGCAGCCTTAAGGAATTAATCGAACACGATGACTGCATAACCGCCTATGAACAGCGGTGTCCGACAAAACAAAAGAGGCGCACACTCCAGGGGATATGGCGATAAAGTCGCCTTGGAGGTGTGCGCCACGTCTCAATTGAGGCTCAAATGCCGTGACAATATGGGGTATTTAGCCCTTGCAAATGATACCGAATGCACCCAAGGCAATGGACAGAACCAAGACGATAAAGATGGCCTTCGTCGAGGTCATGCCCTTCTTACCGAGGAGCCAGTATACGAAACCGACGAGTGCGGCAGGAACCAGCTTGGGGCAAATCATATTGCAGATGTTCTGCAAGTCAACGGTAACGCCGCCGATAACAGGCTTCGCCGCAATAACAATACCGACATTGGTTGCGACCAGAGCACCGACCATAAAGACACCCATTACGGAGGCCGCGTCGGTCAACGCGTTCAGGCGATCGCTCATGGTGGTGACGAGCTTCATACCCTGCTCATAGGCCATGTGGGTCTGCTTGCAGCGGAACCAGTCAACAAGGATGTTCACGACGACCCAGATGAAGATACCCAAGGGGTTGCCGTTCATGGCCATATTGGCAGCCAGAGCGCCGAAAATGGTCGGGAGCAGCGAACCGAAGATGGAATCGCCGATGGAAGCCAGCGGTCCCATGAGACCAGTCTTGAGACCAGCAACAGCCTCGAGGCCCTCAATGCCCTCCTCTTCCTC
The DNA here is from genome assembly GCA_902479075.1 of uncultured Collinsella sp. GTDB lineage: Bacteria > Actinomycetota > Coriobacteriia > Coriobacteriales > Coriobacteriaceae > Collinsella. The sequence goes on from CABSNK010000025.1 coordinate 8,416, forward strand.
GATCGCCAAATCGATACCGGTGATGATCGTGTTGAGGAAGTTTGAGGTGTTGAAGAACGGTGCGCACTGGGCGCGGCAGGCTTCCTTTAGCTCCGGCGTGCCGTCGCCGTACAGCTTGCGCAGTGTGGGCAGGATAATCCAGAGATAACCAGAGTGTTGCATGCGCTCGTAGTTCCAACCATCCTGGAAACCAAGCAGGTTACGACGGTTGATCTGCGCAAGGTCGTCCTTGGTAATCTTGTAGCCAGTGGTGCCATTGGCGAGTTTCTCATTAGAGCTCATCGTCGTCGTCTCCCTCCGCAGCGCCAGCAGCAGCGACGGGACGCTGGTTGTTCTTGTAGTACAGCAAAGACAGAGCAAAGCCAATAATAGCGATCGCCAGCATCGACATGTTATTGAACATACCGACCATATCCACGGCGCCCTTACCAAGCGCGCCGTTCACAGCGACGATGTTGGCGTTGAGGTTCATGATGCTCGTGAAGGCCGTACCAAACAGGGCGGCAACTACAAAGCCGAGCAGCAGGTAGGCGACGTGCTTTTTGACCGGCAGGTAACGGAGCAGGATGGCGAAGCCAACAGCGGGCAAGGCACCGCCAGCAACAGACAGACCGTCACCCAGCCACTTCCAGTCGCCGTTAAGGGCGGTAGTGATGCCCTCGACCAAGCCCTGGCCAAATGCGAGAGCCAGGAAGACCGGAATCATGCGGGACAACATCCAGGAAACGGCACCGAGCAAGTAGTGTACGTTGTAGGCACCCCAGTTCATCTTCTCGATATCGGCATCGCACATGTGACCGAAGAACGTGTTGGCGAAACGGCCGGCGATATCGGTGTAAACGAGAATGGCAGCGACAGGTACGCCGATGGCGGCAAGAGCCGTCTCGGGATTCATGCCCGCACCCACGGCAAAGGCAGTGGCGACCAGAGTGCCGGAGTTGGCATCGATACGAGAGGCGCCGCCAAAGGTACCAACGCCCAGGACGGTGAGCTGCATGCTGCCGCCGATAAACAGGCCAGTCTGTAGGTCACCCATAATCAAACCGGTAATCATACCGGAGAAGACGGCTGAGCCGGCACAGGTGTACCAGTTCAGCTCATCCAGAATCTGATAACCCGCATACAGGGTTAACAGAAGAATCTGCCACCAAGCAATCATGGTAAACTCCTTATTTAAGGTGTAACAGTTTCTACAATACCAATACGCTTATATAAACCGTGCATCCCCCTTCACGGCCTAGCGTTAATTCGACTAGAGCGTGAGAGCCTCTGGGTTATCCTGCGGCGTCAGCTGAATGACAATAGGAAGATTATCGGCCTTGAGTTTGGCAAATGCGTCAAGGTCCCCCTGGTCGCAACTAATGTTGCGAGTCAGCTTCTTGACCGGCTCCATTGTCGTCATATTACCGACGATGAGCTGCTCAAGCTTAACACCTTGCTCCAAAAGTCGAACGTAGACCTCAGGCTTTTTCGCAACAATAAAGAGACGTTGCGCATCATATTTGCCAGCAGTGATGTTGGCAGCGGCCTTGTCGACAGGAAGCACGGACAACTTCACAGTTGCCGGGCAAGCCATGCGAAGAACCTGCTTTTGGGTAGCATCTTGCGATACCTCGTCGTCAACTACCATGAAGCGGCTTACCTGACGGGCGTTAGACCAGAGGTTTGCCACCTGTCCGTGAATCAAGCGAAAGTCGACTCGTGCGCCTACAATCATTTCTACTCAACTCCTTCTTGTTCAAGTGTACGGATAACGGGCTCAGAGCGAAGGGAGATTTTCGCATCATACACGCCCTCTGTTTCGAACATAACGAGCTCATTGGTACCAGGGTGCAATAAACCGTGCGGAACATAGAGCGTCATGATGGGACCCTTATCCCAAAAACGTCCGACATTCGTTCCGTTTACGAATGCCACACCCTTTCCAAAACCCGTAGTGTCGATAAAGGTATCAGCCGGCTCAGAAATATCAAACTTTGCGCGGTAAAAGGAAGGTTGCCCCTCTACCCAGCCGGCGGAATAATCAAGATTATCGATGTTATCGAGTGGCAGACAACGCATCTCCCAACCGGTAACAAAGTGAAGATCAACGCAAACTCCTGTCCTAATGCCCTTATGCTGCGTATCAGCGAGCAATTTGTGACCATAATTGACGCGACCCATATCCTCGGTCAGAACATCCAGGCGGTTTTGTTCACAGGGAAGAACGCAGTGAATATCTTCCCCGATGTGCTCCTGATACTGCGTCGCCACTTTGTCACCGTTCACAAACACCTGTGCACGGTCGCGGGCGTCAATAACCCGAATACGCTCTTCATCTGCACGGTCACGCTCGACAGTCGTGGTATATAACGTATATCCATACGACTGACCCATCTCTTCCATGGGCATAGGATATTGGGCTTCAATCGGCTCCGAAAGAATATCGAGCACATTAAAGAGACTTACGCGCTCACTCACCGAAATATCGGGCATGGAAAACGCCTTTTTTGTTAACGGCTTGCTTTGCGCGATATCGGGATACAGCTCGTGAACTGTCCTTTGAATTGCGAAGTATTTCTCGGTCGGGTTGCCCTGTTCGTCCAATGGAGCATCGTAGTCATATGATGTCACCTGGTGCAGGTCATGTGTATGGCGTGCAGAACATCCGTTCATAAATCCAAAGTTGGTGCCTCCATGAAACATGTAGAGGTTTAAAGATCCTCCAAGCTCGAGCACCTCGCGAACGCAAGAGGCAAGATCTTCGGGATCGCGTCTGATGACGTTCTCCCCATAGCGATTGAACCAGCCGTCCCACAACTCCATGCACATAAGAGGCCATTGTTTTCCATGCTCCTTGTGAAAAGCAGAAAGAGCCTCAAAGTTCTCCTTTGCATGAGAACCAAAGTTGCCGGTGCACAACACATCATCGTCAATGAGCGTACCGGCACGAAGACACCCACGCCACGGACCATCGGAAGTACAAAGGGGCACGGAAACCCCACGCTCGACCATAAGGCGACGAATCGCGCGAAGATAGTCCTTATCCTCGCAATATGATCCATACTCGTTTTCAACCTGCATCATGATGATGTTTCCGCCCTTGTCAATCTGACGCGGGACGAGTATCGGCATGAGATGGTCGTAGTAATGCGCAACGTGAGCAAGAAACTTGGGGTCGCTGCTACGCGGTCTCATATCATGTTGGCTCAGCAGCCATGCTGGCATGCCGCCAAATTCCCATTCTGCGCAAATAAACGGAGAGGGCCGAACAATTGCATACAGACCGAGTGACGCTGCCTCATCAAGAAATGCCGCCAAATCAATTGAACCAGAAAAATCGAAGACGCCAGGCTTTGGCTCATGAAGATTCCACGGTACATACGTTTCGACCGTATTAAACCCAAGAGCCTTAAGGTTATAGAGCGAGTGGTGCCAGTCGCTCGGATGAACACGCATATAGTGAATCGCCCCCGACAAGATGGTGAACGGCTCATCATCGAGTAGGAATTGATTGGTGATCTTAAACGAATGCATGCTACTCCCGATCTTCGTGCTCTACGACGCGGATGCTGGTTCATTGACCCTCAGCCAAACGCCTTGCCTATTATGGACGCATTAACGCAATTATGTAGACAGAATCTGAAGTGGTCCGTAAACGGTAGCGAAATGACGATGAACGGCTTTAATGAACAAAATATAAACCCGCTGGTAAATTACTTTTTAACTATAGATTTCTAACGATTCTATATTTGAAAGGTGGTATGTACCAGCTATCTACTATTTTCTACCTGTTACATTATGTTTCAATCGTATTTCTTCAAATGTTTATCTACTTTGTTGTTGCCGATTTGAGTGCGCGTGCGCCAACCCAAGCATCGTCACGGCTTCAGCTCCCCTATTCATAAACATAAAACCCCGCCAAACGTGATTCCCCTAGGGAAAACACGCTTGGCGGGGTCGTGGCGTGATTCCCCTAGGGGAATCACGCCATCAGACAAACGGTTCAGCCGAGCAGCGCGCTACTCCTCCCAGTAAGCGTCGGCAAGCAGCTTAAAGCAGATCTTCTTGACCGGCTGCGCCCCATCGCCCGGGAACTCGAGCGTGGGCATGTGAGGCTCGCCGGCAACGAACAGTGCAAACTTGTCGTCAGCAAGATCGCCGGCGATCGAAGCGTCGGAATCGACCAGATCGTAGTCGTCCTTCTCGTCAAACTCCTGGACCAGCGTCAGGCTGCCCGTGGCGACCTTAAAGGCCTCGCGACCCTCGACGTCGATCTGCAGGTCGTGATAGCGCTGATGCGTCTCGTAATGAGCCTCAGCCTCGGGACGCGTCGTGGGAGCCATGACGTTCGCAAAGACCTTGTCGCCCAGAATCGGATGGCTGCCGACCTCGAGCTCCGCCGGGTCGTTCTCCTCGAGCCAGTCGATCAGCACGTCGAGGCCCTTGAGCATTCCGCGATATTCCTCGATATCGCCTAATGCACCGTAAATCATCTAAATCCCCTTTCGGATCGTTTCCTTGGCGGCTACTCGGCAAACGCGTTGCCGACGCTGTTGCCACCCACATACGTCTCGACCAGGGTAAGGTCGGGATTGAACACGACAAAGTCGGCGTCGCGACCGGGCATAATGCTGCCACATTTATCCTCGACGTGAGCAGAGCGCGCGGGCACCTCGGTCGCCATGCGAATGGCGATATCGGCGCTCGCAAGACCCCAGTCGACGATGTTCTTTACGCCCTGTGCGAGCGTGAGCACCGAACCGGCGATAGCAGAGCCATCGGCGAGCCAGCAAAGGTTGTCCTTCATAACGACGTCCATGCCGCCGCTGGTGTACTTGCCCTCGGGCATGCCGCCGCAACCCAGGCAGTCGGTAATCAGCACCGTGTGCTGCCAGCCCTTGGCCTGCAGCAAGGCCTTGATAGCAGCGGGGTTCACGTGTTTGCCGTCGCAAATGATCTCGGCATAGGTATTGGGCGTGGTCATAGCGGCGCCGACGACACCGGGCTCACGGTGATGCAGACCACGCTGGCCGTTGTAGGTATGCGTAAAGCAGCTGGCGCCAGCATTGATAGCGGCGGCACACTCATCATAGGTGGCATCGGAGTGGCCAATGCAGGTCACGACGCCCTTTGCGCTCAGAGCCGCGGCATAAGCGGCAGCGCCATCGCGCTCGGCCGCCATGGCGCTCTTGACGATACGACCGCCGGCGGCCTCCTGCCACTCGTCAAAAACTTCCTCGGACGGGTCGATCAGATAAGCGGGGTTCTGGGCGCCCACATGCTTCATGGTAAAGAACGGACCCTCCAGGTAGATGCCCTGAATACGAGCACCGCAAAACTCGGGTCCGCGCTCTTCGTCCGCCTGCGCAATGGCAGCGCAGGCGTCCTTGATCTGCTCCACGCCGTCGGTAAAGGTCGTAGGCAGCCAGCTGGTGGTACCACGACGAGCGAGCTCGGTCGAGCTGATGTTGATACCCTCGGCATCGTTATCGGTCGTGGCATGGTTATAGAAGCCATGAATGTGGGTGTCCACCATGCCCGGCGCAATCCATGTACCCGAATAATCTTTGATCTCGCAAGCGGGCTCATCGGCCTGCCAAGGGCCAAAGACGCCGTCTTCGACCATCAGGAAGCCGCCCAGCTGCGGCCCCGCCGGCAAAAAGAACTTGTCGGCCTTGATAGCATACGTGCTCATCTATGCTCCCGTACCCGCAGTGCGTTTTAGGGCGGATCAAAAACCACTGCATTGTTAATTCGAGCGATTGTTCGTTGCCTTCTACCGCTTGGCACATTTTGCACCCGCCGCAAAACACGCCAAGCCGTTTATACCCAATAACTCTAGACTGCGCGGTTGTGGTAGACCTTGTACTTAAACTGGTCGGCACGCGCAACCGAACGCGTATACTCGATAACCTCGTTGTTCATGTCATATGTGGTACGAATCAAATCCAGCACCGGCGCGCCTTCGGTAATCTCGAGCAGACGAGCGTCGGAATGGCGGGCGATACTCGCGTAGAATTCTTCCTCTGCCACGCGAACTTTCTCGTGAAAGTCCTGCTCAATCATGTCGTACAGCGATTTGTTCTCGATCATGGGGCGCTTAAGCGCAAAGAACTTGCGACTTGGCAGATATGTACACTCAATCATCAGCGGTACACCATCGGCTATACGCAGGCGCTTGATCTTGTACAGACGCTCGCCCAGGCGCGCGTTCATCTCTACGGCAATATTCTTGTCAGCCTCGACCTCGGTAAACTCGAGAATCGTCGTCTTGGGCACACGGCCGATCGCCTTCATCTGCTCGGTAAAGCTATAGGTCTGCGTGAGATTTGCCGTTTGCAGAGAGCGGTCGCACACCATGGTTCCACGGCCGCGCTGACGAACCACCAAGCCCAAGCGTTCAAGCTCCTGCAGGGCAAGGCGAACCGTCGTACGCGAGAGCCCATAGCGTTCCGACAGGTCACGCTCGGACGGCAAATAGTCGCCGGGCCGAAGTTCGTGATCGATTTTATCGGTCAACAGATCGACGAGCTGATCGTACAGAGGTTGTTTACGCGCTCCCATTGCCATAATGATACCTGCCGGATAAATGACTCGAAATTGGTTGTAACCAGACACCACGTACTATAGCAGTTTTATTGGAATAACAGCAGGTCAACCAGCATATTTAATATTGTTTGCCGGTTGATAGCCTGCGCACTGTAATACCAATTACAACGCTACATCAGGTATCGAGGTAGCAAAAAGGGCCGCCCCCGCGGAGCGGGACGACCCTTTGCAAGACAGACACGTCTTTAAGGCTTAGAGAAGCTTCTTGAGCTCCTCGGCAACAGCCTGGACCTGCGTGCCGATGATGACCTGGGTAGCACCCTTGTCCATCTTCATGACACCCAGAGCGCCGGCCTTCTTGCAGGCAGCCTCGTCGACCAGAGCGGAATCGCCGAGCTCGAAGCGCAGGCGAGTAGCGCAGCAGTCAACGGTCTTGACGTTCTCCTTGCCACCGACGGCAGCAAGAACAGCGGCGGCCAGAGCGGCGAACTTGTCGTCGCCAGCAGCGGCGGAAGCGGAGGTCTCCTCGACATCCTCATCCTCGCGACCAGGGGTCATGAGGTTGAACTTGGTGATGGCGAAGCGGAACACGAGGTAGAAGACCACGAAGGCAGCGATGCCCAGCGGGATGATCATCCAGGTGTTGGCGGCAGCCGGGAGGCTAGAGGAGAACAGGAGATCGGTAGCACCAGCGGAGAAGCAGAAGCCAGCACGGAAACCAACATAGTAGGTGACGATGGTGAAGATGCCGTACAGAGCAGCGTACACGACGTAGAGCGGGAAGCACAGGAACATGAAGCCGAACTCGAAGGGCTCGGTGACGCCGCAGACGAAGGCGCAGATAGCAGCGGAGACAACCAGACCGATAGCAGCCTTCTTGTTCTTAGCGGTCTGAACCATAGCCAGGGCAGCGCCCGGGATACCGAACATCATGCAGGGGAAGAAGCCGGACATGTACATACCGAGGCTCCACTTGACGTCAGCAGAGGTCTCGCCAGCCCAGAAGTGGGTCAAGTCGCCCAGGCCGATGGTGTCGAACCAGAACACGTTGTTCAGAGCGTGGTGTAGACCGGTCGGGATGAGCAGGCGGTTGAGGAAGGCGTAGATGCCAGCGCCGATACCATCCATGGCGGCGATACCCTCACCAAGAGCAACAAGAGCACCGAAGATGAGCGGCCAAGCAAAGAGCAGGACGACGGAGACGACGATGCAGATGACGGCGGTCATGATGGCGACGCAACGCTTGCCGGAGAAGAAGGCCAGCCAGTCGGGAAGACGAGTGTCCTTGAACTTGTTGTAGCAAGTGCCACCGATGACGGCGGACAGGATGCCGATGAAGGAGTTACCAGCGATCTTGGAGAACGCGATGCCCTCGGTCGTGGCAAGCCAAGCGGTCTGAGCATCGGCGTCCATACCACGAATGGTGCCAACAACAGCGGGGTTCAGGAGCTGCTGGATCATCAGGAAGGCGACGAGGCCAGCGAGGCCAGCGGTGCCATCGTGATCGTCGGCAAGGCCGACAGCGGCGCCGACTGCGAACAGCCAGGCCATGTTATCGATAAGAGCGCCGCCTGCCTTGATGAGCAGGAAACCGGCGGTATAGGCAAAACCGGTAGTGTCACCGGCAGCACCCATGACTGCGGGAGCGAGCAGGTAGCCCACGCCCATAAGAATACCTGCGACGGGAAGCGCCGCGACGGGAAGCATCAGCGCTTTGCCGAGCTTCTGGAGGTACTTCATCATATGGTATCTCCTCCAACCTTTCTTTCGTTGTTCACCAACGAGTTCCATGTCCGCGCCTTGTGCATACCGGCTTCTCCGCTTGCCGGCATTGATGCGCAAACTTAGACAACCCAGTCCCTATTTGGGGTTGCTGGTATGTACGGTAGCACACACTCAATTCAAACGTCCACCACATTTCGTTCAAATTACTATATCGTTGCCAAACGGTTATTTTTGGCCAGAAAACGGTAATTTACGCAGGTAGACATGGTGCGTTTCTTTCATTACCAAACTTATTCTTAGCAATTTCCATTCGATTTCGTCTCAAAATTGGTTACTACCAGATGAACAGTGGTACCACATTGTTACTACCAGTTTAGCCGAAATCGTTTTCGCTTTATATGAATAAAGTGTCCCAAAATTTGCATACAACCACCCCCTCTCATCGCCCTCCCCACAGTGCAAAAAGCCCGCTAGAACGATGTCCGTTCTAGCGGGCATATCAGATTTTTGGCTACGTGCTCGGCGGCTCGAGCGGCCCTTACGCAAACAGACCGTAGATGCTGATGTTGGCCTTGGCGTAGAGGCCGTTAGCATACTCGGTCCACTTGGAGCTAGCGCCTGAGGCCTGCGAGGAGTACTGCTGATAAGCAGTGTAGTAGGCGGTCATGGCCTGCTTGTAGGTGGCGCTATCGGCCGTAAAGGCATCATCGGCAAAGGCCTTGGCATAGGTGCTGTCGGCATCCTTCCAAGTGCCCTTTGAGCTATCCCACTCATCGCCGGCAAGGTTGATGATGTAGTCGGCGTAGTCCTTGCTCGCGGTCTCCTCGTTGCCGTCAGCAGGCTCGGTCGGGGCGGTCGGCATGCTTGCGGAGCTATCGCCCACCTTCTTCTTGTAGAGCTTCTGCAGCGTCGCGGACTGGCGGACGATCTGCTTGGCCTGGTCCTTGGACACGCCATACTGCGTGGCCATGGTCTTGTAGTCGGAGGTGCCGATGGAATCCTCGGCGTACTGCTTCATTTCCTTGGAAGAGACGGTAATGCCCCCGTCCTCGGCAGCGTCCAGCAGAATCTGGTTGCGCACGTAGGACAGGATAACGTCGGCAGACGGAGCGGTGTAGTTGCCGTCGTCGTCCTTGACGGTGTCAAGGCTGTACTGGCTCTCGATGGCCTCACGCGCGGTGATGTCGTTCTTCTTGCCGTTGTAGCTATAGCTTGCCACGGTCGAATCGAGCTGGTCCTCGGTCAGGGTCGCCGAACCGACGCCCTTGCCGCCAAAGCCGCCGTTGCCGATAAAGAAGCCGACCACGGCAGCGATCACGACGGCGACCACAAAGGCGGCAATCATCGTCTTCTTGCGCTTGCAAGCGTGGCCGTCCGCGTCGGAGTCGTCGTCCTCGTCCTGCTCCTCGGGCATGAGGTTCTCGTCAGCTGCATCCGCGGCGATCTTTGCCTCCAGGCGAGCGTCCTCCTCCTCGGCGGTCGTGCCGGCGGCAATATGTTCGGCAGACGTGCCGGCGACCAGGTCGATCTTCTCGTCCTCATCACCGTCGGGGCCTTCGCCGCGCTCGATGATCTGGATGCCGTCGATCTCGTCCTTCTCGTCCTTCTTTTGAATCAGACCCATATCAGTTACTCCTTGTTAGGAAACATAGTCCCCAATAGAATACGCCCGGCAGAGCGCCGGGCGTATTGATTCTTAGGTTATACGCAAACACTTAAGTACTATTTAGGCGTTTGCAGCGTGCATACCTTAGACCAGGTGCGCGACAACGGCATCAGCAAAGGCCTGCGTGCCCACAGCGCCCTCAACGGAGCCGGTCTGGGCACGACGCACGTCACCGGTAACCTGCTCGCCCTCGTCGAGCGTGGCAGAGACGGCGGCACGAATGCGATTGGCAGCATCGTTCTCGCCCAGGTGATCGAGCATCATCGCAGCAGAGAGGATCTCGGCCGTGGGGTTGGCGATATCCTGGCCAGCGATATCGGGCGCGGAGCCATGCGTTGCCTCAAAGATGGCGCAGTCGGCACCGATGTTGGAGCCGGGGGCCATACCCAAGCCGCCCACCAGGCCGGCGCACAGGTCACTCACGATGTCGCCGTACAGGTTGGGCAGCACCAGGACATCGAAGTCGTTGGGGTTCTGGACTAGGCCCATGCAGGTGGCGTCGACGATCTTGTCGTTGAACTCGATATCGGGATAGTTGGCGGCCACCTCGCGCGCCACGCGCAGGAACAGGCCGTCGGTCGCCTTCATGATGTTGGCCTTGTGCACGGCCGTCACCTTTTTGCGGCCGCAGCGACGGGCATACTCAAAGGCATACTCCACAATGCGGCGGCTCTTGGCGATGGAGATGGGCTTAATCGAGATGGCGGAATCCGCGGCGAAGGTCTTCTGACCAGAACGCTCGACGAGCTGCGAGAGTTCCTCGACCTCGGCAGCGCCCTCATCGAACTCGATGCCGGCGTAGAGGTCTTCAGTGTTCTCGCGCACGATGACCAGGTCGACGTCGCGGAAGCGCGAGCCGTCGCCCGGCTGCGACAGGCAGGGGCGCACGCAGGCGTACAGGTCGAAGTGCTTGCGCAGGGCCACGTTGACGCTGCGGAAACCCGTGCCGACCGGCGTGGTGATGGGACCCTTGATGGCGACCTTGGTCTCGGCGACCGCATCGAGCACGTGCTGGGGCAGCGGCGTGCCAAACTCGTCCATGACGCCGGCACCGGCCTCCTGGACGTTCCAGTTGATCTGGACACCGGTGGCCTCGACCACGCGGCGCATGGCCTGCGTAATCTCGGGACCGATACCGTCACCGGGAATCAGGACTACATCGTGCGCCATAATCTGTTACTCCTCGTCTTCGGCGTCGTCAGATTTTTTAACGCTAGCACGCTTCTTCTTTTTGGAGAGATCCAGGCCAAAACGTTTAACAAGCATTTCGCAAATCTCGCTCGAACGGGCCTTGAGATAGCTGCCCTTACCGTTCTCGGCATCGAACTTAAGGCGCAGCGCAAGCTTCTCGGCAACCTCGGCGTCGATCTCGCCCTGGCAAAACTCGTACAGGCAACCGAGCATGTCGCGATACTCGAGGTCGCCGTGGTAGCACTGGATGGCCTCGTCCAGGATGGGCCAAGCCTCGCGCGAACGCTCGACGCTCGTGGCACCCCACACGCACAGCAGGCGGAAGGCGGCATAGCGCAGCGTGGAGGAGATCTCGTCGAACAGTGCAGTCTCGGCGCCCTCAAAGGCATCGCCCAGCTGCTCGGGGCAGGTGGTAGCGAGCGCCGTCAGGGCATCGAGGGCCTCCCAGCGGGTCTGCGCCTCGGGGCGGTCGAGCGCCTCGATCAGCGCGGGCACGCAGGGCACGACGCGCTGCGGATCGCGCTCGGCAAGCAGGTGAAGCACGCGGGCGGCAAACTGGCGGATGCGGCGCGTGGGGCAGCCGAGCTCCTTGACCAGACGGTCGACGGCGTTCTCGTTCTCCTCTACCAGCTGAAGCTGTGCCAGCTCCTCGTCGGTGAGCTGTTCATCTTTGTTTTCTGCCATAGTTACCTCTTCTTACTATTTCTTAGCGTGCTTGCCAGCACCCTTGCTGTCATCGGTGACCGAGATGAGCTGTCGGTCGGCCGCGCCATTGCGACGCGCACGGCGGCGTTCCTCAGCGTCGCCCGCGTCGGCGGCGGCGCGATGAGCCTTGTTGACGTTAAAGACCTCGTCGTGCTTGCGCCACGGACCGACGGACTCGCCAAAACTCATCTTAAGACCGGCGATAAAGCCGCCGAGCCAGCCGATCGGCGCAAACTGCACCAGCGGGAACAGCGAGAACACCCAGGTCAGTAGGACGACTGCCGCCGCTCCTGCAAAATTGGCGATCCAGTAGTCGCGCTTGGTGATCACGCGCTTTTCGCACGCCCACTGGCCGCACAAAAAGCCAATGTAGATCGCAAAGAGAAAGAGCACCAGCGCTAGTACCACGAACGTCCAGCTCATGGGCGCTACTCCCCGTGATGGCGGCCGCAGCAGCACTCATGGCCGTCGTCATGGCCGTGGCCGCCGCAGCACTCGTGGTCCTCGCCGTGATGGTGACCGCAACCGCACTCATGGTCGTCGCCGTGCTCGCCGCAACCGCAGCCGTCCTCGTGAGCGCCATGCTCCTCAGGACGATACTGCGACCAGTCCAGACCGGCGGCGATGGCGTCGGCCTCCTCCTTATAGAGGACCGTGATGGCCTGGGTGCCCAGCTTGGCACCACCGATGGCATCGAGCATGTCGTAGAGCGTAAAGGCCACGTCGGCGCCGGGCAGCGCAAGCTCGCGATCGTCGGCATAGGCGAGCGCCAAGCGCAGGTCCTTGATGAAGTGCTCGACCATAAAGCCGGGCTTGTAATCGCCGTCGAACGCCTTGGGCGCCAGGCTCTCCATAGCACCGGACTTGCCGGTGCCGCCCAGGATCATCTGGCGGGTCTTTTCCAGATCGAGGCCGCTCAGCTCGGCAAATGCCATGGCGTCTGCCATACCGACCATGCAGGCGCCCAGCGACACCTGGTTGGCGAGCTTGGCAGCCTGGCCCTTGCCGGCGCCGTCAAAGCAGCAGATGGTTGCCGCAAAGGTGGAAAGGATGTCGCGGACCGGCGCGATGTCGTTCTCGGTGGCGCCCACGATAGCAGTAAGCGTGCCGGCGATAGCTCCCGACTCGCCGCCGGTGACGGGGCAGTCAAACGCCATGCGATCAGAAACCTGGGCGGCCTCGGCAATGTCGCGCGCCAGCTCGGGCGAGCTCGTGGTAAGGTCGATCAGGACCGCACCGGGCTTAGTGCACGCGAGCAGACCGTCGCCCGCCAGGTAGAGCTCCTCGACCTCGGAGGGATAACCCACCATGGTAAAGACGACATCGGCGTTAGCCACGGCATCGGCCGGCGTATCGGCCCAGGCGGCACCGCGCTCGATAAGCGCGGCAGCCTTGGACTTGGTGCGGTTGTTGACCGTGACGGGATAGCCGGCATCCAGGATGTGACCGGCGATGGGGGCACCCATGATTCCGGTGCCGATAAATGCGACGGAGAGCTTGTTTGCCATGAAACCTTTCCTTTTGGGTTGGGTGTTGTTACCAGGTTGAATACTCGATGCCAGCGTTTGGGCAGTGAGCTGGGATCGATTACGGCCGCGTTACTTGCCTACTGACCGCGCACGCGACGAGCGATGCGGTCGGAAAGCGACGCCTTGTCGGCGCGGTTCTTACCCCAAAACGCGCAGGCCACCATGCCGGGGCCCACGTGCGAGCCAATGGTGGGACCCACGGAGCTGCGAATGATCGTGACGTCGGCGCAGCCCTCCTCCTTGCGGATGGCGGCTTCGAGCCAGTCGCCGTCCTTTTCGGCATCGGCCGTCATGATGGCGATGGGCATGGTGCGGTCGGGCACGTAGTTCTCGCGGAACGACTTGAGAATGGACTTGAGCGCCTTCTTGCGGCCGCGGTTGACGCCGATCAGCGACAGCGAGCCGGCAAGGTCGTAGGAGAGCTCGGGCTTGACATCGAGCTTTGCCGTGAGCTGCGCCGCCGCGGGCGGAATGCGGCCGCCGGCAGCCAGCGCGTCAAAGCTCTCGAGCGTAAAGTAGCCGTGGACGTAGGTCTTTGCCTCGTTTGCCCAATCGACCAGCTGCTTGGCGGTCAGTCCCGCCGAACGCTGGCGCACGGCCTCGAGCGCCAAGAGCGCGCCGGTCGCGCAGGGCAGAGCGTTGTCGACCACGTACAGCTCAAAATCGGGATACTCGGCGCGCACGGCGTCCGCCGCCTGGCACGCGGAGTTGTAGCTCGACGACAGCGCCGAGGTAAAGCACAGGTAGACCGTGGGCGTGCCCTCTTTGGCGCACTCGGTAAAGAACTCGATATAGCGACCGAGCGACACAGCCGAGGTGGACACACGGGCACCGGCGCGCATGCGGTCGTAGAACTCCTTGGGTGTGATGCTCGACCAGATGTCATCCGTGCGCTCCTCGCCATCGATAATGAAGGGGAAACCCAGGATATCGACATCGAGGTTCGCGGCGACCTCGGGGCTAAAGTCGCAGCAGGTATCGACGACGATGCGGCAACGGTCCGAATGACCGGTAGATGCAGCCTTGTCCATCAAAGCGACTCCTTACGTAAAAAGGCGACCACCCGCATGGGATGGCCGCCAACCGTTAACTCATGCAAGTTAACGTATTTTACTCGTCAAGTGTTTCGATACGGGGCTTGATGATGCCATATCCACCATTCTTACGGTGATACACCACATTGATGAGACCGGTCGTCGCGTTCTCGAACACGTAGAAGTCGTGGCCCAGCAGATCGGTCTGCACCAGCGCCTGCTCCTCAGTCATCGGGGTGACGTCGATGACCTTCTCGCGGACGAGCAGGTCGTCCTCCTCCTCGGGCAGCAGCAGGTCGGCCAGATCCTCGACGCGCTCGACCGGCACGACATCCGCGGCGCTGGCACCGCCCTGGCGGTTGTCCACGACCTTGGTCTTGAACTTGCGCAGCTGGCGGGTGACCTTATCGGCGGAGAGGTCGATGGCGGCGTACATATCTGCACCGTGCTCGGCAACGCGAATCACCGAACCGCGGGCACGAACCGTGACCTCGACGATTGCCGGGTTGGGGTTCGAGGGGTTCTTCTCATAGCGAAGTACAACGTCGACCGTCATGGGCTCGATATCGAAAACCTTGAGCGCCTCGCCGATCTTCTCATCCACATGCGCACGCAGAGCATCGGTTACCGTCGTCTTGCGTCCAGAAACCTTGATATCCATACGTGGCTCCAATCTGCCTCGGGGACTTACTGTACTGGCTATGTACCCATTGCCGTGCATTTAATCACGCGGATTCCTAAAGACCCGAATAACGATTGCTTGATACCGCATACCGAAGTCTCGTACTTTTCCATGGCAAAGTGCGCTATAGGAGGGAGCCGACAGATTTGTATTTGGTCCCGAAAATTGGCTTTGACCTGCTGGTTTTACGGAAACGAAAAAGCCGGGCTCCCCTGTTGGGAAAGCCCGGCAATGCGTGTTGAAACCGTGAAGAGGCGTCTCTCTTAGCGCATAGGAGACACCACCCCTAGCAATAACTAGCTATTGAGCTTGTTAATGTCGTCGTCGGTGATGGTGCCTTCCTGACTGGACGATTTGCTCTCGGAGGATGCGGTCTCATTGTTGGAATCGGAGGATTCATCGCCGGAGGACATGGTCTCACCGGACTCAGAGTCGCCCGACTGCACGTTAACGCCCGAAACCGTCTTAGTGGCGAGGTCGTAGGGCATTGTGCCATACCAGACAGAGTGGACCGCCTCGAGCGTGCCGTCGGCCGTAATACCGTCGAGGGCATCGCTCACGGCACGGCACAGTTCGTCATTGGACGAGAGGCCCGCAACACCAAGCGTCGAGGGCGCCTCGAGCGCACCGACATAGGAGACCTCGCTCATCAGGCGTGCAAGGTAGCCGCCGGCCGTGGAGTCGCAGATCACATAGTCGACCTCGCCGGACTCGAGCGCCTCAAAGCACTCGTTGATGTTGGAGTAGGTCTTTTGGTTGGCGGTAATGCTCTGCTTGGCAAGCGCCTCCTGCGAGGCCGAGGACATCTGGACACCCAGGGTAGACGTGTTAAGGGTATCGGTGGAAACGCTTAGCGACCCACCATCGCTGGTTTTACCGAACACAGAAGCGGCATCGTACAGGCAGGTGCCGAGCGTGCTAACGTCCCCGTCTGTGGAGTTGATCTCGCCGATAAAGATATCAGCCTTTTTGTCGCCGAGCGCGGAACCTGCCGAGGACGCATCGACAAAGGCGACCTTAAGGCCCATGCGGCTTGCGAGGGCGCGGGCGGCGTCAACCGCATATCCCGTGAGCTCGCCGTCGGCGCCTTGCATGGCCTGCGGCGCATCGGAAGTATCGAGGGCGACCGTCAGGGTTCCGGGAGTGACCAGGGCATCGTCCGACACCGCCGGCGTGACGGTCTCGCACTCGATCTGGTCGATCGTGGGAGTCGTGAACGTAGACAGCGGGTTGAACGCGCATCCGCTCAGGCCCAAAACGGCAATGACCACTGCGGTCCCAGCACCTAACCGAGCCGCGTGCATCAAGCTGCCCCTCACCATGTCCACTACCCTGCCTTCTGTGTCGTATACAATCCGTGCGTTGCGCGGAATATCAGATTGTTCCCACCAGCTGACCTGGTATTTGACCCCACACTTGCGCACCGGGGTGTTTGCTCGGGAGGCCGCAGCCACCTTCACGACTGACCCGCTCGCCCGCGAGGCGGTATTGCCCCAAAGAAAGTAGAACGGACGGTGCGGCTTACATCTAGGACGCGCCATGATCGCGCCGCGCGCACGCGGTCGCTTACGTGGATCCCTTTGACCGCGTCTGTCTTGGACTAGGACGGGCATTTCGTCCGTCCGCAACCACAGCCTGGTAGGAACGAAGCGCATTATAGCTAAGTTCAAGCTAAAGTTTAAGGTTAGGGGCGTCATTCG
>CABSNK010000026.1 GCA_902479075.1 uncultured Collinsella sp.
CTGGTGATCTCCGCCTTGAGAGGGCGGCGTCCTAAACCGCTAGACGAACGGGCCACATGACATCTGCACTGCCGTGCTGCAAGGATATATATTACGGGACAAAAAACGCGAGCGCAAGAAGAAATTCCAAATTGCCCAAATTTTGTCGGGAGGTTATGGAAAGCGCAGTTAAAAGCCACAGCCTATGATTTTTTAAGCCCCGTCCCAGAAAAATCATCCTAGGTTGAGGTGGGCCAGGATGGCTTCGCGCTCGTTTGGAACATTGTCCTCGATCACAGCGTCGAGGGCGGCGTTGAGCAGCTGCCCCAACTCCGGCCCGGGCTTGACGCCAGCGCGGATCAAGTCGCCGCCGTTGATGGCAAGCATCTTGAGCGTATAGGGCTCCCCCGCCTCAAGCAGTCCGTGGGCGAGTGAGCGCATCTCCTCGATCGTCTCGACGTAATAGAAGCACGACGGCGCCTTACCGAGCGTATCGGCACGTTTAAGGTCCATAAGCTCGTCAATCAGGCGCTGCGTGTCGACGCCCTCGCCCGAAAGCAAGCGCATCATATTGAGCAAACAGGAACGCTCAGGGCGCAACGGCTTATCGTGATACTTGATAAGCAGGCAAACGTCGCGAACCAAATCGTGCGAAAGCGCCAGGCGATCCATAATGGTGCGCGCCTTCTTGGCGCCAAGCTCGGGATGGCCGTAAAAGTGGCCGCTGCCCGCATGGTCGACCGTAAAGCAGTCGGGCTTGGAGACGTCGTGCAAAAGCGCTGCCCACATTAAGCTCGGCGAAGGCTCCACGCCGTCACACAGCGCCAGCTCCCCCGCCACCGTCAACACGCGAGCAATATGCTCATAGACATTAAAGGCATGGTAGACGCTGCGCTGGTCAAACCCACGAGCAGGCGAAAGTTCGGGCACGGCGGCACAAATAAGCTCGGGATAGCGCAGCATCGCGTCTCCCCCGTGACCGGTCGAAAGAATGCCTTCGAGCTCAATGCCCACGCGCTCGCGTGCCACGGCATCGAGCAGCGATGAGCATTCGGCAAGCGCCTGTTTGGTCTTAGGCTCGATCATAAAATCCAAACGACAGGCAAAACGCACGGCGCGCAGCATGCGAAGCGCATCCTCATTAAAGCGACGCTTGGGATCTCCGACGGCGCGGATAAGCTTACGCTCCAGGTCGCCCTGGCCATCATAGCGGTCGACAAGACCGCGCCGGGGATGCCAAGCCATGGCATTAACGGTAAAATCACGACGCGCCAGATCGTCCTCAAGTGACGCCGCACGCTCCACACTCTGGGGATGGCGGCCATCGGTGTAAAAGCCATCCAGACGATACGTCGTGACCTCAATGCGCTCATCGTCACAAATGGCGGTAATGCCGCCAAATTTAATCCCCGACTCAACCACCGCAATGCCGGCGGCCTCGAGCGCCGCCTTGGACTCCTGCCACAGACCGCTGCAGCACATGTCGACATCGTGGCCGGGGCGTCCCATCAGGGCATCGCGTACCCAACCCCCCACGAACCAGGCCTCAAGACCGGCTGCCTCAAGCGCATGTAGCACACGCATGGAGGCGCCTGAGGGCTGCTTACCGTTGAGCGAAGCTTTGCACATACCTATGGCCTCCTACGCCTGCAAGCGTTAATCGATGGTTCTCAAGAAGTCTAACAAGAAACGGGCATGCGCGCACATGCAATCGTATCGTCGATCCGAACGAACGGGACAGCAAGCACCACATGCGCCCAGAATGCAAAAACACCCGCCTTGGAAATCCAAAGCGGGTGTTCGGCAACGATATGTCGATGCGGCTAGCAGACCTGGCGAACCTCAATGTGCTTGCTATATTCGTCCACCTTGGCAAAATCGCCCAGACCGGCACACTCCACCACGTTGGCGCCGGTGGCCATCGAGAGGCGCAGGGCGTCCTCGACGCGCTCGGGAGCATCGTGCCACACGGACAGGAAGGCGGCAAGCGAGGAGTCGCCCGCGCAGACCGTCGACAGTAGCTTGACCTCGAAGGTGCGGTTGGCAAACCAGATATGCTCACCGTTGGAGAAGTACGCACCGTCGCCACCAAGGGTCAGCAGCACGTTCTTGGCGCCCTTGGCATGCAGCTCGGCCATCGCGCCCTTGACGGACTCGTCGTCGCCACCGCTCACCTTAATGCCAAAGATGTCAAGCAGCTCGTCATCGTTGGGCTTAATGAGCAGCGGCTCCATGGCAATGAGGTCGGCCAGCTGATGGCTCGAGATATCGAGCACGAACTCGGCACCCTTTGCCTTAACACGGCGCAGGACCTCGGCCAGAAAACCCTCAGAAGTGTTGGGGGGCAGCGAGCCGCTAATGACCAGGCAGGTCATGTCATCGAGTGAATCGATGAGCTCAAACATCTCCTGCTCGTTGGCTGCATTGATGGCGGCACCTGCGTTGACCATGTTGTACTCGGTATCGGGGCCGGCGTTGAGGAAAACGTTGACGCGCGTGATGCCGTCGGTCCACACGGGCTTGACGGGCACGCCCAGGGCCTCGGCGCCCTTGACGATAAACTCGCCCGAGAAACCGGCAAAAAAGCCCAGGATCGTGGTGTCGACGCCGTGGTGATCGAGGGTGAACGAGACGTTGAGACCCTTGCCGTTGGGCGTATAGACCGCGTTGCGCGTGCGGGTGACGGTGTTGGCGGAAAGACCGTCGCAGGCAATGTTGTAGTCAATGGCGGGATTTGCAGTGAGCGTATAAATCATGTAAGTTCCTTTCACAAGGCAACGTGTTAATGAAAGTATATTCCACGCCACGTGAAAAGGCTATAGCAACTCGGCGAACGGTGTAGAACGCGTGCAGGGCGGCAGAAAAGCGGCAAAGCGCGGCAAAAAATCAAGGGGCTTGCCCTGACGCTCTTTTGCAATTAACAAAAATGGCACCCCGGCCAAAGCCGAGGCGCCATAGAACCACGAATATGTCGTGTTTCGCTTACTTGCGATCGAGCTTGCGGACAGCAACGCGCTTGCTGTACTCATCGACGTGACCGAAGTCGCCAATGCCCACGGACTCGGCAACGTTGGCGCCGGTGGCCATAGCGAGCTTCATGGCCTCCTCGACGTTGTCGCGATCCCTGTACCACTTGTGCAGGAACGCGGCGAGGGTGCAGTCGCCGGCGCAGACGGAAGAGACCAGCTTGATGTTGAACTCACGCTTGGCGTACCAGATGTCCTCGCCGTTGGAGAAATAAGCATCGCCGCGGCTACCACGGGTGAGCAGCACGTTCTGGACGCCGGCGTCGTGGGCGAGCTTCATGGCAACGCGGACCTCGTCGTCGGTGTCGACCGGCACGCCGAAGATGGCCTTCATCTCGTGATGATTCGGCTTAATAAGCAGCGGCTTCTTGTGAGCGAGCTCCTTGAGCTTGTCGGAGGACAGGTCAAGGACGACGTCTGCGCCACGGGCCTGAGCGTGCTCCATGACCTGAGCCAGGAAGTCGGGCGTAGCTTTGGGAGGCACGGAACCGGAGACGATCAGGCACTCAAGATCGCCCGCGGTGTCCAGGATGTTGTAGAGCTCCTTCTGATGCTCCGGCGTAATCGGGGCGCCGGGGTTCAGGATGCCGTACTCGTGCTGGCCATCGTTGACGTAGGTGTTGATACGCGTGATGCCATCGGTCCAGACCGGGCGGCACAGGCAACCCAGGTTCATGACCTCCTCGACGATGAACTTGCCCGTGAAGCCAGCGAAGAAGCCGAGCGCGACGGTGTCGACACCCATCTTCTTAAAGGCGAAGGACACGTCGAGGCCCTTGCCATTAGCCGTGTAGCTGGCCGAGCCGGTGCGGACGTTCTCGTCGGGCTCGAGCGGAGAGCTCGAAACCGTCATGTCGACAGCCGGGTTAGCGGTTAGCGTGTAGAACATTTACAGTACCCCCTGTATATGTGAGGGCCGCGTGGCCGGCCCATTCCAACCACGCGGTTACCTCTGATACCAAATTAGCGAGCTGCGGACTCGAGCAGCGCCTTGACCTCGGCGGCAGTGTTGCAGGCGAGTGCCTTCTCGGCGAGCTCGTCGCACTCGGCCTTGGTCCACTGGCTGATGGTCTTGCGGGCACGCAGGATCGACGGAGCGCTCATCGAGAACTCCTCCAGGCCCCAGCTGATCAGCAGCGGCTCAAGCAGCGGATCGGCAGCGGCCTCGCCGCACATACCGACCATGATGCCGGCCTTCACGCCGCTCTCGATGATGTTCTTGAGCGAGCGGAGCACGGCGGGATAGTACACCTGGTACAGGTTGGAGATGGTGTCGTTGCCACGGTCGGCGCACATGGTGTAGCCGATCAGGTCGTTGGTGCCGATGGAGAAGAAGTCGGCGACCTCGGCAAGACGGTCAGCGAGCAGCGAAGCGGCGGGCGTCTCGACCATGATGCCGACCTCGATGTTCTCGTTGAACTTGCGACCCTCTTCGGTCAGCTCGGCCTTGCACTGCTCGACGAGCTCCTTGACAGCCACGACCTCCTCGACGCAGGTGACGAGCGGGATCATGATCTTGACATCGCCGAAGGCGCTGGCGCGCAGCAGAGCGCGGAGCTGGACCTTGTACTGATCGGGATTTGCCAGGCAGTAACGCACGGCGCGGAAGCCCATGAAGGGGTTATCTTCCTTGACCATGTGCAGGTACGGGATCTCCTTGTCGCCGCCCACATCAAGCGTACGAATGATGACCGGAGCGCCCTTGAGCGCGCTGGCGACCTTGCGGTAGGCGTTGAACTGCTCCTCCTCGGAAGGAAGCTCAGCAGAGTCCATGAACAGGAACTCGGAGCGGAACAGACCGATAGCCTCGGCGTCGTGATCGAGCGCGTTGGGCACGTCATCGGGGTTACCGATGTTGCAGGCAATGATCTTCTTGATGCCATCGGCAGTCACGGACGGCTTGCCGCGGAAGGCCTCGAGGGCTGCCTTCTCGGCAGCGAAGGCCTCGGCCTTGGCGGTGTAGGCGGCGAGCGTCTCCTCGTCGGGATCGGCCTCGACGATGCCCTTGCCACCGTCGACGACAACGGTCATGCCGTTGCGCAGTGCGGTGCAGCTGTTGGAAACCGAAAGGACAGCCGGGATCTCGAGGGCGCGCGCGATAATCGCGGAGTGCGACGTACGGCCACCGGTCTCGGTGACGATACCGGCAACGTGGGCCTTATCGATCGTGGCGGTCATGGACGGCGTAAGGTCGTGCACGACAACGACGGTGTTCTCGGGCAGGACGGAAAGGTCGACGACCTCCTTGCCCAGCAGCTCGGCTAGAATACCGGTGCGGATGTCGGCGATATCGGCCGCGCGCAGACGGAACATCTCGTCGTCCATGGACAGGAACATGTTCTCGAACATGGTCGAGGTGTCCATGAGCGCCTGCTCGGCGCAGGTGCCGCCGTCAATGGCGGCGTTGATGGCGTCGGTCATGCCCGGGTCCTGAGCCAGAACGATGTGTCCGCTCATGATCTCGGCCTCGGCCTCGCCCACCGTCTCCTTCATGTGGTCGGCCTGAGCCTGGGTCTTCTCGCAGAAGACCGAAAGAGCGGACTGATAGCGCTCCTTCTCTGCTGCCGAATCAGCAACCTGGTGCGGCTCAAACGTCAAGTCGGGATCGACGGCGACCATAACGGTGCCGATACCGATGCCCTCGGAAGCGTTGACTCCCTGATACATTCCCATTCCTCTCTCCGTGTCATGTGATAAAGCGTTTTGCCATATCCATGACAAAAGAGCGCAGTTACCTTAAAACAGGTCACTGCGCCCCCAAATATGAACTTAGTTGTTCAACATGCGACCCGTTTGAGTTCTACTCGCCAAGACCGCTCTTGATGAGCTCGATGGCAGCAGCCAGAGCCTCGGCCTCGTCAGCGCCGTCGCACTTGACCTCGACCTCGGTGCCGCAGGGGATACCAGCAGCCATGAGGGCCATCGGGGACTTGCCGTTGACCTCCTTCTCGGGGGTGACGACCGTCACGTCGCAGGCGTACTTGCCCATGGTGGAGGCGAAGAGGCCAGCCGGACGCATGTGAAGACCCTGAGGATTAACGAGGGTAGCCTTCTCAGAAACCATAATTGACTCCTTTTTGTGTTTAACCCCTGTCAGCCATGCGACAGGAGCCATATTCACGACGTTGTTTATATTAACTCACATCAAACTGTTTTTCATTATGTTTCGCACGAATTATTGGACGGATGTCGTTCCTGCACGCTCGCCTGCCTGGCGGGGCGGTTAAGTTTGCTGCTCTACAGTCCTGCGCAAGACGGAAAGCACATTAAGTGCTTTCCTTTGCGTGCGGAACTCGCGACAAACTTAACCGCCCCGCCAGGCAGGCGAGCTGCGGAAACTCGGTCGGTCCAGAGTAATATCGTGCGAACGGAATTCTGGCTGATAACCTGTTCGCGACAAAGACTCGATAGGCAGCCCCCTCTATGCCCTTTTGTAAGTTGGGGTGAAATAGGGACTGCATTTGGAGTTGAATCGTTTAAACAATCCCTATTTCACCGCAACTTGTGGGGGGGGTAGAAAAAGGGGGAGGCCCTGGAGAGGGTCTCCCCCTTTGTTACAGAGGCGATATTATTCGCGCGTTGCGGAGTTACACCAGACGGGCGTTGATCGTCTTGGCGATCTCGGCGGCGTCGGTGGAACCCTTGACGGTGGCACGGAAGCCCTCGTCCATAAGCGCCTCGGCGACCTTGGACAGGATCTTGAGGTGCGTGGTGCCGGCCTGGGCACCGGGAATGAGCAGGGCGATAGCCACGTTGACGGGAGCGCCATCCATGGTGTCCCAACCGGTCACGCCAGAGTCGTCCTTGACGACGATGACGGCGGCATCGGTAATGACATCGGACTTGGCATGCGGAATAGCGAAGCCCTCCATCATGCCCGTGGAGCCCTCGGCCTCGCGGGCCAGGAAGGCATTCATCACGGCATCGGCGTCGTCAGCGACACCGGCCTTGACAGCCTGGTTGGAGACAAAGCTCAGGGCCTCGTCACGAGAAGCGAAGTTCTCGGCGACAAAAACGTTCTCGACCTTCACGAAATCGGCAGCCTCGGCCTTGGGAGCCTCGACGGCAGCGGCCTTGGGGGCCTCGACCGGCTTAGCGGGAGCGGCAGGAGCGGCCTTCTGGCTCTTCTCGAAGTCATACTTCTTGAAAGCGACGAACAGGATGCCACCGACCACAGCGCCGATGAGGATCGCGAGGACCCACAGCGGACCGTTCTCGACAACGGGCAGGACCAGGAAGCCACCGTGGGGCGCCGGATCGTGAACGTTGAACATAATGGTCAGGATCGAGGCGATGGAGGAACCGAGCATCATGATGGGCATGACGGGCCAGATGTTCTTGGTCATGAACGGAATGGCGCCCTCGGTGATGTGGGTGCAACCAAGGATGAGGTTGACGACACCGGCGTCATGATCCTCCTGGCTGAAGTACTTCTTGCCGACGATGACGGCAAAGGTGGTGATCAGCGGCGGAACGATGCAGGCGGCGGAGACGGCAGCCATGAAGTTGGTGCCGAAGTTGTAGGTGTCGGTGCCGACACCAGCAGCCAGGGCCTCGGTGAGCATGGCGGTACCGGTGACGTAAGCAGCCTTGTTGACCGGACCGCCCATGTCAAAGGCGCACATGCAACCAATAGCAAGACCCAGGACAACAGCGCCAGAGGCAGACAGACCCTTGAGGAAGTCCATCATGGCGGTGTTGATGGCAGCCATGGGGCCGGAGATGCCGAGCATGACCAGACCGACGATAGCAGTCGAGAACAGCGGGTACAGGAAGATGGCCTTGAGGCCGTCCAGGTTCTTGGGCAGCTTGGCAAAAACCTTCTCGAGCAGAAGGATGACATAGCCGGCGAGGAAGCCGCCGACAATGCCGCCCAGGAAGCCGAAGCCCACACCGGTGCCGCCAGCATCGATCATGTGTGTATCGGCGTTAACGGGCAGGCCCTGGATGGCGATCATACCGGCAACAAAGCCGGGGACGAGCGCCGGACGCTTGCCGATGGACTCGGCGATATAGGCGGAAAGCACGGGAACCATCAGGTTCATGGCAATGCCGCCGATGATCTTGAGCATCGCGGCGAAGCTGTTGTAGTCGGCAGCCGTCGAATCGAAGGACGTGATGCCCCACAGGAACGAAACGGCGGTCAGGACGCCACCGGCAACGACGAAGACCAGCATGTGGCTGACGCCGTTCATGAGGTGCTTATAGATGATGTGGCCGATGGACTCCTTCTCCTCAACCTCATCCTCAACATCGGCAGCAGCCGCAACCGTGTCGTCGCCCTTGGCGGCGAGGGCGCGATCGATCAGCTTGCCAGCAGCCTCGACGGACAGAGCCTTGGAAACGCCAACGGAAACCATGGGCTTACCGGCGAAACGCTCTGCCTGGACATCCTTATCGGCTGCGACGACGACGGCCTTGGCACCAGCGATCTCACTCTTGGTAAGCTCGTTCTCGACACCGACCTGGCCATGGGTCTCGACCTTAATGGTCAGACCGCGCTCGGCAGCTGCCTTCTCCAGCGCCTCCTTCGCCATGAAGGTGTGCGCGATGCCGGTCGGGCAACCGGTGGCGGCGATGATGTCAAACTTAGCCATGTGTCCCTCCTTCTTGAGTACTGCGCCCGCAGGCGCTCCCCTACACGCGCTTCCATGCGCGTTTTTCCACATCTGAAAGATACCAAGCCACCGCTTTTATGAGAAGCAATAAGGCTCATTACTCCGGTGAAAGGTTCTTTCATAACCGTAAACGGTCGATGAAAGTTTACCATCAACTATTGAAACGGCAAGGTGTATCTTGTAACTGAAAATGCCCCTATACTACGAAATTACAAAACAAGTCCGATTTTTATGCCAGCCAGGAGCCATCCCATGTCCGATAGCAGCAAGAGCGCACTCTCCCTTATTAGTATGCACAGGGGGTACAGCGAGTCCGAGCAGCGCATTGTCGACTATATCCTAGAGCACCAGTCCGAGGCACCGCGTCTGACAGCCGCCCAGCTTTCGCGCGCTGCCGCAACCTCCGAGGCAACCGTCTCGCGCTTCTGCCGCAAACTGGGTTTTGGCAGTTTTCGCAGTTTTCAGTTTTCGCTGGCGCGCGATCTGGAGAGCCAGCGCAATGAAGGCCTCACCGACGAGGTCTCGCTCGACAATATGGAGCAAAGCCTCAAGAATATTCTCGCTGCCAAGGTCAGCGAGCTTAATGCGACTATCGATGGCATTGATCACGACACGCTGACAGCCGTCGTGCACGCGTTTAAGAACGCAGGGGCTATCGAGTTTGCAGCCGTAGGCAACACCAACGCCGTCGCACTCGACGCGACGTTTAAGTTTTCGCAGCTGGGCCTTCGCTGCATGGCAAGCACCATCAGCGAGACCTCGATTGGGCTTGCGCTTACGCTGCGCCCCGGCGACGTCATCGTGCTGATCTCGAACTCCGGCAAGTCGCGCCGGCTTAATCGCATGGCAAAAGCGGCTCGCGGCTGTGGTGCCACCGTAGTCGTCATCAGCAGCGACAGCAAGTCACCGCTTGCTCGCTTGGCCGATTACACCTTTAATACCGTGAACCACGAGGCGCTGCTCACCACGGGCGACTTTGCGTTCTCCAAGATGAGCGCCACGATGATCATCGAGGTTATCTACAACTTCCTGCTGCCCGAGATTGAAGACGCCCGCGAGCATATCAGCTACTACGAGGAGCTCATCCAGCCGGATAAGGTCGTGGAATAGGTTTTAGCAGGGGTCGTTATGTACCGTTCCCACAAAACTATGCCGGTTTACTACGATGAAATCGGAATATGCGACCACATCCCATTTTAAAAGAAAACCGCAGGCGTTCTACCTGCGGTTTTCTTTTTACAATTTTAGCTGTGCTCGAGCTACGCCGATTCATCGTAGTAAACCGGCATAGTTTTTGACGGTCGGGCCAGACAAGCAAGTGACGGGGCAACAATTACTGATATTTTGCCACCAGCACCGACGGCTCGGCCTAAGCACGCGCTTCTTCCAACATCTGCCTGGCGTGTGCCAGGCTTGCCGCCGATTGATCGCCGCTCAGCATACGGGCGATCTCTGCGGTGCGGGCATCCCCAGCCACCTCATCCAGATGCGTCTGGGGTACGTCTCCGGGTTCTTTACTCACCACGTAGTGCTTGTCGGCCATGACGGCGACCTGTGCCAGATGGGTTACGACAATCACCTGATGCGTAGCGGCGAGATCTGCCAACACGCTCGCGAGGGCACGTGCAGTAGAGCCTCCGACACCGGCATCGACCTCGTCGAATACCAGTGTATCCACGCCGTCCGCGTTACCGAGGACAACCTTGCTCGCCAGCATAACGCGGCTCAGCTCGCCGCCCGACGCAATGCGGCGCAGGGGGCGTGGCGTCAATCCGGCACCACTGCGATACAAAAGCTCGTAGCTCGAAGGGCCCGCCGGTGTCCACTCGGCACGCGGAAGATCGCGCGACTCCCAAACGAGCTCGGCGCCGCCCATCTCCAGGCGCGTCATCTGACGGCCAACCTCATGACAAAAACGAGGAGCTGCCATATTCCGCGCACGCTTAAGCGCCTTGGCGGCGGCGAACAGTTCACGCTCCGCCGCGCCAAGCACTTCGCGAGACTTCTTGACCTGCTCATCACCATCGTCTACCAGCGACAGCAGCTCTTGGGAACGATCGCGCATGGCAAAGACATCGTCCATGGTGGGCCCCCACTGACGCAGCAGGCCCTTAAGATCAGAATAGCGCTCGCGCATACGAGCCAGCTCGCGCGGATCAAAGGCGACTCCATCGCGATAGGCGCGCAACTCGTTGGCGCAATCCTCGAGCGAGATGCAGGCATCCGAAAGCGCATCGGCAATGTCGCCCAGCTTGCGATCGACGGCAGCCATGCGGGAAAGCTCCGCCACGGCACTGTTCACGGCATCGAGCGCTCCCCCTTCGGCCGCAAGCGACGCATGGGCATCGTTGGCCGTGGCCACCAGCACCTCGGCATGCTCGGATCGAGGCAGCAGTTCCTCGAGCTCCTCATACTCACCCGGTTTGGGGTCGACCTCGGCGATACGTTCCAGGGCAAAGCGCGCCTCCTCGACGCGACTCCCCTGCGCACGCGAGGCCTCCTCGACGCGACGGACCTCCTTAGCAGCCGCGCGCGAGGCTTTAAAGCAAGCACGGTAGTGCCCGAGCGCCTCGAGTGCAGGGCGCCCTGCCCAGGCATCGACCATGGCAACATGGTGCGCCGGGTCGAGCAGACGCTGGTGCTCGTGCTGGCCGCACAGATCCATCATCACGCCAACGCGCTCCGAAAGCTCACGCACGCTGGCGATGCGGCCGTCAATTTTTACGCGGCTGCGGCCCTCGGCAGAAAGGCTGCGCTGCACGGTGAAGCCCTCCGTGTCGTGCGGTCCGTCAAACAGACGCGCCTCGACGCTGGCAAGCGTCTCGCCCTCGCGCACTGTCGACGAATCCGCGCGCTCGCCCAAAATGAGCTTGAGCGCCGAGAGCAACGCGGTCTTACCGGCGCCGGTTTCTCCAGTCAGAACCGTTAGACCCGCGCTTGGCACCAACGTCGCCTCGCGAATGAGTGCAATGTTGGAAACCTGCAGCTCATCGATCATGACGCACTCCGTAGAACACGCGGCTCACCGAGTTGTAGAAGCTCTCGGGGCCGTAATCCAGCAGCAGCACATCGCCGGGACCGCGACGCACGGCCACGCTCTCGACCGTGCCATCGCAGGTAATAAACTGTCCATCGATGGCGATCGCCGGCACGCTCGGGCGGTCATTGGACATAAAGATCTCGACGACATCGCTCGGCGAGGTCAAAAAGGCGCGAGCTTGAATGGTATGCGGGGCGATGGGCACGCAGACCATGCCCGTGTAATCGGGGCTGACGATGGGTCCGCCGGCGGAAAGCGCATAGCCGGTGGAGCCAGTCGCCGTCGATACAACCACGCCGTCGCCACGCAGGCGGTCGATATGATGGCCGGACACCGTGATATCGAACTCGACCATATCGGACAGGGGCCCACGCGTAAGCGCCATATCGTTAAGGGCAAAGGTGCGCACAACATCCTTCGTGCCGTCTTCGCGCACCGAAACGATATCGGCGGCGATGGTGGCGCGGCGGCTCACATGGAGCTCACCGGACAGGGCATCGCTCACGACCTGCAAAATGTCGCGCTCCTCGGGGCTCGCAGCCGTCAAAAAACCCAAATGACCATAGGAAAGACCCAAAATGGGAATCTCACGGTAGTTGAGGATGCGGGCGGCGCGCAGCAGTGTACCGTCGCCACCGAGCGTAATGACCAGGTCGGCATCGTCAACATCGGGCGCGCTCTGGATCTTGGAACGCTGGTCTGCAGCCCATGCGACCTCGTAGCCCTGGCGCGAAAGCCAAAGCTCGAGCATCAGGCCACTCTCGACCGCTTCTTGCTTATAGAAATTGGGAACCAGAAAGACCTTCATAGCGTTGCAGCTTTCTCGCTCAAAACCGATACCTGGGATTGCAGCTCATCGTCGGTGCGCTCCCCGGGAGCAAACCTCGTGCCGTACAGGAAAAACTCGACGTTGCCCTTGGCGCCATGGATAGGCGACACGCACACGTCGAGCGGGAACAGGCCCTTGACGGCAAAGAGTTCAATCGCCGCCACGAGCGTATCGCGGCGGACGGCAGGGTCGGTCACGATGCCGCCCTCGCCCACCAGCGCAGCCGGCGCCTCAAACTGCGGCTTTACGAGCGTGCAGAACGAACCCGAAGGGTTCAGGCACGCGAGCACGGCGTCGATGATATTCGCGATGCTCGTAAACGACACATCGCACACGACCAAGTCGATGGCGCCGCCGTAGCCAAGCTCGGGCAGCTGCGTCACGTTGGTGCGCTCATGGAGCGTCACGCGCTCGTCTTGGCGCAGCGACCAATCAAACTGGGCGCGACCTACATCGACCGAAACGACCGTAGCGGCACCGCGCTTGAGCAGGCAATCGGTAAAGCCACCCGTAGAACAGCCCACATCGAGGCAAGCAAGATCTGTCGGATCAATCCCAAACGCATCGAGTGCACCCTCGAGCTTGAGCCCGCCGCGCCCCACGTAGGGAATACGACCCTTCACGTGCAGGTGCAAGCCGGGCGTCACTTTAAGGCCCGGCGAGGTCAAACGCTCGCCGCCGCTCGAGACCAAGCCGGCCATAAGAGTGCGAAGGGCATCCGCGCGATCGGCGCAGATGCCCTGTGAAATCAGTTCGTCATCAAGACGCACGCGTTTCATGAATGCCATCAACCATTCGTATCCGGAGACGCGGCCTGGCTATCCTTGGATTCGTTTGCCGCATCCTCATCGTATTCCTGCTCGAGCTTATCCGCCTCGCGAGGCGTCAGCTCAAACTTGTCGACCATATCGACCGCACGGGAGCCGAGCTCAATCGCCTCGTCAAACAGATCGAGCGAACGCTCCAAGGAAGTATCCTTGGAGCGAACGGTCGCGATAATCTGGTCCAAGCGGTCCGAGATCTCGTCGAAGTTGCGGACGGAACCCTCTGGCATGGCTACTCCTCGACGGTACCGGTCTCGGCCTCGGCGACCTCAGCACCCTCGTCGAGAACGCAAGCCGCAGCCTGAGCGGCGGCAACCTTGGCGGCAGCCTCGGCAGCCTGGACCTCCTCGCGGGCACGGTCCTCGGCCAGAAGCTCCTGATACAGGTCCTCGCCCGGCAGCTCCTCGCTACGAGCAATCTTACCGAGCACGCCGTTGACAAACGACGCGGACTGATCGGTGCCATAGGCCTTGGCAAGCTCGACAGCCTCGTTAATCACGATGGCGTCCGAAACCTCCTCGTCGGTGAGGAAGCGCATCTCGTAGACGGCGATACGCAGCAGATTGCGGTCGGCGCCTGGCATGCGCATAAGATCCCAGTTCTTGGCGACGGAGCGCAGGGCGCAGTCGATGCGATCGATGTGCTCATAGGCACCGCGGCACAGCTCCAGCGCGTAGGGGTCGAGGGGACCCTTCGAGATCAGGAAATCGCCCTCGAGGACGCGCTCGAGCGGGCTGTCCGTGGCCTCGGCCTGGAACAGCAGCTGCAGCGCCTGACTGCGGGCAAGCGTACGCCCGCGATAAACCTTAAGGCTCAAAGGTTACTCCTTGGGGAAAACGAGGCCGTCGATGCAAACGTCAACGCGCTCGACCTCGACGCCCACCTGGGCATCGATGGCGGCGACCACGGCGGCGCGAACGGCCTCGGCGAGTTTCTTGAACGGATAGCCAAAGAACACCACGACGCGCACGGTAAGTGCGAGCTTGTCGCCGATGACCTTGGCCTCGACCGCCGGCTCGGAAGCCGGGGCCTTGGACGAAAGCATCATGGAGACAAGGTTGGTGGCAAGGTCCTTGACGCCCACGGAGGCGATGCCCTCGACATCCGTGACGGCGCGCGAGACGATGGCGGTCAGAACATCGGGCGAAATGCCGATGCCGTCAATCTTGATTTCCTGGGGCATGAGTCCTCCTAGAAGAGTCGGTTGCTAGACGCGGGAGACGAACTTGCCGTCGCGGGTGTCAACCTTAATGACCTCGCCCTCGTTGAGGTACATGGGGACCTGGATGACAGCGCCGGTGTCGATGGTGGCCGGCTTGGTGGAACCCTGGACGGTGTCGCCCTTAAAGCCCGGGTCGGTCTGGACGATGGTGGTCTCGATGAACATCGGCGGGGTCACGCCCATGAGCTCGTCGTCGGCGAAGAGCAACTGGCAGGTGTCGTTCTCGCGCAGCCACTTGGCGTTCTCGCCCACCATGTCCTCGGGAACGGGAACCTGCTCGTAAGACTCGTTATCCATGAAGATGTAGTCGGCGCCGTCGTTGTAGAGGTACTGGAACTCACGGGTGGTGAGCATGACGCTCTCGAACTTGGTGCCGGCGTTGCAGGTGTTCTCGACGACGCGGCCGCTCTTGATGTCGCGGGTCTTGTAGCGCACGAAAGCGCCGCCCTTACCAGGCTTGACGTGCTGGAACTCGACGATGGTGTAGACCTTGTCCTTGATGCGGAGACCGAGGCCGTTCTTGAAGTCGGCGGTAGAGATAGTAGGCATAGCGACCTTTCTTGTTATAGGCGAGACGCACAAGCGTCCAAATTACATACGAGCGAAATTATACACTTGCAGACGGCGGCTGCAGCGAGCGCATAAAAAGAGAACGCGGGGCGCCCGAATCATTTCGGACGCCCCACCTCCAAAGTGGACTTTTGGGACATGCCCCAAAATCTACCGGAGTGGATTAGCAATCGATGATGTGCAGGTCGTGCGGGGTCTTGGTGAAGGGCTCATAGCCGTTCTCGGTGACGACGCCGTAGTCCTCCAGGCGTACGCCGCCCACGCCGGGCAGGTAAACGCCGGGCTCCATGGTGATAACCGAGCCGACCTCGATGATGTTCTTGCTGCGGTTAAAGTTGGGCAGCTCGTGGATGTCGATACCGACACCATGACCCAGACCATGGTTGTAGTAATCGCCATAGCCGGCATCGCCGATGATCTTCTTGGAAAGCTTGAAAATGTCGTTGCCCTCGACGCCCGGATGGATAGCGGCGACGCACTCCTCGTGGGTGCGGCGCACGAGCGCGTACAGGTCGAGCTGCTCCTGGGTGGGCTCGCCCATCACGACGGTACGAGTCATGTCGGAGCGGTAGTCACAGTAGCCCGCACCGTAATCCATGAGGACGAAGTCGCCCTTCTCAATCACGCGGTCGCTCGGGACGGCATGCGGGTTGGCGGTGTTGGGGCCACTCGCAACGATGGAGCCGAAGGCCAGGCTGTCAGCGCCGTTGGCGAACATAAAGTTCTCGAGCTCGTTGCGCACCTGCTTCTCGGTCATACCGGGCTTAATAAAGCCGAGCATGTGCTGGAAGGCGGCGTCGGTGATCGACTGCGCGTGGCGCATGAGCTCGATCTCCTCGGCATCCTTGATGGCACGCATCTTGCGGATGTCGTCGTGCATCAGCGGCAGCATGCAGGCGACGGAGCGATCCTCCAGACCACGCTGGATACCCTGGTAGAAATTAATCTGCATGTCATCCTCGACGGCGCAGACGCGGCACTTGTTAGCTGCGATCTTGCCGGCGACCCAGCCGGGGATGGTGCCCTCGTCCATGTCGTAGACCCAGGGGCTGCCGGCGGGCGTGTTCTCCTCAAAGCTGTTGAGATAGCGCGAGTCGGTGTGGAACAGGCATTGATCGACCGTAATAAACGCGGCGTGCGGGAACTCGAAGGTGTAGTCGAAGACGCCCTTCACGCCCGTGAGCCAACGTAGGTTAGCCTCATCGCGCACGATGATGGCGTCGTAGCCGCGCTCGGCCATCAGGGCACGGACGCGCTCGATACGACCGGCAGGACCGGCAGCAAACTCAGACATGCAGATTCCTTTCTTAATGTCCTCAATAAAAGCGGGACGGGCTCAATCAGCGCACGGAACCGCAAACGATCCGCAACCGATTGAAAACCCGTCCCTCAAAATGATACGAAAGACGATGGATGTCAATAAAACTAGAGAAGTTCCTTGCGAGAAGCCAAATACGCCTGTGCATGGCGCTCGAGCACATCGTCGTCCACGGCATTAAGACGAATGGCGCCAAGTGCCGCGGGCAGCGGCAACATCGTGCGATTGGAGCGTACGAACTGCTGCTTGCGGAACTCCTCGATAAACGCGGTGGGCTCCAGGTCGAAGGCAAGCTCCTCGATGCCGAAGTCCTCCAGGCAGTCATCGACCTCAAACACATAGTCGATATCAAAGTCGCAGGCATCATGTGCTAGGCGCGCCTCGAACCGCATGCCCTCGGAAAGGAGCTGGTGTGCGGGGACGTGTGCCGCGGCATCGCCCAAGCAGGCGCGAAGGGTACGCTCCCCCGTCTTGCCAAAATCGAGCGCATGTCGAGCACTGGGATTCGTGGCCATGAGCACGTCTTTGCGCGCAGTCTGGGACCACTGCACGGCATTGACGAGCGCGACCTCCTCGCCGGCAAGAATCTCGGGGACCATCTCGGAGAACTGGTTCCAGCGCGACTTGCTGCTGGAAAGCATGGTACCCACGAGTATGGCATACCCACGCTTGAGCTCCTCTGCGTCAGCCTCGCGAACAAGGTCCAGATTGCAGACTACCAGACCGGGCTCGGGACGTACCGCGATGGCGGGCAGCGAGTGGTTGCCCGAAGCGACGAGCGGCTCCATCGTCGTAGCGACCGTGAGCATAGCGTCGAAGGTCGTCGGCAACAGGGCGCACTCCGTGCGTCCGCACCACTGATTGGCGCACCAGGCGACAACAGAGCACATCGAAGCGTCACCGACGGCGACAATTAGATCGTCGCAGGTAATTCCATTGTTCGACAGAGCGCCAAAGACGGCATCGGCGTCGGCCAAGGTCGCGCCGGCGGGCGAAACCTCAAGCGAAAGCTGCGACACAGCAAAGCCGGCATCGACCAGAGCGTGCTCAACGTTCTCGCCAAAGCGGTCGGACACAGCGCTGTTCCAAACAACCATCGCGCGCTTAGGCTTGCCCACGACCGAGGCAAACATACGCGACAGCTCGCTAAACGCGTCAAAGCCGACGCGAACATCGATACTGCGATTTTGGAAATTGATGAGTTGACGGCGAATCATAGCAGTCCACGCTCCAAAAGCATCTCGGCACAAAGATAGGAAACGTCCTCAAAGGACTTATTGCGAATATCGAGGGTAATATCGGCCGCTTTGCGATACAGCGGACGTCGATGCTCAAACAGGCGGGCCGCATGCTCAGGCGAGCGGAAATCGGGACGCGTGTCGGAGCGGCGGATCTGGCGCATCGAATCCTCAAAGTCACCCTCGAGGTACACACAGGTACCCATCTGGTGCATGAGCTCGATATTGACCGACGTCTCGACAATGCCACCACCGCACGAAACCAGCAGGCTGCGCTCGCTTTGGAGCGAACGGAGCGCCGAGGTTTCGAGCTCGCGAAAACGCTCCTCGCCCTCGGTCTCAAAAATCTCAGTAACCGATTTGCCGCAGCGACGCACGACCAGGCGGTCGGTATCGATAAACCGACGTTTGAACATGGTGCCCACGTTGCGCGCGAGCGTCGATTTACCCGCACCCAAAAACCCGATAAAGAAGATATGGTCGCAGCCGTGCTTGGTGTGCTGGGACATGACGAAACCTATTCCTCGCAGGGAAGGTCGCGCAGGGCCCGGCGCTCAAAGATACGGAAGATCTGCGTATACCACAGGTCCTGAGTTGCCTGTGGCTTTACCAAGATCGTGTCGACGCCGGCAAAGTTACCG
This sequence comes from uncultured Collinsella sp., assembly GCA_902479075.1. Lineage (GTDB taxonomy): Bacteria > Actinomycetota > Coriobacteriia > Coriobacteriales > Coriobacteriaceae > Collinsella. Next base: position 18,306 of record CABSNK010000026.1, read on the forward strand.
CTCCACACGTCCGTGTACAGCTGGTCACCGATCAGCACAGCCTCATCGGCCGTGGCGCCCAAGCGCTTAAGACCGGCCTTGAGAGCAAACGGTGCAGGCTTCATGGCATGGCTGATGGCCTCGAGCCCCAGCTCGCGTGCTGAGCTCATGACCTGGTCGCGATGCCAGTTGTTCGACACCATGCACAGCTTAAAGCCCTTGGCACGAGCGGCGTCGAGCCAGGCCGAGACGGCAGCGGGAACCTGCTCGGTATCACGCGGCACCAGGGTGTTATCGCGGTCGAGCAAAATGGCGCGCTTGCCGTCGGCCCACAGGGTATCAAGGTCGATGCGGTCGACCGAGGCAACATATCGTTTGGGGCTGAAAATCCTCATGTTTAATTCCAAGACTGTTGGTGCTCTTCGTAGGTCTGAGAGAAATACTCCTCGTCCTGCGTAATGTAGAAATACAGGTCATCGGAGTCGGTGGGCTCAAGGGTTGCCTTGAGCGCCTCGAGTGACGGAGAGCAGATAGGCGTGGGCGGCAGGCCCTCGTGCTTATAGGTGTTATACGGGCTATCGCTCTGCAGGTCGTCGGCGGTAACCTCGCCGCCGGTGACATACATCATGGTCGCATCGCTATTGAGGTAGCACAGACCATCGAGCTTGCCGGCAAGACGGTTGTAGAACACCGAGGCGACATGCGCGCGCTGCTCGGCGTTGAGGCCTTCGCGCTCAACGATGGAAGCGAGATTGATGATGTCGTAATCGGACATCCCCACGCCGTAGCGCTCCTTGATTTTGGCCTCGCAACCGGCAAAATCGAGCGACTTGTACTCGGTGTTGAATTGATCGAGCATGGCGCGAATCACATCATCGGCAGACGGGTCCTTACCCAACGAATAGGTCTTGGGGAATAGGAAGCCCTCGAGCGAATCGTTTGCAGCGCCCTCAAGGAAGCTATAGTCCTTCACATAGTTGGAAGCCTTTGCCTGATTGAGGAAGTCTACCTTGGAGATACTGTCGTATGCCTTGGCCACGCGACCGGCGATCTGATCAACCGTCAGGCCCTCTGGAATAGTCAGTGCATCGGAGCCCGCATTGGGGCCCTCCATGAGCTGCTGAACGACTTTGGTCGCGTCCATGAGCGTGGTGAACGAGTAGGTGCCGGGCTTGAGCGACATGTCGGCGTTGAGCTTTTTGACCGCCGCGTAATAATCCTTGGGATTTTCGACGATATGGTTCTCGGAGAGAATCGAAGCGATGCTGTCACCCGAGGCACCATCGGGAATAGTGATAGTAACCTGCTGGCCAGCAGTGACTTTCGTATCCTCACCAGCAAAAAAGCCCTTGACAGCTGGCACGACAAAGAAAACGATCGCGACAAGCGCAAGCACGGCGACGACGCCACCGATAATCATAGGCACCGGGGAGCTTTTCTTTTGGGCACCACGGCGAGCGCGCGTGTTATAGCTCGAGCGCGTGGCCGGAGCAACGCCGTGCGAGCCATGAGTATGATGTGCGTGGGAGCGTGATTGCGGTGCCTGTCCCTCCGTGCGCTGGGCAGGAGCCTGCTGCTTAAAGCGGGAACCGCCCGCGGGCTGGGCTGTATGGGCAGCAGACTGCTGAGCAGGACGACGAACAGGTTGCTGGCCTGGACGCTGAGTGGGCTGAGTGGGGCGAGAAGAGGGCTGCGCCGAACGTGCGGCGGGTTGGGCCGCGCGCTGAGTCGGTTGCGTCGGACGCTGACCGGACGATACAGGGCGTGGCGCAGGCTGTCGTGTACGATTCGGCTGGCGCGGATCGAAAGCGCTAGACATGCGAAACCTCCTCGTTTTTGCGATCGAGCCACGTCTGCAAGAACAGGCTGGCGGCGATCATGTCGATCTTGCCCCTCATCTGCTTTTCGTTGAGTCCCTGCTCGCGCAGGATACGCTTGGCCTCTTGCGAGGACAGGCGCTCGTCCTCAAACTCCAGCGGAAGATCGAGCTCGTCGGCGATCTTTTGCGCTATGGCGGCAACGCGCTCGGCCTGGGGGCCAGGCTCGCCGGCCATGGTCAGGGGACGCCCGCTTACCAAGATGTCGGGCTCATAGTCCTCGACCAGGTAACGGAACGTCTTGGCCATACCGGTAACCTCAGCGGCCGGAAGCACCTTGACGGGCATCGCCATCTTGCCATCACGGCTCGAGACGGCGATGCCGATCCTGGTCTCCCCTATGTCCAGCGCGAGCGCGACCACAGCGACTACTTAGGCGCCGAGCGCGGTCTTGGCGGCCGCGAGGGCATCGGCGATACCGGCAGCGTTCTTGCCACCGGCCTGGGCCATGTTGGGACGGCCGCCACCGCGACCATCGACCAGACCCGCGATCTGCTTGATCACGTTGCCGGCGTGGAAACCGGCCTTCACGGCGTCATCGGAGCCGGCGGCGAGCAGGGCCGGGGTGCCCTTCTCGGTCACGCTGGCAACAACACAGGCAACGGGACCGGCGACCTTCTGGTGCACGGTATCCCAAACGTTGCGCAGGTCGGCGGCCTCAAGGCCCTGGAGCTCAGCGACGACGAGCTTATAGCCGTCGAGCTCGACGGCACCCTCGATGGCGCTGGAGATAGCGTCGGAGGAGCCACCGGTCAGCGCCTTCTTGAGCTTGTTAGACGTCTCGCGCAGCTCGGCCTGCAGGTTCTCCACACGAGCGGGAACCTCGTCAACGCGGCACTTGAGCGCAGCGGCAGCGGCGTCAACGAGTGCCAGGCGGTCGGCCATGTAGTCGAGGGCGCCCTTAGAGGTAACGGCCTCGATACGGCGGACGTTCGAGCCCGTGGAGGACTCGGAGATAATCTTGAATAGGCCGATCTCGGCAGTGTTGGCAGCATGCGTACCACCGCAGAGCTCGCGGGAGAACGGCTGGTCCTCGGCGCCCACGGAAACGACGCGGACGACGTCGCCATACTTCTCGCCAAACAGGGCGACGGCGCCGGCGGCCTTGGCCTCGTCGATGCCCATGACGCGGGTCACGACCGGCTTAGATGCAAAAATCTGCTGGTTGACCAGGTCCTCAACAGCCTTGAGCTGCTCGGAGGACAGGGCCTCAAAGTGCGTGAAGTCAAAGCGCAGGTGCTCGGGCGTCACCAGCGAGCCGGCCTGAGAGACATGCTCGCCCAGGACGTGCTTAAGCGCGGCGTCAAGCAGGTGGGTGGCGGTGTGGTTGCGGCGCAGGAAGCCACGGCGCTCGGCGTCGAGCGCGGCGGTCACGGTAGCACCGACGGTCAGCGTGCCCTCGGCGACGTGCGCAACGTGGGCATACAGGCCGTTGTGGTTCTTGGTATCGGAAACGGTCAGCGAAACGCCCTCGGCGGAAAGCTCGCCGGCATCGCCCTGCTGGCCGCCCATCTCGGCATAGAACGGGGTGCGGTCGAGCACAACCTCAACATCCTCGCCCGCCGCAGCGGACTCGACGGACTCGCCGTTGCGCACGATGGCCACAACCTTGGCGCCCTCAATGACGTCGTTGTCGTAGCCGTCGAACTCGGTCGCAGCGACCTTGTCCGAAAGCTCGACCCACACATCGTTGAAGCTGCCCCAGGCGTCGCCCTTAGCATTGGCGCGAGCACGGGCCTTCTGGTCCTCCATGCAAGCGGTAAAGCCGTCCATGTCGACGTCGTGGCCGGCGGTGCCGGCAATCTCGACGGTCAGGTCGATGGGGAAACCAAAGGTGTCGTGCAGCTTAAAGGCGACATCACCCGGGAGCACGGCGCCATCGGCAAGCGCTGCCAGGGCCTCGTCCAGGTAGACGCGGCCGTTGTCGAGCGTCGTGGAGAAGCGCTCCTCCTCAGAGGCGACGATACCCTTGACGAGTGCGACGTTCTTGAGCAGCTCGGGATAGGCCTCGCCCATCTGAGCGTTGACCTCGTCGATGAACTTGGTCAGGAAGGCGCCCTCGATGCCCAGCAGGCGACCGTGGAACACGGCGCGGCGGAGCAGGCGGCGAAGGACGTACTCGCGGCCCTCGTTACCGGGCAGGATGCCGTCCGAGATCATAAAGTCGACGGCACGGGAGTGATCGGCGATGATGCGCAGCGAGCGGCTGGCGCCGGAGTAATCGTCGGCGTCATAGGTCTTGCCGCTGATCTTCTCACCGAGCTTGATGAGGTGCTGCATCAGATCGCCGTCGTAGTTGGCGGTCTTGTGCTGCATGATGGCGGCCATGCGCTCCAGACCCATGCCCGTATCGAGGTTGCGGTGCGGCAGCTCCGGCATGGAGCCGTCCTCCTGGCGGTCG
>CABSNK010000027.1 GCA_902479075.1 uncultured Collinsella sp.
CCCCGAGCAGGGGCGACCCGCCGTCGGTAGCCTCCGCGGAGAGGCCGTCGAGGGAAAAGTCCTCCGACAGGCCAGACATATTATTAGCAGGATCGACGAAAAGAGATGAAGTGCCTTGATCTGTCGCAAAGGAATACGAAGCGGCCATAGGCAAAATCAAAAAAGCAACAAATATTGCAAGGATGAGCTTACGGCAAACTGTCTTCATCGGAATCAGGTATCCTAACAAACGAAGCTGTATAACTGAAATCTAAAGACGACTAGCGCTAAAGGGAAAATCGCATCATTAGATCATTCTGTTAATAATCGCTGCAATCCTTTGGCCGTAACCATCCCCAGGGACAGCCCATAAACCATTGAGGTCCTCTAGACACGGAGCGATGCCCAGATATCCCCTATCAACAAGTATTTGATAACGAGGGTCAACACAAACATTGTTCAAGGGCATACCGGTCGCATAGCCTTTTAAATGCTGAGATTGAGCAAGCAGCCCCTGATATACGTTGTCAAACCTTGCCCCACCGACTTGAGGACTAGTAGCCCCCAAGCCAGCAAAATTGCACTGGTCTGCGGATACCGAACCCCCGAACTGGAGCCATCCGGTCTCCAACATGGCTTGGGCAAATACCACTTCAGGCCTAACGCCTTCAGAGGAGGCGGCCAAAATAACCTGATTACAAAACTCAGTAATGCTAGAAGCACCCCTTTGCGAATAAACCTCAGAGGGATAAGTATGTCCGGTAGAAACAAACAAACGAGCCATGGATTCAGCAGATATCGTAGACGTACCCATAATTGGCGTACCGTCGACCGTCACCTTGCGGGTGATGTGCTTGGCCCGATCGCCGTCGATCACGTCGAGGTAGAGGGTGTACTCTCCGGGCTCGGAGGGGGTCCACTCGCAGGAGGCGGAGGAGCTGGAGCCGCCGCCGACGGTGCCCCACTTGGCCCAGCCGCCCTTCTCCCAGACGAACTTGTACTTGAGGCCGCCGGTGTCGCCGGAGACCCTGGCCTGGAGCTTGAGCGGCTTGCCGGAGCGCGCCTCGCCGGAGACGTCGAGGCCCTCGACGCTGAAGCGGTCCTCGACCGTCACCTTGCGGGTGAGGTGCTTGGCCCGATCGCCGTCGATCACGTCGAGGTAGAGGGTGTACTCTCCGGGCTCGGAGGGGGTCCACTCGCAGGAGGCGGAGGAGCTGGAGCCGCCGCCGACGGTGCCCCACTTGGCCCAGCCGCCCTTCTCCCAGACGAACTTGTACTTGAGGCCGCCGGTGTCGCCGGAGACCCTGGCCTGGAGCTTGAGCGGCTTGCCGGAGCGCGCCTCGCCGGAGACGTCGAGGCCCTCGACGGACCAATTGACTACTTTATATTTGGAGGTGCTCGATATGTAACCATTGGAGTCAACAACATCGGCATAAATTTCGTATTCACCAGCTTGCGGCAAAGTCCAAACAACCGACGGGCTGGTCAAATCTTGACCAATTACACCCCAATTTGAGCTGTTCCAATCGGCTCCGACTTTATGCCAAACAAATTTGTACTTAAGACCATCGGTCTTACCGGTAACATTCACGCCAACCTTAATGGAAGATCCAGCACGCCCCAATTCTTCCGAGAAGGTGATTCCGTCAATGGAATAAGGGTGCGGAAACTGCGCAATAATAGCAGCGGCATCAGCCTCGCCAAGACGACGACAGCCGTCATCGGAAAAGTAGTTAGCGACATCGCCGGAATTCGAAATAAAGCCATGCTCAATTAAGATGCCAGGAATCCCCTGCTCGCGGGCGCATCGGATTACCGCAAACTCATCTCCCACTTGCATCTGGAAAACGCCGCGGTACGTAAGACCCATAGCAGCAAGGTTATTCATAACCTTATTGGCAAGCTCAACAGAAACCTGTGTATAGTCTGATCCATTTGCGGTGGGAGCGTAAACCTCAGCACCATGAGCAGCAGAGGAGCCGGAATTAATATGGAAGCTCACGAAAGCTTGCGCACCCTGATCGATGCAACGCTGAACGCGATAAAGAAAATCATTACCGGAGTAATTGCCGTATTGTTCACGAGCAAGAACGACCTTAAAACCGTATGCCTCGAGCTTATTCTTGCATGCCGTCACAATCTTCCAGGTAAGATCGGCCTCGCTTTTGCCATTACCCTGCGCACCGGGGTCAGATCCACCATGACCAGCATCAAGAGCGATTACGCTAACGTTGCGAGCGGAGCGAGCGGCATAAGTAGAAACACCATCCGGAGAATCGGCACACTCCAACGCCTGCTGAATAGACTGTGCCTCAACAGCATTTCCGTCCCCATCTGCATAATAAACAGATGTGCCCTCGGAGTTCATAGAGCTATCTACGACGTTGAACGAATAATCTCGATCAGAAAGATCGATCTTATGTTCAGTCCCATCTCCCTCTAGATAATACGAAATCGAAGTGAGGAAATAAGTATTAGCTTCGAGTTTTGAGCCAAAGGTAAAGGCGGCAGAATTATCAGCCGTAGCAGACGCGTCGACAGAGCCCTTTACGCCGTTGGCACTCACATAGCCAAGCGTAGCAGAGGAAAGAACTTCACCGTCATTAGGAGTAGCAAAAGCAATGACCTGATCAGCTCCAGAGGGAAGGCTTGGGTAGGCCAGGTAAACGTATTCGAAGGTCGACTCGACCGAATCGACCTGTTGATCGGTCTTGACATCGCTTTCAGTTGCGCCTTGGCTCAACGACTCGATAGCCTCAATATCCCCTTCAACCGGTGATTGGTCAACGGTAGCCTCACTGCTTTCAACATCGTCACCACGTGCAGCAACTCCGTCATCACCCGCAGAAATCACATCCGTCACAGCTTCAGCTGGCTGCGCCTCGTTCAACCCGTAAGCAGCAACTACAGGACTCATCAATGACGAAAATGTCAGAAGAGCAGCCAGAGAAAAACTGGTTGTGACACGTAAAACCTTTTTCATATTGAATCCCCAGTCAAAATGAATATCCATGTGGCAACATTATCCATCAATTATCTCTTCTTTTGAACAATTGTCATTGAAAGGAATCGTGTTGAATCAAGATGGCACGAAACGGAGATCCCGATTCGTTTGGCCATCTGCTAACTTGGCAACCCTTACCGTTGCCTTCACCCAAATGCAACTAAAACCGTTGCAAACGCAATTAGGTATAATTCTTCCAGATCGCCTAGAGAAAGTGTTTGAATGCTGACCGTAATCGTGCCTACTTACAATGCCGAGCCGTATCTTTCTCAGGCTATAGGCAGCCTATTAAACGAAAAGAATATCGAACTGGAAATCCTCGCCATTAACGACGGATCCACCGACAACTCACTCGCCATTATGGAAGATTTCGCCGCGCGCGACTCACGCGTTCGAGTGATCGATAAGGCAAACCAGGGTTACGGCGCAACCTGCAATCTGGGCATTCGCGAGGCAAAGGGCGACTGGATTGCCATCCTCGAGCCCGATGATTGGATCGAGCCCGGAATGTACTCCGACATGCTTGCCTTTGCCAAACGCGAATTTGGCGATCCGAACAAGCTCGATATTATTGAGACCCCGTATTGGATCATTCGCAACCCCGATACTCCCCAAGAGGTCAAACTACACTGCGCATATCGCGGTCGCATTAAACCGCCTCGGCAACCATTCACCATTCACGACGCTCCACACCTGCTGGCCCATCATCCGTCCATTTGGTCGGCAATCTATCGTCGCGACTTCCTGTTGCAAAACAATATCTGGTTTAAGGAAATCCCCGGTGCGGGCTGGGCCGATAATCCATTCCTTGTCGAAACGCTATGCCAGGCAAAGGCGATCGCTTACTGGCCCAAGCCGTATTACTGCTACCGCGAGGAAACGCCCGAAAAGGCGGCTGCTCTGGCCAAGCGTGACCCCTTGATGCCGTTTAATCGCTGGAACGATATGGTCGATATTCTTGAGCGGCTCAACGTCACCGACCCCGCCGTTTGGACACCCCAAATCACACGTGGCTTCACCTATATGGGCATCATGATTGAGCACACCGGAATTGAAGGCCACCCCGAAATCGAGCGGGCGATCCACAGGATGTTCGAACGCATGCCGCAAGAGCTGGTATTTGCCAATCCTCGCGTTACTCCCGCGGCCAAAAAGCTCTATGCCGAGTATATGGGTATCGCCGACCCTAAAATCAGCTACTGCGCATACGCCAAGGACCTCGTGGGCGAGGGCTTGTATAACGTATGGAACAAGGGCCCCAAGCAGACTCTAAAAATGATCACATCGCACTTTGGTTCATACAACGCACGCGCTGGAAAATAGTCTGATGGGCAGTAAAGCAAGCAGAAATACCTCCATCGAGGCGCTGCGCTTGGTCGCGGTTGCTGGCATCGCGATATTCCACACGTTTCAGTGGACCTTTCAAACCGTCTGCGCCGGTCTACCGGAATATGCGCCGCTCGCCGTCTTCCCTTACTCCGGCGCGCTCGGCCTCATCAACCTGCTGGGCTGCTGGGCCAACGAGGTCTTCTTTATGATCTCGGGATACTTCCTTATTCCCTCGGCGGTACGCGCCCTCCAAAACGGTTCATCCGCGCAGGGCCTCACGCTCAAATCGCTTGGGCGCCTCAAGAAGATCGTCTTGCCCACGCTCTTTTATTGCGCCACCTGCCTGTTTGTTTCGATGTACGTGTATCCCCTACCAGAAATCTCGCTGCATGAGATTGGCTGGCTCACGTTGGGCATCGAGTTTATCTGGGTCTACGCGGTATCCGTATTGCTCGTCCCAGTGATTGCGGTGATACGACAGCAAATCGGCAGCAAAAGAGCCCAGTTTGTCGTAGCACTTCTTGTGCTCGCAACATTTGGAATCAACTGCTACATCGCGGCGACGGCAAACGAATCGGCCGGTATCATTTTGTGGCGCAAACTCATGAGCGCCGTTACCTACCTGGTCGCGTTTATTGCAGCTGGAGAAATGCGCTTTGTCCTCGAATGCCACGGCAACGCATCCGGCGCTCAAAAATCCAAGATCGTACTCATCGGACTCGTTGCCGCCACCATCGCGCTCGAGCTTCTGCTATCGGCAAACAGCCAGTACAACACGCTCTGGAAGCTCTCCTACAAGTCCACTTCCGTCATATCCTTTATCTTGGCCGCCGCATCCGTTGCCGCCGCAGCGCTTCATCAGCCGCGCCACAAAGTCACAGCTGCAGACAAGACAATCATGTCCCTCGCCGCAGGAACGCTCGCTTTCTACGCCGTGCAGTCGTTTACCTGCAACGTCTGGCGACCCATCTTCGACAATGCAATCTACACCATGGCAACAGGCATCCAAACGGGAACGCCCCGTCCAGCCGCCGCCATTTTGCTCGGAATCCTTATGAGCCTTTGCCTCGCGCTTTCCCTGCTCCTCGTGGATATCGTGCGCAGAGCCGTAGTCGAGTCCATCAAGGCCCGTATGAACGGCTAAGCGACCTTCTGACTCCTCAGACCACGAAGCGCGCTTACACCCGAAACAAATAAAATCGCAAAGACAATCGCCCAATTCTTGCAGCCAAATACCGGAATATGAACGATCGCATGGTCGTGCATAACAACGAAATAACCCAGAACAACAACCAGAGGCAGTGCCATGAGCAGCGACTGGATCAACACCTTTCGACGACGACCGTCTTGTGCGCCGCCCCGTATCGAGCAAACGAGCACGGCAATCCAGATCACCAATACGACGGCAAACGAAACAAGACAAACGACGTTCGAGATCATCGCATAACCAGCTGTTGAGCAAATGGCGAACAGCTGCGGGCTCATGTAATAAAACGCCTTCAAAATCTGAGGCCAGTCAGCCTGGGGCAACAGTGACGAAGTCCCATGCGCAGACCAAAGGCCCATCTCGCCCAGAACGTTCGAAAAGACCGCGTCCCAGCCCAGCACAAACGCCGCGACAACCCATTTCATCGCCCAGGTAAACACAAACGAAAGCCCAAACCCAAAGAGCGCCTGCAGCATCGTGACGACGCAACGCTTGGGGCGCTCACCCTTGGGGAGCGCAATGAAGGCGAAAAAGCAATGCAGGACGACAACTGCGGCGGGATCGTTAAAAAGTCAAGAAACGAAAACACGGCGCCCGTCGCTATCGACCAAAGGACAAGGCGGCTTGTGAAAACCCGTGCGTTCGGGGCCGAGCCCAAACGAAGGCTCATACAAGACATCATGATGAGCGCCACAAAGAACGAGATGCACAGCAGCAGATCACCGATAAAATTGAAAAACAGATTGGTCGAGAACAACAGGATTGTAAGAAACCCCAACGTCAATGGCTTTGAAAATCGCTTCCGCAAGGCAACGTAAGCGCAAGCGGAGCCGGCAATCGCCAGAGCGGCCGCAGGCACCACGACAACGCCGATACCACCAATAAACAGGCAGACATTCGTAAGGAGCTGCCATCCATGCCAATACCGGTAGTACTGCTGATGCGTAATCCCGCCGGCTTTCGTAACGTCATCAATCTCGGCAACAGTCATCGTCTTAAACGGAGAACCTTGGTCCTTTTGCTGTGCGACTTCAATGATAAAGCGATTGTTATCAAAGCAAACAGGACCAGCTGCAACACGGTGGTCATAGACATACACGTCAGACAACAGGGCAGAGGACTCCGAACCCTGCGCATGTGACTCGATAACGGGCCTCGGCAGGCAATTCGCCGCGGTATTGCTCAGGACAAATACGACCTGAAGAACCAAAAACAGCAACATGACCTTGACGGGAAGGCTATCGGCAAAGGAAGCTAAACGAGTTTTATTCACAGGGCATCCAAACACAAAGATCGCGTCCACGGGATTCGGCACCTATGTAATACCACAATGCGCGCTTGCAATCTCGCCGCGCACGCACGTCAACCAGGCTTGTAGCAAACGTTCTTGGTGATTAGTGGAACATTAACCGCGGGCGCCTACCTACGCTTACAATAGTCATGTCCCATGGGACACGTTGTTTATTCCGCAGGGCCGAAATGCTGCCCACGCGAAAGGATATTCTCGTTCATGACTTCCACCCTTCCCGCTCCCATCGATAAGCTCGCCATCGTTGTCGTTACGTACAAGCGCCAGGAGCTCTTGGCCAACCTGTTCGACTCCATGACCGAGCTCACGGCAACGCCTTGGCGTATCGTGATCGTCGACAATGAGAATTCGCGCGAGACCGAAGCCATGTGCGTCGCATTCAACGAGCGCCTCGCCAACCTGTGGGGCATCGACACCGATCAGCCCGATGCAAAGGGTGGCACCGACCGCGTCATCTACGCCCCGCAGCTCAAAAACGGCGGCGGCGCGGGTGGCTTCTCCGCCGGCACCAAGTGCGCCTACGACTTGGGCGCCCAGTGGTTCTGGGTCATGGACGACGACGTGCTCGTCATCCCGGAGGGCATTGAGCGCCTGGCCAAGTGGACGGACCGCTACGACGTCATCCAGGGTTCGCGCCTGGACTTCGACGGCGGTGCCTTCTTTTGGCAGTACCAGCTCATCCTTTCGCTCGGTATCCCCAACCCCATCGCTAAGTGGGACCTGGGCCCCGAGGGCTACCGCGCCATGAACCAGCTGTGCTTTGAAGGCGGCCTGTTCTCGCGTCGCGTAGTCGACAAGATCGGCCTGCCCGATGCGCGCTTTTTCATCTACGGCGACGATGCATGCTACGGCTATGTTGCGAGCCAGCACTTCCCCGCCGCCGTGGTTGCCGACGTGGTGCTCAAGCGCGCCCGCGCCGTCTCTAACTGGGACATCGCCGGCAAACGCCAGCTCAACTCCACGAGCGACACCAACCGCTACTACATCATGCGCAATCGCGGCTTTTTGGCCCGCTACATGCAGATCTACGGTGACTACCACCCCATACTGTTCCGTCTGGGCAATGCCGCGACCTTTTGCAAGGAGTTCATTCGTCTGGCAGCGGTCGACAAGTGCTTTAAGACCGGCATCCCGGCGCTGCGCCGTGGCATGAAAGACGCCCGCAAGATTATCAAGGACCCCGACTGGGAGCCCATGCCGCCCATGAAGGACGCAGAGTAGCGGACACCCCTACAGCCGCTGGCACACCGCTGCCACACGCTGTCCGTCAAACCCGAATCCCCAGCGCATACGGCCTACACCGGGTCGCGGTACGCGAATCTTGTCGATACCGTCGCGCTCTATGTCGAGCAGCGCCTGAACGGCCAGCAGCTCTAGGCCCAGCGCGTCCACACCGGGGTCAAACATCATGTTGACCGTTATCAGCGGACGCTCGTCGAGCATGCCGATCGTGTCTGCCACGTCAAACACAGCGCCCGTAGGAAAAACCTGGATGTCCCAGCGATCCGCGCCACGCTTTCGCCTCGAGGCAGGATTGGCATAGCCCGGCAATCCAAAGCAGAGTCCCTGCAAGAGCAGGTGATATGGCAGCTGCGCATCTGGGTTGTTCGCACCGATTCCCGCATCTCCCAGGATGCGTTCTAACGCCCGCTTCACCGCATCCTCGTCCCCACGGCACAACCCGTCTCGAAACGTATCGACGTCTCGAACGTCCTCGGCAGCACGCTCAAACCAATCAATAATCACCAGACGAAAGGCCTGGCGAAGCTCGTTATTGGGCAACCGTAGAGCACGGAGACGACCACCATGCTCCGGCTCCTCAATCAAATCCGTCGTCAGGAAACCGGACAGATACAGCGCCGTCCACAGGCCATCATCAGGCGAGGCCTCTGGCCCCGCAGCGCCCAAACCAAGCGAGACCTCAACGCATCCATGAGCCTCGAGCAAATCGAACAAGACCGAAAGGCGGTCGAGATTCCACCCGGCAACTACCCTACTCAGGCAATCGGCATACCCATACAGATCGGCTCGCACAGGCGCTGTGCAGCCTCGGTCCAGAAAACCGATCACACGCGTCGGACTCAAGCAATAGGCCCTGCCAAACCGATATCCCTCGAGCCATTCACGCGCATCATCCAGGTATTCCTCGCGTCCAGCATGACTCAACAGAGCCTCAACCTCGGCATCCGAAAAGCCGAACCAACGGTCGCACCACGTCGAAAGGGGCGTCGAAAGACGATACGAGCAGCTGCGCGAAGAAAGCGCCGCCTCGGCAGGGTTAGGACGCTCCCCCATCAGACACGTCAACCGTAGCGAATGGCCCGTGGTGGCAATGGCGTCGAACAGCACGCGATCGAGCAGCTCCGCCGGATCGGCGCCGGAAGCGTCCCTCGCGCCCGCACGGCCCAACCACGCCGCGTCGTACCCATCAACGAGCAATACAACCTGCTCATCGCAGGCAATCTCCAACAGCTCAATGAGCACACCAAGCGCCGAGTCAACCTCGGCCTCGCTCGCCACGCCACGCGCAACACGTTCGATGTGACGCACCTTATCTCGTGCTAAATCCGGAGCCTCCAAGAGCGCCAACAAGCGAGCGCACTCGTCCGAAAGAGTATCGCGAACAACATCGGCAACAGCGGCGCCGCGCCTCGCGGCGCCAGAAAAGTCCAGCGATATCACTGGATAGCACGCATACTCATTCCGATAGCGCCCGCCATCCGCACCCCAAATCAGAGTATCGACAAACGAGCTCCGACCGGCGCGACCGACTGCGGGACGCTCCAGAAAAGCCTTGAGCATCGACAAGTTCATGCTCTTGCCAAAACCCTCAGGTCGGCAGCACACCATAACGGACGCATCGCAATCCAGCATATCGGCAATAAACATGGTCTTGTCGACCAGCGTGCAGCAACCAAGAGCCTCCGCATAGTCGTACATGCCGATGGGCAAAACCACATCGTCGGTACAGCCGATTAGACGCACGCCAAAGTCGGCAGCACAACCATTATTTGCCTGTTCAGACATCGCAACGTTCCCCTTAAATCGCAGCATGATGCCAATTGTAATGACCGCCTCGCACGTACTGATGTCGGTACACAAACATATCGGGCAACGGTAGCAACATGGGGTGTGAGGGGGCATAACTAATCGTTGCACAACAAAACGGGGCCCGATGCATTCGCACCGGGCCCCGTCCCAACTCTTTAGCTATCTGACAACCGAGGGGCTACTCCTCAGAACCGTCCTCACCAGCAGTCTTATTCTGCTGATCGAGCTTATGCTTGCCACTCACAATAGACGTGGCACCCAGCGTGGCCAAGCTTGCACTGGCAAGGCTCGCCATAACGATGAGGTCGCCCGTCTTGGGCATGTTACCGCCCGAAGACTTGGTCATGGTCGTGGTGGTCACCGTTTTAGAGCCATTTTGCTCCTGGTTCTGGTTGTCGGTCTTGCCCTTTTCCTCGTCCTTCTTCTGAGCGGACTTCTCGCCCTTTTCCTCAGAGCTAGTACTCTTATCGGACTCGGTCTTCTCGGAATCATCGTCCTTGGAGTCGCCCTTTGCGGCCTCGGCCTTTTCCGTGGAAGTCTGATCAGAATTGTTCTTGTCAGGAGACAAGCTGCTTGCGCCAGCCATCAGCGAGGAACCAAACGTGTAGCCAAGCTGCACAACGAAAGAGGGCTTCTTGTCCGTCGAAATAACCGGCGCGTCCGGCGCCTTATTCGAGTCGTCCTTGGAAGCACCGGAATCAGAAGCGGCGTCAGAGTTAGAGTCATTGCTAGAACCAGTATCGGCGGAAGAATCGCTCGAGCCAGTGGAAGAGTCAGAGGAACCAGCGTCGGTCGAACCAGAGGCGGCACTGCCCGTATTGCCGGCAGAACTTGAAGACGAATCGCCCGCAGCAGAGCCGTTCGAATCGGAGCCGCTCGAGGAAGAGCCGTCGTTGGTAGTGCCACCAGCAGAGCCATCGCCGTCAGTATCGGTCGAGGGCGCATCCGTATCATTATCGTCGCCCGCACCGTCATCGGTACCAGGCGTCGGTGCGGCGGGAGCAGCAGGCGCCATGCTCGGACCAGGCGCCGGCGTGGGCTCGGGCTGCACGGGCTCCACAGGCGTTGCCGCGGCAGCCTCGTCCTCGGCGATATAGACCAGACAATCCTTGAGCTCATTGCGGTAGCGGTTCTTCCAGCCCTCATGATACTGGGGCTGGCTTGCATACTTGGTCGCCACGTTATTGACCACGCTGTTGGAAAGCGCCGTCACAAACTCGCGGTCCGTCATGCTGTTGGAAAGGTTTGCCCAGCGGAAGAAGTCTCTGCAGCCACCGGTGCCGCACATGTTGGTAATACTCCACACCATGCCCTTGACACAGTCGGTTCGGCCGGAGATATCAATGCCGAGAGCACTCTTGAGCCACGCCTCGGTCACCGCATAGTACGAGTTATACGCATAGGCATCCTGCAGCGCCGAGAACTCAGCAGGGTCGGTGTTATAAGCACCCTGGAAGGCCTCCTGCGCAATACGACCCAGCTCGGTGAGCTGGCCGTTCGCATACATGGGGTTGTTCGCGTTGGAAATCTCGCCACCGCGGTCAATCGCGTCCTTAAGCATGCTATACTTAGCAGAGTCGTAGTTATAGACCTGTTTCATAAACGGAACAAGCGACCAACGGCGGTCGAACTGGTAATAACCTAGCGCGTTATAGCCATCGCCATACGAAAAGCCCTGGTTATAGTTGCCATGGCTCTCGTATTTGGTGAAGTACTTCATCTCGGCAGTCACGTTGACAAACGAGACCCCCTGAACCGACCTCAGCACGCCCGAAAAAGACTGCTGGGTGTAAAGGCCCTTATCGATATCGGTGGCATCCGAGGCAACACCCGGCGCGGGCTCCTCGGCAACAGCAGTCACAGGCGCGGCAACGGCGCCAAACGAAAGCGCCAGCGTCAGGCCTGCCACAATCGCGGAATGCTTGGGCTGCATAAGATCCTCCCTGCATTGGTGTAGTTAAAGTGCAGTTTGCAAAGATGAATCTAAGTATCCCAGCTCGCCCGTTGTTGCACAACAACCCCTCGGTAAACGGCAACAACCCTCCGCGAAATCTTAAGGAATTAAACAAACTGGTCGTCAGGCGCCAACAGAAGCTCGCCGTAACGCTCCATCAGCCCGTCCCTCAACTGGCAGAAAGCAGGGATATAGACGTCCAAGATGCGCTGAATCAAATCTTGAGCGAGCTTGTTGTCGTAGATATGGACGTTCGTATTGCGGTCTCTGAGCATATCTAGCCAGGCTGCCTCATCAATAAAGTCGTAGAATCGGTAGGACTCCTTCAAGATGGCACGAGGAGACCCCGACGCGGCAAGCGTGGCACCCTCATACTCGAGCAGACGCTTAAGGAGCTTCCAGCTCAGTTCAAATTGAAGATTGAACTTATTAATCAATCCACTCTGAACAAAATCATTGTTGAGATCCTGATTGGGCGCATCCTCAAGATTCGCCAAGGCGCTGGCAAAGTTCTCATATTTTTTCATACAGAATCACACCATCCCTGGCAATTTCATCGAGCAATTGCTGCGATAAGGACTCATCGAGATTGACGACATCTACATCTAAAAGAGTATCAAGACGCTCCTCGATCAAATATGAGAAACGGCCGAAATCCCGGCAACCTGCTACGGCGATGTCAATATCGCTCTTAGGCAAGTTGTTGCCTCGAGCGCGAGACCCAAACAGCACAACTTTCTCGGCGTCACATTCCCGAGCAAAATCTTCGATTTGCTTGTACACCTTGTCGAGAGATGCCATTTGCAGCCCTACAGCTTAATCTCAAAGTTGATCTCGGGGACGGCGGCTAGGTCGGCCAGGGTCACGCCGTCGACATACTTTTCGATCACGTCGTCCAGACCGCGCCAGAACTTGACGGTCGAGCAAAGGTCGCTGCGGGTACAGCTGTTGTCGATGCCATCGCACGCCACCGGAGCCGTGCTGCCCTCGACGGCGCGCAGGATGTCGCCGGCACGCACCTCGGCCGGGTCCTTGGCCATCATGTAGCCGCCGCCCTTGCCGCGCACGCTCTTAAGCAGGCCCGCCTTCATAAGCGGACGAACCAGCTGCTCCAAATACTTTTGCGAGATATGCTCGCGGTCGGCAACCTCGCGCAAGGCAATCTTGCCCTCGGCATCACCGAGCGCCGCGATATAGATCATCAGCCGGAGGGCATAGCGGCCCTTGGAAGAAATGAGCATACCTACCCTCCCATCGCATCTGGGACAACATAACCAGCTTTGTTTGTCCCAAATCTTAAGTAAATGGGACAAACACAACAGGTTATTTTGTCCCAGAATTTGAAAAGTCGAGTGGATTAGTCGGGTTTTCCCTTGACTAACGCCGAACCCATAGTAACTTTATTCCGAGAAGATTCCTAGGGTTTAGTACACCTATGAGTACACCATATACAGAGAGGGACAGCATGAGTGCGAATCCGCTGCTTTCCATCGAAGGTCTGACCGCCTCCGTGGACGAGAAGACCATCCTCCACAACGTCAACCTCAACGTCGCCGCCGGCGAGACCCATGTGCTGATGGGACCCAACGGCGCCGGCAAGTCCACCCTCGGCCACCTGGTCATGGGCGACCCCGTCTACACCGTGCAGGACGGCCGCATCGTCTTTGACGGCCAGGACATCACCGAGCTCACCACCGACAAACGCTCGCGCGTCGGCCTGTTCCTGAGCTTCCAGGCCCCGGTCGAGATCCCGGGCGTGCCGCTGTCGAGCTTTTTGCGCGCCAGCATCGCCGGCCGCCCCGGCCTGGAGATGAAGGGCAAGGAGTTCCGCCGTCGCGTCAAGGAGCTCGCGGCCGAGCTCAACATGGATACCGCCTACCTCAACCGCGAGCTGGGCGTGGGCTTCTCGGGCGGCGAGAAAAAGAAGGTCGAGATGCTCCAGCTTCTGCTGCTGCAGCCCAAGCTCGCCATCCTGGACGAAACTGACTCCGGCCTGGACGTCGACGCCCTGTCCACCGTCAGCCATGGCATGGATGCCTACCGCAAGAGCTGCGACGGCTCCATGCTCATCATCACGCACAACACGCGCATCCTGGAGCACCTGGATGTCGACCGCGTCCACGTTATGGTCAAGGGCCATATCGTGCGCGAGGACGACGCCTCGCTGATCCCTTGGATCGACAAGAACGGTTTTGAGACCTTCGAGCGCGAGGCCGCCGAGCAGCGCGCCCAGGCCGAGGCCGCCGCTGCCGAGCAGCAGGCGTAAAGGGGCGACGCAATGACCAAGAACCGCACCGAGGTCGCGGACATCGACCGCAGCCTCTACGACTTCACCTATGGCGAGGAGGGATTCGAGCGCCTCGACGCCGGCATCACGCCCGACATCGTGCGCGAGATCAGCGCCAAAAAGGACGAGCCGCAGTGGATGCTCGACCTGCGCCTCAAGTCCCTCGAGATCTTCAACCGCTTCCCCGACCCGACGTGGGGCCCCTCCATCGAGGGCCTGGACATGGACAACATCGTCACCTACGTCAAGCCCAACACCGACCAAAAGCACGACTGGGAGTCGGTGCCCGACGACATCAAGAACACCTTTGAGCGCCTGGGCATTCCCGAGGCCGAACGCAGCTACCTGGCGGGCGTCGGCGCACAGTACGACTCCGAGCTCGTCTACCACAATATGCAGGACACGGCGTCCAAGATGGGCATCGTCTACTCCGGCATCGAGGAGGCCCTGCACGATCCGCAGTGGGAGCCGCTCATCCACGAGAAGTTTATGACGCTCATCCCGCCCACCGACCACAAGTTTGCAGCCCTGCACGGTGCCGTGTGGTCGGGCGGCTCGTTTGTCTACGTGCCCAAGGGCACCAAGCTCGATTTTCCGCTGCAGAGCTACTTCCGCCTCAACGCCAAGGGCGCCGGCCAGTTTGAGCACACGCTCATCATCGTCGAGGACGATGCCGACCTGCACTTTATCGAGGGTTGCTCCGCGCCCAAGTACAACGTGGCCAACCTCCACGCCGGCGCTGTGGAGCTCTTTGTGGGCAAGCGCGCGCACCTGCGCTACTCGACCATCGAGAACTGGTCCAAAAACATGTACAACCTCAACACCAAGCGTGCGCGCGTGGACGAGGACGGAAACATCGAGTGGATCAGCGGCTCCTTCGGCAGCCACGTGGGTTATCTCTACCCCATGAGCGTGCTCAACGGCCGCCGCGCTCGCTCGAGCTTTACCGGCATCACCTTTGCCGGTGCCGGCCAAAACCTCGACACCGGATGCAAGGTCGTGCTCAACGCGCCCGAGACATCGGCAACCGTCGAGACCAAGGGCATCTCCAAGAGCGGCGGCATCCAGACCTTCCGCAGCTCCATTGTGGCCACGCCTAAGGCCGAGGGCTCCAAGGCAACCGTGAGCTGCCAGTCGCTCATGCTCGACGACCAGAGCCGCTCCGACACCATCCCCGCCATGGACATCCGCGCCAAGAACGTCGATATCGGCCACGAGGCCACCATCGGTCGCATCGGCGACGACAAGGTGTTCTACCTGATGAGCCGCGGCATCTCGGAGGAAGAGGCCCGCACCATGATCGTCAACGGCTTTGCCAACCCGGTCTCCAAGGAGCTACCGCTTGAGTACGCCGTTGAGATGAACAACCTGATCAAGCTCGAGATGGAAGGAGCGATCGGATAATGAAACAGGAAACCAACACCGCTGCTACCACGCTCGAGCAGGTTAATGCGATGCCTGCCGCCACTTGGGGTTGGCTGCGTATGAACCAGACCAAGCTTGAGCTTTCGGACGAGCTTGCCGCCGCTCCCGCCGAGGCCGTTGAGATCGAGGGGCTGGACGAGCAGTTTGCCGGCTCGGCCGACGCCTTCGACGCCGCCATGGATGCCATGGCCGAGCGCTTCCCCGAGCGCCGCGCCTCCGCCCCCGGCGACGCCGCCGATCGTGCCCGCATCACGCCCGAGACCGAGCTCGACGTGCCCGCCACCTCTGTCTACCAGGCCGGCGCCATCAAGCTCGAGGAGGAGCTCTCCCCTGCCGAGGCCTTCGAGACCGGCATGGGCGAGGCTGCCTATACCTACCTGGCCGACCACGCCACCAAGCGCATCGTCATCGATGTGTCCGCATACAAGCACGCCACGGTTACCGTGCGCGTGAGCGGTGTCGATGCAGCGGTTGCGATTGCCGCCATCGACGTCGTCGCCCGCCCGCAGGCAACGCTCGACCTGCAGATCGCCCTAGACTCCCCCGTCAACGGCCAAGGCGTCGTGGGCTCCGTGCTACGCGTGTGCGCTTACGAGTACGCCACTGTCAACGTAACCTGCACGCAGACGCTCGATGACAGCTGGATCGCGCTCGACGACACTGGTCTGTTCCTGGACGAGGGCGCGCGCGTCAACGTGCAGCACACCGTCCTGGGTGCCGGTGCCAGCGCCACCGGCCTTGCCGGCGACCTGCTGGGCGACACCGCCAAGGTAACGATCGATACCGATTACCTTGGCGCCCGCGAGCAGGTGCGCGACTTTAACTACGAGCTGCGCCACCGCGGCCGCAAGACCGAGTGCGAGATCGACGCCAACGGCGTGCTGACCGGTACGTCCAAGAAGGTCTACCGCGGCACCATCGACCTCGTGCACGGCTGCAAGGGCGCAACCGGCACCGAGCGCGAAACCGTGCTGCTGGCCAACAAGGGCGTCGACAACAAGACCGTACCCGTCATCCTCTGCGACGAGGACGACGTCGCCGGCAACCACGGCGCCACCATCGGTCACGTCCGTGACGAACAGCTGTTCTATCTCGCCTGCCGCGGCCTTGACCAAAACGCCGCCGAGGACCTGTTCATCCGCGCCAAGCTGGAGGACGCCGCGCTTTCCGCCACTGACGAGCGCACCCGCGCTGCCGTCGTCCGCTTGGGCAATAACCTGATCGACAACTTTGAGGAGGAGCTCGCATGATCGACACCGAGCACGTTAAATGCGACACCTGTACCGCACCGGAGCCTATGGAGCTCGACGCCAGCGACGAGGCCTCGCGCGGCTGGCCTACCGTCGACATCGAGACCAACCCCTACAAGGCGCAGTTCCCGCTGTTCCAGCAGCACCCCGAGATCGCTTTCCTCGATAGCGCCGCCACCGCGCAGCGTCCCGCCTGCGTGCTCGACGCCGAGCGCGACTTCTACCAGCGCATGAACGCCAACCCCCTGCGTGGCCTGTACTCACTGTCCGTCGAGGCCACCGAGGCCATCGCGAAGGTGCGCCAGCAGATCGCCGACGTCATCGGCGCCCCCCAGGCCAACGAGGTCGTCTTCACCCGCAACACGAGCGAGTCGCTCAACCTGGTCGCCAAGAGCTTTGCGCCCACGGTCCTCGAGCCGGGCGACGAGGTCGTCATCACCATCATGGAGCACCACTCTAACCTGATCCCGTGGCAGCAGGTCTGCCGCGAGACCGGCGCCAAGCTCGTCTACCTCTACCCCACCAAGACCGGTCAGCTCACGACCGAGGAGGTTCTGTCCAAGGTGGGTCCCAAGACCAAGATCTTGGCCGTGGGTCAAGTCTCTAACGTGCTGGGCGTCGAGAACCCGGTCAAGAATCTCGGCAAGCTCGTGCACAAGTACGGCGGCTATCTGGTCGTCGACGGCGCGCAGTCGCTGCCGCACATGCCGGTCGATGTGGCCGATCTGGGCGCCGACTTCTTTGCCTTTAGCGCGCACAAGGCCATGGGCCCCATGGGCATCGGCGTGCTGTGGGGCAAGATGGACCTGCTCAACGCCATGCCGCCCATGCTCACCGGCGGCGAGATGATCGACTCGGTCACCGAGCAGGACGCCGTCTGGGCGCCCGTCCCCGAGAAGTTCGAGGCCGGCACGCAGGACGCCGCCGGCATCTTCGCCACGGGCGCGGCGCTTGACTACCTGGTCAACACGGTAGGCTACGAAAACATCCAGGCACGCGAGCAGGCACTCGTCCACTACCTGATGGGCGAGCTCATGCAGCTCGACTTTGTCCAGATCATCGGCTCCATCTATTGGGACAACCACCACGGCGTCGTCAGCTTTAACGTCAAGGGCATCCACCCGCACGATGTCGCGAGCATCATGGACATGGACGGCGTTTGCATCCGCGCCGGTCACCACTGCGCGCAGCCTCTGCTCACCTGGCTGGGCGTCGAGAACCTTGCCTGCTGCCGCGCCAGCGTGGCCTTCTACAACGACAAGGCCGATATCGACAAGTTCATCGCCGGCCTGCATCACGTTTGGAGCACGTTCAATGGGTAATCTGTACACCTCTACCACGTTTATGGAGCACAACTCGCACCCCGACTACAAGTACGAGATGGATGCCCCCACGCACGAGCACGACGGCATCAACCCCAGCTGCGGCGATGAGCTCACTCTGCAGCTGCGTGTCGAGAACAACGTGATCGAGGAGGCCTCCTTTACCGGTCACGGCTGCGCCATCAGCCAGGCCAGCGCCGATATCATGGCCGACCTCATCACCGGCGAGACGGTCGAGGAAGCACGTCGTCTGGCAGAGCTTTTCCTCGCCATGATCCGTGGCGAGCAGCTCTCCGAGGAAGACCTGGAAGACCTGGACGAGGCCGCCCAGCTCCAGGACATCTCGCACATGCCCGCCCGCGTCAAATGCGCCGAGTTAGCCTGGCGCACCCTCGACGGCATGCTCACGGGACAAAATAATCAGTAGTAGTTGTCTCAAATCTGAAGAATTCTGTTGGCCGAATCGCTTAACTTTCGCGATTCGGCCATTTTCTTTTCTGCCTTTATTTCGAGCTCTCGGCCTGCGCGTCCACCTGCGCATAAGCGCGCACAATGCGAGAAACGGTACTTTTGCCAATACCCGTATACCGCTCAATCTGACGCACCGTAAATCCGGCATCGTGCAATCCAACGATAATGGCATCGCGCCGCGCCGGCGGTGCGGCTTTAACCCCGTGGAGCGGAACCCCGAGGCTCTTCGCCAACTTGTCGGCAAAGGCGTGGCGTTCCCACTCCGTCTCTTTCATATCGCACGGCGCTGGCTCGCCGCCGCCGGACATCGCTAGCGAATAGGCAATAAAGCCCTCGGCAGAACCAAAAAGCTCAAGCACGCAAGAAGGATCGGAAAATCCCCTCGTGACATCAGCCGCATCACTGTCGTAAGCGCGCAGATGCTCCGCAAAGCTGCTCCAGGGATAACGCTCGATTAGGCTAATGCCCGCCACCTGCGGATTGGCGCACACGGAGCGAATAGCTTCCATCACCTGCCAGTCGGTATCGAGCGAGCGGCGCTCAAAACGCTCACGAAATAGGCAGCCCGCGCGCCCAGCGCGCTTATTGAACCGACGAGCATACGTCAACAGCAGCCGCTGCATAGCAGCGCTCATTTTGTCCTCGTAATCCAAAAGCACCAGATCCACGTAGTCGCTCATGAGACACCACGCCACAATCGTCACCTGGGCATCGCGGCAGCAGTCGCGCATCAGTTCCAAAAACTCCCACCGGTCCTCGCCGCTCTCAAAGATCAACTGCCCGCCCATACCGCGGGCACAAACATGGTAAAAACCGGTGATCGTTTTCCAAACGCGCTGCATGGCGCTCCCTTCGCCGGGATCTGCTTACCATCCAATACATCACGATTGAAACGTGCCATCAAAACATTCACGCAAAATGGCACCCGTCGACGGTAAAAGGCGGCAAACCGATGGCGAACGGCAATATAGCCACAGGTCAAGCAACGCTGTCTTGCCAAAAGCTTGACCACAACCGAGCTCCTTCAACGGACCGCACAACCACAAACAGTTTAGTTAAATCGTTTCAATTGAAAGTTCCGCGCTTCTCGCTACGAAAACTGAGCCGTTCGCCGAATATTCCGTGCATTTCGCGGTATTATAGGGGCTGCATGTCATGTCCCTTTCGAAGGGTCGCCCGGCAATCGCCAGCCACGACCCCCAGACGGGACGCCAACACGATAGAGAGGAGAGGCATGCAGTACTCACAGGAAGTGGAGAACATGTGCCCCGTTGCCAAGGGTGCATACCACGGCCCCGCACCCATCCCCGAGGAGGGCAAGTGGGTCCAGGCTAAGGAGATTTCCGACATCTCCGGTCTTACGCACGGTGTGGGTTGGTGCGCACCTCAGCAGGGCGCCTGCAAGCTCACGCTGAACGTCAAGGACGGCATCATCGAGGAGGCCCTCGTTGAGACCATCGGCTGCTCGGGCATGACCCACTCTGCCGCCATGGCTTCCGAGATCCTTCCCGGCAAGACCATCCTCGAGGCCCTCAACACCGACCTCGTCTGCGACGCCATCAACGTTGCTATGCGCGAGATCTTCCTGCAGATCGTTTACGGCCGCAGCCAGACCGCGTTCTCCGAGGGCGGCCTGCCCGTGGGCGCCTCCCTCGACGACCTCGGCAAGGGCCTTCGCTCTCAGGTCGGCACCATGTTCGGCACCAAGGCCAAGGGCGCTCGTTACCTCGAGCTCGCTCAGGGCTACGTCACCCGCATGGCCCTCAACGACAAGAACGAGATCATCGCATTCGAGTTCCTGAACCTCGGTAAGTTCACCGACGCCGTCAAGGCCGGCAAGACCCCCGAGGAGGCCATCGCTGGCGCTATGGGCCACTATGGTCAGTGGGAGAACGCTGCCAAGTACATCGACCCGCGCACCGACGAGGAGACTCACTCCGTCGCCAGCGTGTTCCCGGTTCACGAGTAGAAAGGGAGGGAAATAACTATGACTGTTACGTTCGAAGGTTACGAGCGCCGCGCTGACAAGATCAACAAGTGCCTCGCCGACAACGGCATCGCCTCCCTCGAGGAAGCTCTGCAGATCTGCACCGACAAGGGCTTCAACCCGCGTGAGATCGTCAACAACACCCAGTCCATCGCCTTCCAGAACGCCGAGTGGGCCTACACCCTCGGCTGCGCTCTCGCTGTCAAGCGTGGCGCCAAGTCCGCTTCTGAGGCTGCCGCCATCATCGGCGAGGGCATCCAGGCCTTCACCGTTCCCGGCTCCGTCGCCGAGGACCGCAAGGTCGGTCTGGGCCACGGCAACCTGGGCGCCATGCTGCTCTCCGACGACACCGAGTGCTTCGCCTTCCTGGCCGGCCACGAGTCCTTCGCTGCCGCTGAGGGCGCTATCGGCCTGGCTCTGAACGCCAACAAGGCTCGCAAGAAGCCGCTGCGCGTTATCCTCAACGGTCTGGGCAAGGACGCCGCTCAAATCATCGCCCGCATCAACGGCTTCACCTACGTGAAGACCCAGTTCGACTACTTCACGGGCGAGCTCAAGGTCGTCGAGACCATCCCCTACTCCGATGGTCCCCGCGCCGCCGTCAACTGCTACGGCGCCGACGACGTCCGCGAGGGCGTTGCCATCATGTGGCACGAGAACGTCGACATCTCGATCACCGGCAACTCCACCAACCCGACGCGCTTCCAGCACCCCGTCGCTGGCACCTACAAGAAGGAGCGCCTCGAGGCTGGCAAGAAGTACTTCTCCGTCGCTTCTGGTGGCGGCACTGGCCGTACCCTGCACCCGGACAACATGGGCGCCGGCCCTGCCTCTTACGGCATGACCGACACCATGGGCCGTATGCACTCCGACGCCCAGTTCGCCGGTTCTTCCTCCGTGCCTGCGCACGTCGACATGATGGGTCTCATCGGCATGGGCAACAACCCCATGGTCGGTGCCACCGTCGCCTGCGC
>CABSNK010000028.1 GCA_902479075.1 uncultured Collinsella sp.
CGTTTGTCTCCACCCGCGTAGCGGGTGGTTTAAAGCTGGCCGCTGCGCGGCCAGCAGACTAAAGTCTTGAAAGAAAAAGGGCCCCAATTGGGGCCCTTTGACGTTGATCTTAGATGCGGTTCATCTGGGTTGCAACCTTGTTGTACCAGTCCTGCCACGTGGGCGGGCAGTACTTTTTGGCGGCTGCCGGGGTAAGCGTGGAGCCATAGTTGGCGCCCAGGTAGGCAACGTGGGCAGAGACGCCCTCGCTCCAGCTACCAAAGCTCCGCCAGCCGCCGCCGCGAGCGCTCCAGCCCCAGGCGTTATAGGAGCCGGCACAATAGAGGCCCTTGCTGCTCTCGATGCAGGCGATGGCGGGAGACCAGCGAGGGTCAACACCGGTGTTCCAGGCTGCCACGGCAAAGTTGTAACCCTGACCTGCCATGGGGGAGCCGGCGAGGTAGTTGTCGATGCGACTCGTCCACTCGTTGATAAACGAGTCGTAATCGGAGTTGCCGGTATTGGAGCTGTTCACCGTGGTGTCGATGGTGGTGTTGGCGTTATTGGCCTGGCTGTTGGAGTTGTTGCCGCTCACGCCCTCGCCCGAGAGCTTCTCGGCGGCAGCGGCCTTGTCGGCCTCGAGCTTGGCCAGCTCGGCGGCATTCTCCTGCTCGGCCTTTGCCTGGGCTTCGCTGCGAAGCTGCTGGGCCTGTGCCAGTGCGTCCTCGGCGGTTTTCTGCTCGGTCTCGAGTTGGGACTTGGCCTGCTCGAGCTCGGTCTTGTTCTGCTCGAGTTCGGTCTGCATCTTGTTGAGCTCTTCGATCTCGTCGACGCTTGAGCTCGTGATCTGGTTGGTGTACTTGCAGGTGGTGATGAACTCGCCCAGGCTCTGCGCGTTGACCAGGAAGCTCACGATGGGGTTGGTGCCCTTCTGGTACTTATACAGATCGCGCATGGCGGAGCTCGCCTTGGCCTGTTGATCGGGAAGTTCGGCTTCGATCTTCTCGATGCTTGCCTCGTTAGTGTCGATTTGCTTCTGCAGATCCTCGAGCTTGGTGCGGGCTTCGTTGTAGGCACTCGTGGCGGTTTCGATTTTCTGCTGGGCAGCGGAAAGCTGATCCTGCGTTGCCTGCGAGGCGGCATAGGCTGCGACGGGGGAGAGCATCGGCGCGGCCGTCAGTGTAACGGCGAGCGCGGCGCTCGTGATGATACGAGCCGGCTTCGACGCGATGAGCGCTGCGGTGCGATGGTTCGAATGCTGCATCCAGTCCCTCTGCAATCAATCGTAGGTTATAGTTCGAAAGGTATTCTACTACTGCTTTCGACCTCAACTTGAACCTTAAAGGTTCTAAAGGGTCAAGTTGAACTTGAGGTTTTGGCCTTGACCTGCAGTTATAGTGAATTGTTAAGAAACCATAGAGTTCAACTTTAACGTTACGGAACCCTGCGGGCTCGATCATAAGCGCCTGCTTGCCATAGATATGGTGGAACTTTGGGAAGCGGCAGTTTGGCACGCTAGAATAAACCAGTTGCATAAAGACCGCCCATCGTACGGGCAGTTGATGATAGGAAGTTTCCATGGCATTGCAGTTTACAGAGCGCGAGTTTATACCCGTGCTGCTCGGCGGCGATATCAACGCCTATTCGGTGGCGCGCGCCTTCTACGAGGAGTATCAGGTCAAGAGCCTGGTCTTTGGCAAGTATCAGACGGGTCCTGCATACCGCAGCCAGATTATCGACTATACGCCCAATGTGGATATCGACACTATGCCGGTCATGATCGAGACCGTCAACGGCATTGCACAGGCCAATCCCGATAAGAAGATTATCCTCATGGGCTGCGGCGATAACTACGTCGCGCTTGCCGCACAGGCTCAGGATGCCGGCCAGCTTGCCTCCAACGTCATCGCGCCCTATGCGCCCTACAGTATGCTCGAGCAGTGCCAGAAGAAGGAGATCTTCTACGAGCTGTGCGAGAAGCACGGTGTACCCTATCCGCACACGTTTACCTTTACCATGGCGATGCTCAACGCCCAGGGCGAGGCTTCCGCCGAGGTGCTCGACCAGATCGACTTCCCTTTCCCGATGATTCTGAAGCCCTCTGACGGCATCATGTGGTGGGAGCACGAGTTCGAGGGCCAGAAGAAGGCCTACGAGATTGCCGATCGCGCCGAGCTGGAGCAGGTCATTCGCGATGTGTACGCCAGTGGCTACACCGATGATCTCATCTTGCAGGACCGCGTGCCCGGCAACGACGAGTACATGCGCGTGCTTACCAGCTATTCCGACCGCAACGGCAAGGTTCGCATGATGTGCCTGGGTCACGTGCTGCTCGAGGAGCATCAGCCCCACGGTGTCGGCAACCACGCCTGCATCATCACCGAGCCCAACGACGAGCTCATGGGTGGCGTGCGCAAGCTGCTTGAGGACCTTAAGTTCACGGGCTTCTCCAACTTCGACGTCAAGTACGACCAACGCGATGGTTCGTTTAAGTTCTTCGACTTCAACACGCGTCAGGGCCGCAGTAACTACTACGTCACCAACAGCGGCTTTAACGTTGCTAAATACGTGGTGGATGAGTACGTCTATAACCGTCCGTTTGAGCCGGAATTTGTGACGGCGCAGGACGAGGCGCTGTGGATGGTCGTCCCCATGGGCGTCGTTGACAAGTATGTCAAGGACCCCGAGCTGCGTGCGAAGGCGCATCGTCTGGCCAAGGAGGGCAAGGCTGCCGATCCTTCGTTTATGAAGGGCGATTTTGTCTTTAACCGCTGGTTGCGCATGTGGCACACCAAACTGCGTCACTTTAAGCTGTTCAAGACGTATTACAAGTAGATGAGCGCGGCGCCCGCCCGGTTTGCATCGGACGGGCGCGGGCATGATACGAGCAATTGCATGGGCGTCACCAAGGAGGCGGCGATGGAAAAGCTGGGAGTTATCGGCGGCATGGGCGCTGAGGCCACGTCGTATTACTACGACCAGGTCGTGCGTCATACGGCTGCTGCCTGTGATCAGGAGCATATCGACATGGTGGTGCTTTCCAAGTCGACCATGCCCGACCGTACGCTGGCCATCAAGACCGGCGAGCATGCCGAGCTGCTGGCGACCATGAAGGAGTGCGCACAGGCGCTCGAGACACTGGGCTGCGCGCACATTGCCATTCCCTGCAACACATCGCACTACTTCTACGACCAGATTCAGTCGTTTACCAAGGTGCCGATTATCCACATGCCGCGTGAGTCGGTGCGCTATGCCCTGGCGGGCGCGGTGATGGGGGAGTGCGAGTTCGATCCCAACCTGAGCATGCCGTCCGAGCCGGTGCGCAAGATCGGCATCATGGGCACCGACGGCACCGTGGGTGCCGGCGTCTACGGGCGCGAGTGCGAGGCCGCGGGCGTCGAGGTCGTCTATCCCAGCGAGAAGCGCCAGGCCGACGTGATGTCGCTGATTTATGATGACGTGAAGGCCGGACGCGAGCCCGATATGGACAAGTTTGACCGCGTGATGTGGGAGTTCGCCCGCAGCGGCTGCGACCGCGTCATTCTGGCCTGCACCGAGCTCTCGGTGCTGAAAAAGTACCGAGAGATGCCCGAGATTACCCTTGACGCCATGGACGTCCTGGTGCGCGAATCCATCATCCGCAGCGGCGCCCCCTACCGCCTGTAGCCCTCGACCTGCCAAAAAAGGGACAGGTTTATTTTGGTAGGTTTTATCTGGGAAAACAGTAAGGCCTCGGCTCGTTTGATGCGAGCCGGGGCCTTTTGAATTTATCGGTTGCCGGTGGCGATGGGTTAGAACAGGAAGCCGAGGACGATGAGGGCAATGCTGACAATAAGTATGGCAATGTCCAGGCCCTTGATGGGGTAGCGCTTGTACGAGCTCGCGCGCGTGCGCAGGTAGAAGCCGCGCTGCTCGGCTGCCAGGGCCGTGGCGTCGGTTTTACCCACGCTCGAGATCAGTAGCGGCACGCACAGCGGCAGCATGAGCTTGAGCTTCTTGATGGGGTTCTTGGTGTCATACTCGATGCCGCGTGCGGTCTGCGCCTCCATGATGGCGTTCATCTCCTGGCCAAACACTGGCACAAAGCGCAGCGCCGTGGTAAAGGTGAAGGCGTAACGATACGGAACGTGCAGCACCTCGACGCAGGCGTTGGCAAGGTCGTTGAGCTTGGTCACCATGAGCATCAGAATAAGCGGTAGCGCCACGCCCAGCAGACGCAGACAGGCCTTTGTTCCGGTGATGAGGCCTTCATCGGTGACAAAGCTCCACACCACGTTGCCATCGCGCATAAAAGCCAGCTGCAGCACCAGCATGATGAGCGCGAGTGGAATCAGTAGCTTGAGCAGCGCGAGCAGGCGGTCGACGACGCCGGCGTAGGCTCCCAGCGCGAGCGTGAGTGCCAGAAAGCCCAGCAGTGCCACATAGGTGTCGGACAAGAAAATGCCGATGATGATGGCGGCGGCGAGGCCCAGTTTGATGACGGGGTTCAGGCGGTGTAGCAGCGTGTCGCCCGGCATGTAGTCGATGACGTTAACCACGGCGGACCATCTCCTCGGTAATGCGAACGATATCAGTGACCTCACTCACCTGCGTAAAGGCGGGCGAGACGGTGGATGCCAGACGGCGCGAGAGTTCGATGACCTGGGGCGGCTCAACGTAGGCACGCTGCATGAGTTCGATGTTCGAGAACAGCTCGTGCGTGCGGCCGCGGTCGAGGATGCGACCGTTGGCCATCACCACGATGCGCTCGGCAAAGTCGGAAACGACTTCCATGTCGTGACAGACCATGATGACGGCGCAACCGCGCTCTGCCATGGTGCGCACCGTTTCCATCACGGTCATGCACTCGCGGTAGTCCAGGCCGCTCGTGGGTTCGTCGAGCACCACGATCTTGGGCTCGATCACCACAACGGAGGCCAGCGCCACCATCTGGCGTTGGCCGCGCGACAGTGAGAACGGTGCCTCGTCGGCGGGCAGACCAAAGCGGTCGATGACCAGCTGGGCGCGACGCAGGGCTTCGGCGCGGTCGATGCCGGCAAGTTCTAGACCAAAGGCGACCTCGTCGAGCACGGTGTCTTTGCAGATTTGGCGGTCGGGGTTCTGGAAAAGCGTTGCCACTTCGTGTGCGATGCGGCTCGTGGGAACCGATGCCGTGTCCAAGCCCGTAACGCGTACGCTGCCCGATGCGGGCTTGAGCAAACCCGTGAGCAGTTTGGTGAGCGTGGTTTTGCCGGCTCCGTTTTGGCCGACAATGCCCACGAGCTCGCCGGGGTAGAGCGTCAAGTTGAGGTTGTGGACGGCGGCGCCTCCATGGGGGTAAGAAAACTCGACATGGTCAAAGGTGAGCACCGGCTCGGCGTCTTTCGCATGCGGGCGCAGCGACGGCGCGTGCGGGGAGCCTGCGGGCGCCTGGGTATCGCTTGTCGCACGGTCGGGGTCGACGATTTCCGTGATCAGGCGTTCTGCCTCGTCGACATCCAGACAGGGCGTGCCGCTTACCAAGCCATCGGCCTCGAGACTGTTGAAGATGCGCGTGACGCGCGGACAATCGACGCCGATGGTGCGAAGCTCGTCGGTGCGTGCGAAGACCTCGTGCGGCTCACCTTGCAGCGCGATCTGGCCGTGATCGAGCACCAACACACGGTTGCAGTACTCCGAAAGCAGAGCGACCTTTTGCTCAACGACGACGATGGTGATGCCGAGCGCGCGGTTTGCCTCGCGCAGCGTCTCGAAGACCAAGGTGGAACTGGCGGGGTCGAGTGCTGCGGTTGGCTCATCGAGCACTAAGACGCACGGACGCATGGCGAGGATGGCGGCGATAGCTACCTTTTGCTTTTGGCCGCCCGAGAGGGTGGCGATCTCGCGGTCGCGCAGGTCGCTAATGCCGACGGTCTTAAGCGTCTCGCACAAGCGCTGCTCGATCTGGTCATGCGGAACGCCAAAGTTCTCGAGACCAAAGAGCATTTCGTCCTCAACGACCGAAGCGACCATCTGGGTATCGATGTCCTGCAACACGCTGCCGACGATCTGCGATATGTCGGTGAGCGAGACCTCGCAGGTGTCGTGGCCGTCAACTAACACGGAGCCATAAAATGCGCCGGTGTAGTGGTGAGGCACGGCGCCCGACAGGCAGGCGGCAAGTGTGGACTTACCGGCACCCGAGGGCCCGATGATGCCGATGAAATCTCCCTTGTTCACGCTAAGCGAAACGTGGCTGAGCGCCTGCTCGGTTTGCGTGCCATAGGAGAACGAGACATCGTCGACGTTGATGATCGTTTCCATGGATACCTTTCATAATCATTGGGGACGTTCTTACATGACTAGTCGTTTAAGAACGTCCCCAAAAGCTCGTTGTTTGGGACAGTCTTTGGCGGTGAAGCACGGATACGGCTTTACGAGGTGCCCCAGGTTGGCGCGAAAGAGGAGCGAAGCGTACTTGGGTATGCGAGCGACGAATGAACGCCAAGATGGGGTGGCTCGTAAAGCCGAGCGGGTTAGTTGAGCTTCAGGGCCTTCTGGATGGGCAGGTAGAGGGCGCCGACCAGAATGGCGTTAAATACGGCGGTCATGGCGACGACGGGTAGCATGGCTGCGGCGAGCTCGCCCACCACGCCGAGCATGGCCATCTTGATGACCATGAAGATGACGCCCGAGACAAAGGTGGTCACGAATGTTGCGACGATGGCGACGACGGGCTTAACCTGGCCGTCCTTGGCGGCGGCGTTGACAATGACGGCCATGAGCATGGCGGCGATACCCTCGGCGGCAAAATCGACAAACGGCGAGGTGGTAGTGATCTGGATTACGGCCGCCGAGATGAGACCAATGACGAGCGCCTGGCCAATGTTGGGACGAATGACCAGGATGGTGAGGCAGAAGGCCGAGATAATGAACTCGGGGCTGATCATACCGCCCGAGATGCCCGAGATTGCCTTGCCGACGGTGAAGTTGAGGATGAAGCCGGCGGCAAGCAGAATGGCGAGCAGGACAAGGGCGCGAATATCGAGTTTACCGCGGTCGGCGGTCTGGACGGTGCGGGGCTGGGCGGTGGCGGTGGTGTTCTGAGACATGGTGAAAGTCCTTTCAAAAAGGGGAGTGTAAGAGAAAAACGGAGGCGCGTGATGCGAATGCGATCGGGCTCGAGATAGAAAAAGGCCCCCGGTCGAAACCGGAGGCCTTCCAATCACCTAGAGCGCAAAACAGGCGTGAGGGACTCACTTTCGACCGATCGTATTCGCATCACGCCACCACCAGTTGTTGAGAGACTTCATCGTGTTCATCATCTTGGTGGCTCCTTTCGTGATGCCTTGGCGCGGTCGCACCTCGTTGCTGTTGCGCTGCACTATAGCACAGCGAAGTGTGTGCGGGGAAATCTTTTTTGAAAAGATTTCGGCGGCGTTTCCTGCCGGTCAAAAGGGCAGGCTGAGCGGGCGGGATGACTCATGCGACCCCGCCCGTCTCTTGGAACGCAAGGGCCTTAGGCCTTCTTGCGACGATAAAGCACGAAGCCGCAGACACCGATGATGACGACGGCGCCAACGGCCATGGCGGCCATGTTGTTGCCCTCGGACTTCTCCTCGGTCGCCTCTTCCTCAGCCTCGGGCTCGGCAACGTCCTTATCGGAGAGAGCCTCGTCGGCGTAGGTGATGGACTCGACCAGGCAGTCGTTGTCGGCATCGTAGTCACTCGGGACGAACTCCTCGGAGAAATCGCCCTCCTTGAGGTAGTCGCGCATCTCCTCGAGCATGGCCTTGCACTTGACGTAGGTGTTCTTGGTCGCTGCCTTGCCGGTCTTGTTGGCCAGGGCGGTGCGGGCCTCGGTGTCCTCGGCGGCCTGCATGGCCTCGTCGACGGTTAGGTTCTGCTCGATGAGCTCCTTCTGCAGGGCGTCGAGATAGGCGCGGACGCCGGTGGCGCAGCTGTCGCGGTTCTCATAGGCGAGCGTGTTGATGTCCATGAGGACGTAGTTGATGGAGTTCTTGGGCTCCTCGTTGTTCACGACGTCTTCCTCTTCACAGTGATCGAAGGAGACATCCTGATCGCTGAAGTAGGGGCTGACCTCGGTGAGCAGTGCGGAATAGAGGGGGATAGCGACGGAGAACTCGGCGTTGGAGAGCATCTCCCACTGGATGGTCGCGATTTCGGGGTCCATGCCGTGACGGATCTGGAAGGTGTGGATCTCGGTGTTGCGGTTGGAGCCGATGGCATAGGCGCCGTCGATGGCATAGGCGCCGTCGGTGTTGGCGTTGAGGCCGGCGACATTCTCGCCGCGAGCGGCGAAGGAACGAATCATCTCAAAGGTGTTCCAGTCGGACTTGCCGGGCTGGAAGAACAGCGGCTGCATCTCGTGGACCAGGGCGCCGGTCGTCGCACGAGCGTCTTCGCGCTCGTCCTTGACGATCTCATAGTCGGTGCCCTCAGCAAGCGGAGCCATGAAGTAATCGCGGCCCTGGACATAGCGCGACCACTGGTGCATACCGGCCTCGCTAATCTCCTCGCCGTAGGTCTTGGCGACGTCGAACTTGCCGTCGGTGTACTCGGCAAAGCCCTTCTCCTTAGGCATGGACTCGATGCCCTCGGAGTGGAGGCAGTTCTCGGTGTCGTCGAGGTCGACGTCATAGGTGAGGTTGCCGATGTTGGGGTTGAGTGAGGCAATATCGTCGGTGAGCCTCATAGCGATCCACTGGTGGCCGGAAAGCGCTGCAAACAACCAGGTCTCGTTGTTGTCGGCAATGATGATCTGGTCGTTGGAGCAGACGCCCTGCTCGTCAATCAGGCTGCCGAGGAGCTCGACACCCTCGCGGGCCGTGGCGCTCTCGCCCAGAATGACGCTGGCGTAGTTGTACTCGCCGATGCCGGTCTCCTCGGTGACGGGGTCGGCTTCCTCTGCCTTCTCGTTATAGGAGGTGCTCAGCGTGGCAGAGCAGGAAACGCCCTTTTCGTTGATGCCAGCCTCGGAATATGCGTCGTAACGATCTTCCCACTGAGAGGGGTTGTCGCGAACGAAGGTGTAGCGGTAGGTTGCGCCCTTGGACTTGTACTCAAAGCCGGACTCGACCGAGGTGTACTTGCTGCCGTCCTTGTGTGCGGGCTCGATGCCAAAGTGCTTGATGTAGCGCGGGCCGAAGTCCTCGGAGCGTCCGTAGTACGTGTTGCCGTCTGCCGTGAGCTGGCTGCCCATGTAGATCTGGGTGCAAGCGAGCGCCGAAGTCGGCATGGCCATAATGGCCGCTGCTCCAAATGCAAGGCCGCAGCCGAGCTTCTTGAGCGTGTTGACAGGATGAGTAAACCTCATGATCCCTCCCAACTGTTGAAACCCCGCGAAACCGTACGGAGTTTCAGCTAATAAATACATCTACTAGCCTAAAGGAAGTGTAAAGAGTATTCATTCGACAACAGCTTTTACTCGATGAGCGTGAAGAAATATACGATGAGCGGATAATAATACTCATTTTATTGCTTTAGTTAAATAAAGGCACCCTGCAATTACTGTGCCTGAATAAAGTGCCTTGCACGGGGCGCAAAGAAAAATCCCCCGCTGTTTGGCAAATGCATAAACAACGGGGGAGACGATAATTGGATGAATATCATACCAATGTTGAATTACTTCTTCCGGCGGTGGATCACGTTGATTGCGTAGCCGATGAGCATGGCCAGAACAATAACGATAAAGCCTGGCAGGGGAGTGTCGTTCATGGGGTCCTCCTATTTTCCGAGTGGGGAGAATTCGTCGACGATGAGGTCGAGGCATTGCGGAAGTGCGCGGGCGCCAAAGACGCCCGAGTTGCTGGAGATGATCTCGCCATCGAACTGCATGCCCAGCGACGGGGTGCAGGTGATCTTGGCTTCTTTGGTCTGGATGATCTTGAACTGCGGGCGGCCGAGCACCTTGCCGGCGGGGTCGAGTGCGGCGGTGATCACGGTGGGCAGGAGCTGGACGGTTTTTACGGGCTCGATGACCGCGATGTCGACCATGCCGTCGTTCATGCGGCAATCGGGGAACAGGTTGATGTCGTTTTGAATGACCGAGGTGTTGCCGGCCATGCAGCAGATGCCGTCGAGCTCCTCGACAATGCCGTCATGCTCAATCGTAAAGTGCGCCACCGTGGGGTTGGGTGTGGCGAGCGCCGACAGGAAATAGGCGATCTCGCCGATGTCGTTTTTGGCGGGGGCGGCCTTCATCATGATCTCGGCATCGTAACCCGATCCGGCGATGATAATAAAGCCGTGGCGCTTTTCGTTGCCGTTCTCGTCGAGCCAAAAGAGCTCGCCCATGTCCGCCTTGACGGTACGGCCGACGCGGCAGGCCTTGGCAAGCGCCGCTGCCTCGGGGGCATTGCCAATGTTGTTGAAGAACAGGCAGGCCGTGCCGGAGGGGAAGACGAGCGTGGGGACGCCGCATCCGCGCATCTGGTCGAGCACGTTGGAGACGGTGCCGTCGCCGCCCGAAATCACCACGCGATCAAACTCGCGCACGTCTGCCACGGCGTCCTCGGGTTCCATGCCATCGCCGATAAAACGCATCACGACCTCGTCGCCGCCCTGCGCGAGGGCGTGCGTGAACGCGTAGATTTCATCTGAGCTGGGGCCCGATGCCGGGTTGTGGATGATAAGGCAGCGCATACTTACGTTCCCGTTCTGTGACTAACCGAGTATAGTTGTAGAGCAATGCCGATATCCTACCCGTGTTTTTCGGGCCTAACCTTATTCGATGGGTTGATATGTACATTTCCACACATCAGGCTCTGCTCGACTTTTGCCAGCGCGCCCGCGAGTTTGACGCGATTGCCGTCGATACCGAGTTTTTGCGCGAGCGCACATTCCATCCGCGCCTGTGCTTGGTCCAGATTGCCACCCCTGCCGAGAGCGTCGCGGTCGATCCTCTGGTGATCGACGACCTGTCGCCGCTCGCCGAGCTTATGGGCGATGAGAGCGTGACCAAGGTGTTTCACGCCTGCTCGCAGGATATGGAGGTTATGCTCCATACCGTGGGCGTGCTGCCGCGTCCTATTTTTGACACACAGGTCGCCGCCGCCTTTTTGGGCGAGCGCCAGCAGATTTCCTACGGCGCGCTCGTGCAGACGTTTTGCGGCGTTTCGTTGCCTAAGACCGAGTCGCTGACCGACTGGTCGCGCCGCCCGCTGACCGATAAGCAGATTGAGTACGCGATCGATGACGTCAAGTACCTGATCGTCGCTTATACCGAGATGATGAGCCGCCTGCGTGAGCTGGGCCGCGTGGACTGGGTGCTTGATGAGTTGCGTCCTCTGGCCGACGAGTCACACTACCGCGCCGACCGCCATGAGGCATTCCGCAAGGTCAAGCGCATCAACTCGTGTAGCCGCCATCAACTGGGCATCGCGCGCGAGCTTGCCGCCTGGCGCGAGGACCGCGCTGAGCGGCGCAACATCCCTCGTAAGTGGGTTATGTCCGACGATACGCTGCTGGCCCTTGTTAAACGTAATCCCGTGCGTGTTGAGGAGTTCCGCAGTATTCGCGGTACCGATCAGCTGGGGGAGCGCGATGTGGACGGCGCGCTCATGGCCATCAAGCGCGGCGCGAGCTGCCCGCACGATCGCCTGCCGCTCATGGTGCGCGGGCATCGCCAGATTTCGCCGGAGCTTGAGAGCGTGACCGACCTGATGTATGCGCTTATTCGCCTGGTTGCTGAGCGTTCGGGCGTGGCGACCTCGGTCATTGCCTCGCGCGATGACCTGGCCGACTACATTGAGCATCCCGAGCAAAGTCCCCTGCGCGAAGGCTGGCGCTTTGAGCTCGTGGGCTCGCGCCTGGACGATCTGCTTTCCGGCAATATGGGGCTCACCGTGAAGGACGGAAAGATTGAGTTGTTATAGGTGTATAGTTACGCGGTTTTACCAAACCGCGTAACAGCTCGACGCTGCAAACGGCCGAGAGCGGCAATCTGACGTTCAATCGTCGCTCGCGTACCAAAGTACGCGTCGCTTCTCTTTCACGTCACCTTGCTCGCTCTCGGCCGTTTTCGCTGACATTGCCAAAACATCGATGTTGATTTGCTGGTCAGTCGAATGGGTAGAATGCCTCCAACGTGTAATTCGATTCGGAGGAATTCGCATGCCCTATTACTATGGATACGGCTTTGGCATTGACCCGCTGTACCTGCTGGTTGTTCTTGTTTGTACGGTGCTTGGCCTTGCTGCGCAGAGCTATATCAACTCGACGTACAAGACCTGGTCCAAGGTTCGCTCGGACGGCGACACGGGTGCCACGGTCGCTCGCCGCATGCTCGACGCCAACGGTTGCAACGCCGTGGGTATCAAGGGTGTTGCCGGTGAGCTCACCGACCACTACAACCCGCAGGATAACAACCTGTATCTGTCGGATGCCAACCGTTCGGGCGGGTCGGTCGCAAGTGTTGCCGTCGCCTGCCACGAGGCGGGCCATGCCGCCCAGCGCCAAAGCGGTTACGCCATGATGAAGGTACGTACCGCCCTGGTCCCCGTCGTCAACTTTACCCAGAACACCTGGACGATCGTGCTGCTCATGGGCCTGTTCATGAACATCGCGGGGCTCACGACCCTCGCGCTGGTCTTCTTCTCGTTTAGCGTGCTGTTCCAGCTGGTTACGCTGCCGGTCGAGATCGATGCCAGTCGCCGCGCCGTGGCGTATATCGAGCAGTCGGGCATGAGTTCCAAGCAGGTCAACGGTGCCAAGAAGGTGCTGACGGCAGCCGCGCTCACCTACGTGGCGGCGGCGCTCACCTCGATTATTCAGCTGCTCTACCTGATGGCCCGCTACAACAGAAACTCCAACCGATAACAAATTGGCTTGACAGGCGCCGCGGAGATTCTTGTCCCCGCGGCGCTGTACTATGTGTTGGACTTAAATTTGCACGGGGCCGGATCCCTTGTGCACGATGACGAAGGGGGGCTGCGTGGCAGGCTGGAATCTAACCGGCAATGCCGTTTCCGCCGAGTTCGACGGTTCGGACGAGCAGGAGCGCAAGGAGCTCAGCGTGAGCCAGGCGGTAGAGATCGCTGCCGGTGCGCTCGATGCCATTCCGCAGCTGAGCGTTCTGGGCGAGGTCACGGGTTTTCGTGGTCCTAACGCCCGAAGCGGCCACTGCTATTTCCAGATCAAGGACGACTCGGCCGCCGTCGACTGCATTATCTGGAAGGGCGCCTATCTCAAGCGCACGTTCGATCTGCGCGACGGCATGCAGGTGAGCTTTAAGGGCAGCTTCAATCTCTATAAGCCCACGGGTCGCATGAGCTTTGTTGCCCGCTCATTTTCGTTGGCGGGGGAGGGTCTGCTGCGTCAACAAGTGGCGCAACTGGCCGAAAAGCTACGCCGCGAGGGCCTGATGGACGAAGCGCGCAAGCGCCGCATCCCGGTGTTCTGCTCCCGCGTGGCGGTCGTCACCTCGCTTTCGGGTGCCGTAATCGACGACGTCAAGCGCACGTTGCGTCGTCGCAACCCGCTCGTCGAGCTCGTTTGCGTGGGTGCCAAAGTTCAAGGCGAGGGTGCGCCGGCAGAGCTTATTGAAGGCTTGCGCCGCGCCGCTTCCATTACGCCGGCGCCCGACTGTATTTTGCTGGTGCGCGGCGGCGGCTCCTTTGAGGACCTCATGACCTTTAATGACGAGGAGCTTGCCCGCGCGGTGGCGGCTTGTCCTGTGCCCGTGGTGACCGGTATTGGCCATGAGCCCGATACCTCGATTTGCGACATGGTGAGCGACCGTCGCGCCTCCACGCCAACGGCAGCGGCAGAATCGGTGGCGCCGGCTATGACGGAGTTGGCTGACGTGCTCGAGACGCGCCATCAGCGTCTGGGCGCCGCGATGGCTTCGATGATCGGGTCGGATCAGGTCGATCTGGAAATGCTCGACCAGCGCGGTCGTCGAGCCTGGGATGCCTATACGGCTCGTCTGGGCGACGCGCTCGATGCAGCCGCATGCCGCCCGTGCCTCAACGACCCCACGTTTATGGTCGAGCGTCGCGAGTCCGAGCTTGCCCTGACGGCCGATCGTCTGTCCGGCGCCATAACGCGTTCGGTTGGGGCCTTCCGCTCCAACTTCGAGCGTCTGCCCGAGCGCTTGATCGCAAGCACCTCAGGGCTCGATGGCAAGCGCCATGCGCTCACACTTGCGAGCTCCCGTCTGGAGCATCAGGGGCGCACGATGCTCAGCAAGCCTGCGTCCGACTTAGGCCGAGCTGCCGCGTCGCTCGATGCCCTGTCGCCGCTCAAGGTGCTTGCCCGTGGCTATTCCATCGCGTACAGCGATGATGGGGTGGCTACGACCGCCAAGACCTTTAAGCCCGGCGACGCCATCCGCGTGCGCATGGCAGACGGCAATGTGGCGGCAACGGTCGATGCGGTCGAGTAGGCCGCGTTACATAGCGATAAACCTTTAGGAAAGGAAACAGATATGGCAGAGAAGACCCCGGTCGAGCAGCTTACGTACAAGCAGGCTTCGCAGGAGTTGGAACTCATCATCCGCAGCTTGGAGTCGGGCGATATGGAGCTCGAGGAGTCACTCGAGAGCTATACCCGCGGCGTCGAGCTCCTCAAGAGCCTGCGCACCCGCCTGTCCGATGCCGAGCAGAAGGTCTCGGTGCTCCTGAAGGACGTCGACGGCAACGACGTGCTCGCCGACGGCGAGGCCGCCAACACGGACGACAACCTTTCGTTCTAACCACCTCGCAGCCAACTTTGGGGTAGTCTTTTTGGGACGGGGCTTTTTTGACTACCCTTGCGCGACGGCTCGCCGAGTGCCTGCGCTTGCGAAAAAGTAGTCAAAAAAGCCCCGTCCCAAAAAGACTACCTTGGTCTGTGAGAAAGGAACCAGCCATGTGTGATTGCATCTTCTGCAAAATCGCCAACCACGAGATTCCCTCAACCGTTGTCTATGAGGACGACCAGGTCATCGCCTTCGACGACCTCAACCCCCAGGCGCCGGTCCACACGCTCGTGATCCCCAAGAAGCACTACAGCGACATCGCCGACAACGTGCCGGCCGAGACCATGGGCGCCATGGCCCACGCCATCCATGAGGTTGCCAAGGCCAAGGGCTTGGAGGACGGTTTCCGCGTCATCTCCAACAAGGGCGTCAACGCCGGCCAGACCGTCATGCACTTCCACATGCACGTCCTCGGCGGCAAAAACCTGGGCGAGAACCTCATCTGAGGGCGCGTAGTCCGTCGACTTGGCTGCCTTTGGAGTAATCTATGCAGCTTTCTCAACTCGAATACCTTCAAGCGGTAGCGAACTATGGCGGCGTGCGCAAAGCAGCTCGCGCCGTTCATGTGAGTCCGCAGGCTGTTTCGTCGGCAATCAAAAAGTTGGAATCTGAGTATCAGATCGTTTTGCTCAACCGATCGACGGGGGAGGCTGTTTTGTCTCCGGCGGGCAGAGAATTTGCGCGTCGTGCACGCGTGATCCTGGCACAAGTCGACGATCTCAAAAAGTACGCTCAATCGAGGGACGACGGCGTCTCGCCCGACGGCCACTTTCGTCTTTACGCCCCCTGCCTTCATGGGCGGGGGCGACTTTTTGCCGAAAACTGGTATGACTCGTTTGAAAGCTCGCACCCTCATATTCACCTTGATGTGTGGCATCAGCCAACGGCTACATGCTTTGAATCACTTGTGCTTGGCATTTCGGATGCGGCCATCTCATTTGAGGAAC
The DNA here is from genome assembly GCA_902479075.1 of uncultured Collinsella sp. Classification (GTDB taxonomy): domain Bacteria; phylum Actinomycetota; class Coriobacteriia; order Coriobacteriales; family Coriobacteriaceae; genus Collinsella. Next base: position 15,646 of record CABSNK010000028.1, read on the forward strand.
CAAGGGACAGTGTCCTTTCTTCGAAATACTTGGGTGAAAAGGAGCTCAAGGTTCTTTCGTGCCCAACGGGTCATCAATCTGTGGGTGCTATGACCGTTCGTGAGTTACTGGGCGGCAGGTTAGCTGTTCCCATTAATTTGTCGCCCTGTCTCAATGCAATCAATCAATGCCCCGAAGCTCAGCTGGTTAATTTCCGCTTCCGCGACGTCGAATACGGAAGCAGGGCGCAGGCTGAGTTTCTTCAAGCCGGGGGATTGATATTGAGTTTGTCCGGGTCCTCTCTCGCATCGGATGGATCAGAAGTGAGTGAGTGCTCCATTGAAGGCTCGCGTGATGTAACCTTGCCTATCTACTTTTGCTATCGGCAAAATTCCTGGACTGATCGACACCAGACGGTTTTTCTGCACCTATTGCGTCATCTTGCTTCGCGAAATTAATTGGCTTCGAGACGTCAAGTGATTATTGACGCCTTGCAACACATAGCTGACAGCTTTGCCCTCATGCTTTTCCAAGATTCCGATTTAGATTGCTGACTCTTGGAGGGCGGAGCATGAAAAACCGTACGGTTTTGCTTTATATGACGTTCGTTTTTCTGTCGAACTTCAGCACCATTTTGTATTTTCTGACGGTTTACCTTGAATTCGTCGGATTCTCGATGGTGGCGATTTCTAGCATGATGATTGCATATCAAGTGAGCAAGTTCATCCTTGAAGTTCCCACTGGCTATATTGCTGATAGGTTTGGACGAAAGGTGAGCGGTCTCGTTGGCATTGTGGGAATGCTTGGGTACTACGCCGCCCTGCTTCTCGTCCGATCTCCTCTGCTTTTAATCGGTGCGTTTGCTCTCAAAGGTTTTGCCGTTGCATGTATGAGTGGATCCATAGAAGCGATTTACATTGACAGCGTCTCTCAGGACCAGCTCGTAAGACTTAATGTCGTTGAGCGATTTGTTTTCTATGCCTCTTATGCCCTCTCCGCTTGTGTGGGCGGTTTCATTTCGTCCGCTGGCGAGTATCTCATTGGGCTTTCGGTCGATATCATCACAATGGTGCTGACATTGGTTGTCGTTGTCTGTATTCCTGAGGCGAGAAGAGAGAGCGCTGCGGTGACACCTGGGCATGGAATGAGCCCGAGGATGATCGGTGCCGCTATTGCGGGTAATGGCATTCTTCGGTCAGCGTTCATCATGGACTGTTCTCAGGCATTTGCCTTCGTCGCTCTAGAAGACTTCTTCTCACTGTTGCTTGCAGACCGCGGAATGAATGCCGTCGCTTCGGGCGTGACCATTGCGGTCCAGCTCCTTGCCTCCGCCTCCATAGGGTTTATTGTGCCCAGTGTGATTGCTCGTGTCGACAAGGGCCGTTTTGCGCGTATTTGCGGCATCATTCGCTTAGTATTGACAGCTTTGTTTTTGATTCCTCTTACTCCGGCTAATTTGCTGCCCGCGTTCTATGTGCTGCAGACGGTTGCGTACTCGTTGTTTGCCCCAATCAAATACTCAGTTTTCCAAAATGCTGCCGATTCATCGATGCGCTGTTCGCTGATTTCGGTTCAAAGCCAGATGGTGGCGGTGGGTGCCGTTCTTTTCTATCTGCTCAACGCTGCGTTGAGCAGCGTTGCGGGCATTCGAGTCGTATTGCTTGTTGCGCTCGGGATTTCTTCCCTGGTATATATCCCCGCGCTATTTGGTCTTACAAGTCAAAGGCCATGAGTATTTAGGCACCGATAACTTATATATCAACGCAATAAACCCGAGCGCGAGGGCGTTTGGGTTTATTATTGAAACGTATGTAACCTGGCGGCGCCACACCGCCTGTTAGTAGGGAGACACATGAACGTTCTGGTCGTCAACGCAGGATCTTCGACCCTTAAGTATCAGGTCATCGATACCAAGTCCCACAAGGTGTCCGCAAAGGGCTCCTGCGAGCGCGTCTGCTTTACCGGCGGTACCTTCACCCACGCTGCCAACGGTTCCAAGAAGGTGACCGAGAACATTGAGTTCCCCGACCACAAGGTCGCCATCGAGGCCGTCCTGAAGGATCTCGAGGCCAACGGCGTCAAGATCGAGGGCATTGGCCACCGTATCGTTCAAGGCGGCTGGTACTTTGGCGATTCCTCCCTTGTCGACGAGGACGTTCTCGCCAAGATCCGTGAGGTCGCCCCGCTCGCCCCGCTGCACAACAACCCCGAGGCCAACGTTATCGAGTACTGCCTGGAGCAGTATCCCGATCTGCCCAACGTTACGGTCTACGACACCGCTTTCCACTTCAACATGCCCGAGGTCGCCAAGACTTACGCCCTTCCCAAGGATGTTTGCGACAAGCTGCACATCCGTAAGTACGGCGCCCACGGCACCAGCTACCGTTACATCTCCAAGAAGGTCGCCGAGATGACCAACGGCGAGGCCCGCAAGGTCGTTGTGTGCCATATCGGCTCCGGCGCTTCCCTGTGCGCCATCGAGGACGGCAAGTGCATGGACACCACCATGGGTCTCACCCCGCTCGATGGCGTCATGATGGGCACCCGCTGCGGCTCCATCGACCCGGCTACCGTGTGCTACCTGCAGCGCGAGGGCGGCTACACCTTCGACGAGGTCGACGAGATGATGAACAAGAAGTCCGGCCTTTTGGCTGTGACCGGTGGCAAGACCAACGACTGCCGCAATGTCGAGGAGCTCGCCGCTGCTGGCGACCCCGAGGCTCAGCTCGCCTTCGACATGTTCGTCTACAAGATTGCCGCCAAGGCTGCCGAGATGGCCACTTCCATGTGTGGCATGGACACGCTGGTCTTCACCGCCGGCATCGGTGAGCACGCTCCGGCCGTTCGCGCCGGCGTTGCCGACCGTCTGGCCTTTATGGGCGTCAAGATGGACCATGCTCGTAACGCCCTGCGTGGCGATGGCGCTTGGTGCCTGTCTGCCAAGGATTCCAAGGTCAAGATCTTCGTCATCCCCACGGACGAGGAGTTCATGATCGCTTCTGACGTCGAGCGCATCGTCAACGGCAAGTAATTGCAAGAGGGGAGGGGCTGGACGACCAAGTGCCGTTCAGCCCCTCTTTTGCGCTCGTTGAGCGATATACTGATAGCTATTTATCAAAATATGATAACTTCTTATTAAAATGCGGTCGTCTAAAGGGGTCTGCTTCGACCGCATTGCACTGCAAAGGAGTCTCATGAACGTACTTGTTGTCAACGCCGGCAGCTCAAGCCTTAAATATCAGCTTCTGGATACCGATACCCGCGAGGTTTTCGCCAAGGGCAACTGCGAACGTATCGGCTCGGACATGGGTATCTTTGGCCACTCCGAGAACGGTGGCGCCAAACAGACCGAGGAGGTTCCCTTCCCCGATCATCGCTCTGCTATCGCTCGCGTGCTCGAGGAGCTCGAGAAGACCGACTTTACGATTGATGGCATTGGGCATCGCATCGTTCAGGGCGGCTGGCACTTCGATGATTCCGCGGTCGTTGACGATGAGGTCATGGCTAAGATCCTTGAGGTGGCCCCGCTCGCCCCGCTGCACAACTACGGCGAGGCCGCGGCGATTGAGTATTGCCGCGAGAAGTATCCGGAGCTGCCCAACGTGGCCGTCTTCGACACCTCGTTCCACATGACCATGCCCGAGGTTGCCTACACCTACGCCCTGCCCAAGGACGTGTGCGACAAGTACCACGTGCGCAAGTACGGCGCCCACGGTACGAGCCACCGCTACGAGTGGATGATGGCCAAGGAGATCCTGGGCTCGTGCTGCCACCGTCTGCTTTCGTGCCATCTGGGCAACGGCGCTTCGCTCGCCGCCATCGAGGACGGCGTGTGCCGCGACACCACGATGGGTCTCACACCGCTCGACGGCCTGATGATGGGAACCCGCTGCGGCTCCATCGACCCGGCTACCGTGTGCTACCTGCAGCGCGAGGGCGGCTACAGCTACCAGGAAGTCGATGACATGATGAACAAGCAGTCCGGTCTGCTTGCCATCTCGGGTATCTCCAATGACGCCCGCGATATCCGTACGCGCGCTTCCGAGGGAGATGAGCACTGCCTGCTCGCCTTCGATATGTTCGCCTACAAGGCTATGCAGCAGGCCGGCTCCATGATCGCTTCTATGGCGGGCGTGGATACCATCACCTTTACTGCCGGCATCGGCGAGAATGACTGGTCGATCCGTAAGGCCTTCTGCGACTGCTTTGAGTGGCTGGGCGTGCGCATCGACAACAACAAGAACCGCGAGGCTGTGGGCAACGGTCCGCAGGTCATCAGTGCCGCCGGTTCCGCCGTCACGGTCATGGTCATCCCCACCGACGAGGAATACATGATCGCCCACGACGTCGAACGCCTGACCAAGAACAACTAACGCACCCGTTTGCATGTAAACGAAAGGCCTCCAGAGCAACAGCTCCGGAGGCCTTTTCACTAGCATACGGAAATTCCAGTCCCAAAGTGATCATCGCCGGCAACGCCTGCGCTTCCGGCAACGGCACCCATTCGTTCAGATCCTTAGCCCCAGCTCGTAGTCAAGCCGCCGCCCACCCCAGATACCCTGATTACTACGTAGTTGTAGAAGGCCGTACGGACTAACCCCTGAAAACACTCCGCAGACCAGAAACGCCCCCGTTCGTAGCTCCGAAGGAGCAGAACGGGGGCGTTTCATTGGTCGAGGACGTTTTCAGGGGTTAGCCCGTACGGCCTTCGGGGGAGTGCGTCCGCTACTCAGCCATCTGAGCCTGGACGGCGGTGATGGCCACGACACCCACGATGTCGTCGGCAGAGCAGCCGCGCGACAGGTCGTTGACCGGCTTGGCGATGCCCTGCAGGATGGGGCCGTAGGCGTCAGCGCCGGCGAAGCGCTGGACCAGCTTGTAGCCGATGTTGCCGGCCTCGAGGTCGGGGAACACGAGCACGTTGG
>CABSNK010000029.1 GCA_902479075.1 uncultured Collinsella sp.
GCGACGAGAGCACGACCTGCATCATCGAGAAGATGACGAAGCGCTTGCTAATGCCGCTCCAGCATAGGAGCGCCACGGGAATGTTGAGCGCGAGCATACCGAGCGAGATGTCGACGTGAACGCCGCCGAGCGAGGTAACGCGATCGAGCAGGACCGCGACGCCGGTAAGACCGCTCGGAAGCAGGTCGGCGGGCTGGATGAACGCCTGGATCAGAAATGTCTGGAGAACGGCGGAAATCGTGACCGCCACGGCAGTAATGGCGCGGCGGACGATGGTAAGGCGGCCGAGCACGAGCACGCGGTCCGTGAGCTGATCGATGGCGTTCGCCACGCGGGCTCCTTTCGAAGGCAAATCTGGTTGTGAGGCATGTCGGCGATTGTAGCACGGAGCATGCGGGGGCGCTTCAATTCACCCTCCCTCGACAACCAAAGCGGGACCAGCTACCCCACGACCAAAGGCCCAAATTACAAGTGAGTAGACTTTTTACGATCTGTCGAGCACACCCAAAACCGCCACCCCTGTGACCTGCGGTTTTACAAAGGAAGATATGCATTGTGCTCGGCCTGCGCCAAAAAGTCTACTCACTTAGCCCGAATCGAAGCCAAACGGGTCAAAATAGAAACCAAATTGAGCCAATCCACCGCAAAAAACGTTTGAACCCGTGCTTCACGCGGCGGATTGACACTACAAAGCGGCCAAAATGTCGGTCAGATTATCGATAACGGCATCGGCTCGCGATTGATCGAGGTTAACGCCCTCGTGCGGACGCAGCGCCAGGACGCGGGCGCCGGAACGTTTGCCGGCCTCGATGCCTAAAGGCGAATCCTCGATAACCAAGCACTCGGCAGGCTCCACCCCCAGCGCCTCCATGGCACGCACGTAGATTTCGGGGTCGGGCTTAAACGCACTGCACTCGTGGCCGCTGATGGTGTAGTCCAGCACGTCGGCGATACCGGCAATCTCTACCAGTTCGTCGATCAGCTCGCGATAGGACGAGCTCGCGATGGCACACTTCACACCGCGCTCGTGCAGCTCGCGCATCACCGGCTCCGTCTGCTCGTTGAGCAGCTCGGCATACGGAACGGGATGTTCCGGGCTGTAGACCTGCTTGTACTCCACGCGCAGGCGCTCGCGCAGCTCAACATCGTCGGGCACCAGCGCCTCCCAAATGGCCGGCTCGTTAGACCCCGAAAGATCGGGGATCTCGTCAAAGTGGAACCCCTTCTCTTCCATAAACGCCACGCGACGACGGTTGTAGAACCACTCGGTATCGACCAGCACGCCGTCCATATCAAACAGCACTGCCTTGATCATACGCATCTCCTCCCACCTGCCAAAAAGGGACAGGTTTATTTTGGTAGGTTTTATCTGGGGTTTTGCGACGCGACGGATTCGCCCTCCCCAAAGCAAAAAGGGGACGGGGCGCAAACCCCATCCCCTCTCAATCAGCCCGTAAGGTCTACTTACTTGTGATTAGTAGGAAAGCTTCCACATGTAGCGACGCATGGTCAGCGGGTGCTGACGGGCCTCGGCGATCTGGTTGCCGTACTCGCGCATAACGGCGAGGTGCAGCAGCGGGTTGAAGTAGGTGACGACGCTCGCGGGCACAGCGTCAGCCAGGCCGTAGTCCTTGGAGTCGATCAGAGCGACCTTGGCGCCCATGCGCTTAAGGAAGGTGAGGGCGCGGGCGTCCATCGGACGGGTAGCGCCATCGGACATGAAGAAGACGTAGGGCTTACCCTCGGTGGAAACCTCGAACGGGCCGTGGAAGTACTCGCCGGTGTTGTAGGCGGCGGCGTCGATCCACTGCATCTCGGTGAACAGGAAGGCGGCGTGAGAATAAGCCATCTTCTCGGAGGCACCGGAAGCCATGAAGTAGATCATCTTGTCGTCCTTGAAGTCCTCGGCGAACTTCTTGGCGAGCTTCTTGCAGGACTGAGCGGCGTTCTCGCAGAGCTCGAAGACGTTGGTGAGGCCGGTGATCATGTCCTCGTAGTGGTCATAACCCTCGGTCTGCTGAAGGATCTCGACAGCAAGAGCGATGGCGTAGCCGGGCTTCTCGCACTTGGCAGCGAAGTTGGCATGGAAGCCGTGAACGATGACGTAGTCAGCGTCGACGGTCAGAGCGGAGCCAGCCTTGTTGGTGAGGGAGACGACCGGGCAGTTGTGCTTCTTGGCGGTCTTGTTGGCCTCGACGGTCTCGGGCGTGGAGCCACCGAGGGAGCAGGTGATCACGAAGGTGTGCTCGTTGACCCAGGAAGGCGTGTCGTAGTTGAACTCGTTAGCAGTGAAGATCTGAACGTTCAGCTTGTCCGTGTTGTTGGCCAGGAAGTACTTGGCGGGGTAAAGGTCGGACATGGAAGCACCGCAGCCGACGAAGGCGACGCTGTGGATCTCGTGGTTGGACAGGACGTCAGCGACGATCTGCTTAGGGAGGTTAAGGTCGATCTCGTACATCTGACACATTCCTTTCGATTTTTGCGGCGCCACATTGCCGGGCGCTCGCAGGGTTACCGTGGTTTGGACCGAGTCGCCGGCCCGTTAAGGATGCGACAAAGGGACTGTCCCATTGTCGCATTTTGGGGATGGAAGCCTGCCTGGGGTATGGGATGCCAGGCAGGCCCCCGGGGGAAAGCGGTTAGACGCTTGGTCGCGACTAGGCCAGGATGCCGGCCGCGGAGAGGGCGATGCCGCCCACAATGGCGATCACGAGAAGCCAACCGGTGTTGACGTTCTTCTTGATGAGCCAGTACATAAGGCCGGTGAGGCCAAGGGAAATCATCTGGGGCATCATGCCGTCCAAGATGTCCTGGATAACGACGGTGCCCTCAGCGAACTGCAGCGGGGTGGTGGCGCCGATCAGCGTGGCGATCATGCCGCCCACGGACATAAGACCCACGATGCCGCAGACATACATGAGCTTCTCCATGAGGTCGCCGCCCTGAAGCTTGCTCAGGTACTCGTGGCCGCCCTGATAGCCCATCTTGGCTGCGAACCAAGTGATCAGCACAGAGGGGACGATGGAGATGAGCATGGCCAGGATCGGGCCCATGATGGAGCCCTGCTGAGCCAGCTGAACGCCCAGGCCAAAGGCGATAACGCGGATGGTGCCCTGGAAGAAGGAGTCACCAATACCGGAAAGCGGACCCATGAGGGAGGTCTTAACCGCGTTGATCGAATCGGGATCGAAGTTCTCGGGATCCTTGGCGTACTCCTCCTCCATGGAGGCGGAGAGGCCCAGGATGAAAGCGCTCGTCTGCGGGGTGCAGTTGTAGAACGCCATATGACGGTGGTAAGCCTCTTTCTTAGCAGCGAGCTGCTTGGGGTCGGACTCATCCGGATAGAGGCGATCGAGCGTGGGAACCATGCCGTAGAGGAAGCCCATGTTCATCTGACGCTCGTAGTTCCAAGAGGCCTGGATGGCCCAGGAGCGCCAGAAGAACTGGCTGACCTTCTTGTTCAGGGACACGTCCTTGGTTGCGGTTGCCATAGTGTGTTCCTCCTTAGTCTTCGTCGTCTTCGAGCGGATCGTAGTCGGAATCGACACCGGCGGCTGCATGGGAACCGTTGAACTTGAAGCCCATGAAGACGACAGCCAGGCACACACCGATCAGAGCGACCGCGATGACGGACAGGTTGAGGTAAGCGGCGAGCAGGAAACCGATGAACAGGAACGGAGTCATACCCTTCTTGATCATCATGGTGAGCAGCAGGGCCAAGCCGTAGGCGGTCATGATCTTGGTCGAAACGTTCAGACCAGTGGACAGCCACTCGGGAACCATGTTGACGATGGCCTGAACCAGGTCGGTGCCAACAAAGACGGCGAGGAAGATCGGCAGGAAGTACATGACGGCGTACAGACCGGAGCCGGCGCAGATGTGCATACGGTAGGCGGTCTTGAACTTTCCGTTATCGATCGCGCTATCTGCCACATGGGTGAGGGCGGCGATGATGGAACGGAACACGATGCCGAGGAGCTGACCCAGGACGGCGACCGGGATGGCGATCGTCATGGCGGTCTCGGCGGAAGCATCGGTCAGGCACGCAAAGGCAGCGGCCACGATGCCGCCCAGGACCATATCGGGCGGAACGGCGGCGCCGACCTGCACCAGGCCCATGGACACGAGCTCGACGGCGGCACCGACGGCAAGGCCGGTGGGCACATCGCCCAGCAGCAGACCGACGAGCGTAGCGCCAACGAGGGGCTGCTCGAAGTTAAGACGACCGAGCAGGCGAGAGTCCCACATGCAGAACACGCCGACGAGGCCGACGAGCACCGCACTGATGAACGTATTCATACCCTTCTCCTTTCAGTCAGGCAAAAGCCTGGTTGATTACAGCTTGGCGTCGATGTCGACGCTCTGATACGTAGGGGTCTGCTGAACATAGAGCTTGATGCCCATGTCGAGCAGCTGGTTGACGTCGGCCTTCTGGGTGGCGTCGAGGAAGACGGAGCTGTCCTTGCCGCCGACCTGATCGGCACCGTCGTGGTTGGCGGTGGCGCCCAGGTTGATGGCGTCGAGCTTGTAGCCCTGGCAAAACTGCAGCATCTCGGCGGTGTTGCCAAAGACGAACATGACGCGCTCGCCGAGGGTGTTGAGCTTGTCCATCTTGGCGAGGGCACGCTCGACGGTGAAGACGTTCAGGCGAACGCCCTGGGGCTTGGCCAGCTTAAGAGCGCCCTTCTTGATGTCATCGTTGGCGGCAGCGTTGTCGACGACGATGATGCGCTCGGCCTGAACCTTGGTGGTCCAGGTAAAGACGACCTGGCCGTGCAGCAGACGGTAGTCGAGACGTGCGAGGACGATCTTGGCGGGACCGGAGCTGTGACGGGGCGCCTTGGCCTTCTTGGCGGGAGCCGCGGCAGCCTCGACCGGTGCGTTGGGGTTGGTCAGGCCGGTGCGGGCCTCGTTGATGAGGGCCGCGAGCTCGGCGCCCTTGACGGGGACGGGGCTCATAGCGAGCGTCAGTGCCAGCGGAATGTTGAAACCGCTGACAACCGTGAACTTCGTGCCGTTCTTGGAAAGCTCGACCATGTTGTTGTTGACCGAGCTGCCGAGCATATCGGTCAGCACATAGACGGTGTCGTCCGTGTTGAACGTGGCGATCATGGCGTCCACCTTATTGGTGATGGGCTCCTTGTCGTCACGAGCAAGCGACACGACGTGGACGTTCGACACGTCGCCGAGAACCATCTCGAGCGTGTCTTTGGCGCCTGCGGCCAGGCCGCCATGAGATGCGAGAATGATCTGATTCATCTTGCCTCCTCCTTTTCGTTATGGTCATTATAACGTCTTATACGTTGCGGATATTGTTAATTAGTATAAAGACCGTTCGCGGGTGAAAATCGACCGTTGACGGGTTTAACGCAATCGAAACGTTGGCGCAGGACAGGTCGACGCTGGCTTGGCGGTGCCCGATCAAGCGCCCCGCTTATCCCTTATCGCACGAAGTACCAGGGGCTTTCCTGCACGGTGAGCTCCAGCGCAATGCCCGTGCGCTCCTTAAACAGATCCATGTCCTGAGATTTTTCGGTCCACCACGCGTTGGGCTTAAAGGTCATGCTCTCAACAACATGACCGACAAACACACTGTTGCGCAGCTTGGAGAAGTCGGTGTTCATAATCAGGATGGACGCGAGCACCAGCACGATGCCCAGGACTTTGATCACGCCGGCGGGCTCGGCATAGACACCAATGCCCACCAGTACGGTGACGACCGTCTCGAAAGACATTACGACGGGAACTTTCGATGTCTCGAGCCCCATGGACAGACCCTGCATATATAAGATGTAAGCCACGGCTGTGGGGATGAGTCCAAAGCCAAGGAACAGCAGCAGCAGCTGTGGCGACATTGCCGCGGCGACATCCGGCCACGGAGCCGCGATAGCCGCCATAACCGCACCGCCAAAAACAAAGCCCCAAAACGTGACAGCCAGCGGGTGGACCGTCTTGGTTGCTATCCGGCTAAACACCGCGAGCGACGCACCACAAAGGCCTGCAATCACGCCCGACGTGACGCCCCAAACCGAAAAATGAAAACCGGAAAGGTCGCCATTGGTCACCGCAAGCACGCAGCCAACGATGTTAAAGACAATGGCAACGAGCTTGTTGGGGGTCACGTCCTCGCGATAAAGCACGCGGCCGAGCATGACGCCAAACACCGGCGAGGTGTAGAGCAGCACCGAGGCCGTAGACATACCCACCTCGCGCATGCACTCGTAATAGCAGGTGTTGGCGGCGGCTAAACCGACGATACCGACAAGCGCGCAGGGGACGAGCTCTTTGGGGCTTGCCTTGAATAGCGTCAGGGGACCCTGAGCCACGGTAGACCCCTCACCCGGACGGCAGCCCATAAACATCAGGACCGGCGCCAAGATAAGCGCTCCGACCAACAAGCGAAAGGCCGCCATGCTCTGAGACGAAACGCCCATGGCCGCAATGCCGTTTACAAAGATTCCGATGCTGCCCCACATAAGCGCGGCGATCAGCACCAGCACATAGCCCAGATTGCTTTTCTTCAACGCAGCCTCCTCGGTATTGTTTCCAATATGTTTCATACTACGTTATAGTCGTTATATACATTTTTCAAGACACAAATCGGCGAGCGGAGGACATCGAGCTGTTAGGCCGCTCTATCCCCTTAGTAGTCCAGCTTCCACATGTAGCGGCGCGTCATGTAGTCCTTGTGGGTGACGGCAGAAAGCGCACGCATGTACACGTTGTTGAGGATCGGCGCAAAGATCAAGTGGTTGAAGTACTCGCTCACGCTGTCCTTGATGTCGTTGAGGCCGAGCTCCTTGGCGTCGAGCTGATAGACGCGCTCGCCACCGTACTGGTTGACGAAGCGGATGCCGCGCTCGTCGTTGCAGCGGCTGCGGCCGACGCTGATGAGCTGGAACAGCGAGGTGCGCTTGTCCAGGATCTCGAAAGGACCGTGGAAGAAGTCGCAGGTGTTGATGGTGCAGGAGTCGATCTGCAGCATCTCCTGCACGTTGCAGATGCTAAAGACGTAAGCGGCACCAAAGAGCGGACCCTGAGCCATCACGTTGATGCAGGGCTTGTCGGCGTTCTGCTCGGCCCACTTGGCAGCGAGCGGACGGGTGTACTCGACGGCCTTGCGATAGATGGGGTCGACCAAGTCGAAGGCGGCCATAGCGGTCTCGTACTCGGCATAGCCCTCGGTCTGCTGCGTAAGCTCCATGGCGATCATGGTCACGACGGCGGAGTTGGTGCGGCCCATGCAGGACTCGTCGACGGCCAGGCTGTCATACTGGATCTTGTAGTCGCAGACCTCGGTGAGGCCGGACTCGTCAACATAGATTGCGATGGTGCTGGCGCCGTGGTCCTTGGCGACCTGGGCGGCGACGATGGTCTCCTTGGTGCCGCGCATGGACACGACGACGGCCAGGGTGTTCTCGTTGACGTAGGCCGGGGTGGCGTGCACGAACTCGTTGCTGGTGTAGCTGGAGCTCACGACCTGCGTGGCCTCGTGCTCCATAAAGTACTGGGCAGGATAGTTGCCGCCGTTGGATCCGCCGGCGCCAATCCACACGACGCGCTTGATGCCGCCCTTGTCAGCCTTGTCAGCCAAAACCTGGGAGACGACGTCCTTAACCTGTTCCTGAGTAGTCATCGTGCATCAGCCTTTCTTCTCGTTTGATGCTCATCACAGGCATACAAGTTACATACATGTTTTGGTTATGTCGACTAGTTGTATGCTATATTTGTCTTAGAAATTTTGCTGATGCGGTTTTGATAATTGACTACCAGCGGTTTTCTTGTTGTATTGAATACATGCTTTATTAGATATGCATACAAGTTAGATACAGGTTGGCAATATGAGCGTCTCATCCAAAAAGAAACTGGCCCAATACGAGCGCTTGGCGGGCATGCTGCGCGACCGCATCGCCTCCGGCGTCTACGCGCGCGAAGACAAGCTGCCGTCCGAGATGGAGCTCATGGACGAATCGGGGCTGTCGCGCAGCACCGTACGCCATGCCCTTAAGGTGCTCGTTGATGAGGGCCTGGTGCGCACCGAGCGCGGGCGCGGCGCCTTTGTGGCCGACACGCCGGCGCTCCACGAGAACAACCTGGTGTTTTCGAGCTATACGGCGCAGGTCCAGGGTCAGGGCATGAAGCCCACCACGCGCACGGTGGACTCGGGCTTTACCAAGGCGGGCGGCAGCATAGCTAAGTTCTTTGATGCCGCCGTGGGCAGCAAGCTCGTCAAACTTGTCCGCCTGCGTTATCTGGACGATGCGCCACTGTGCCTGGAGACCACCTATCTACCACCGAGCTTTGAAGCACTCATCGATCGCGATATCAACGGTTCACTCTACGCCACGCTGCGCCAGGAATTCCATCGCGCGCCGGCACAGGGGCACAAGACCTTTGAGGTGTGCTATGCCTCGCAAAACGAGGCGTTTTTGCTCAACGTTGAGCGCGGGCAGGCGCTGATCCTGATCACCGACTACGTCTACGACACCGACGGCCGCCCGCTCCATGTCTCCAAGCGCATCCAACGCACCGATCGAGCCAAATACACCGAGCCCATCGGCTAACCTGCCAAAAAGGGACAGGTTTAGTTTGGTCGGTTTTATCTGGGGTTTTGCTACATCCGCAGGTCAATCGCCTTGGTCATACACACCCAAAACAAAAGCCGCCGCGAAGGTATCCGTATCCTCCGCGGCGGCTTACAACGTTTGCCCAGATAAAACCTGCCAAAATAAACCTGTCCCTAAATGGTAGGTTTGGGGAGGTCGGGGAACCAGGTTGGCTTAGGTTGGTTAGGGACGCGCTCGGCTAGGACCAACTCCATCCAGCACATGTCGTACCAGCGGCCGAACTTTTGGGCGCAGCGATCAAAAGCGCCGACCAGGCGATACCCCATATGGGCATGGAAATCCTGGCTGTTGTGCGTCAGATATTCGTCGTCCTTGTCGTGCGGCACGGCAATGAGCGCGCACATGTTGGTGATGCCCATCGCGATCAGACACTGCTTGAGCGCATCGTGCAGCTTGCGGCCCAACCCGCCGTGGCGCACGTCGCGCGCCAGGTAGATCGACGTCTCGACCGACCAGTCGTATGCCTCGCGGCTGTTGAGCGGACTCACATAGGCATAGCCTACCGGACGCCCGCCCAGCTCCATCACCAGATACGGATAGCGCTTGAGCGTGCGTTCGATACGCCCGGCGAACTCCTCAACGCTCGGCACCTCGTATTCGCAGGTAATCGCCGTCTGGCGCACATACGGCTCATAGATGGCAAGCAACGCCGGCGCGTCTTCGGGCGTCGCCAGGCGAATCGTCGGCTCGGACATCTCGGTCATACAACCCTTCTCCCCCAAAAGCAAAGGCCGCCCTGCGCCAAGCCCAGGCGCAGGGCGGCCCCTTATCATTACATCAGGCTACAGGACAGCCGCCAACGCGTCGATGTCCTCCTGCGTCGTGGCCCAGCTGGTGCAAAAACGCACCACCGTGTGGGTATCGTCGTACTTTTCCCAGTACTCGATCGCCGCATGCTCGCGAATGCGGGCCATGTCCTCGTTGGGCAGAATCACGAACTGCTGGTTGGTCGGCGTCTCCAAGAAGAACCGGTAGCCGCGCTTGTGCAGCACGCGACGCAGCGCCTGAGCGGTCTCAATCGCCTGGCGACCAATCTCAAAATACAGACCATCGGTAAAAAGGGCCTCGAACTGCACACCCGTCAGGCGGCCCTTGGCAAGCAGCGCGCCGTGCTGCTTAATACGCGGAATGGGGTGCGCCGGGGCGTGCATGCCGCAGAACACCACGGCCTCGCCGCAGAGCGCGCCGCACTTGGTGCCGCCGATGTAGAACACGTCGCACAGCTGCGCCAGCTCGGGCAGGGTAATGTCGCACTCATCGGCCGCCAGCGCATAGGCCAGGCGAGCGCCATCCACAAACAGCGGAATCTCGCGCTTCTGGCACACCGCGTGAATCGCCGCGAGCTCAGCCTTGGAGTACAGCGTGCCGTACTCGGTCGATAGGCTCACGTACACGGCACCCGGGAACACCGTGTGCTCGTAGCTCTCGTTTTCGTAGAACACCTGGATATAGTTCTCGAGGTCCTCGGCGTGCATCTTGCCCTCGTAGCCGGGAATGGTGAGCACCTTGTGGCCGCCAAACTCGATAGCGCCCGCCTCGTGGCAGGCGACGTGGCCAGTCTCGGCAGCAACGACGACCTCGTACGGCGCGAGCAGCATGTCGATCACCGTCGCGTTGGTCTGCGTGCCGCCCACCAGAAAAAACACGTCGGCATCGGGGGCCTGGCAGGCCTCGCGGATAAGCTGCTTGGCACGCTCGGTGTGTGCATCGGTACCATAGCCGGGCTGCGGCTCCATATTGGTGTCGACGAGCGCCTGCAGCACTGCCGGATGTGCGCCGTGGGAATAGTCGTTGTTAAACGCGAGCATGGCAATCCTCTCTAGCCGGGCACGGGCCCGATGATTCAAACGGGGCTATTGTACGCCGTTGGGATAGGCAATGCGCGCGGCAAGACACTCAAGCGCCAGCACCAGGGCAAAGCCGCAGCTCACATCACTCAAAAAGTGAGCTCCAATCACGATACGACCAAAGGCGACGAGTGCCGAGACCACAGCCGCCGTCCAAAAGACCGCCCGGCGACGCGAAGGTTTTTCCTTAAAGGCCGCCGCGGGAAGCCCTGCGAGCATAAGGCCGATCGCCGCGTGCGCCGTGTGTCCGCTCGCAAACGACTTAAAGCCGTCCTTGATCACGCCGGCGGCAATAAAGGCCCACTTGTCGGGGTTGCCGATCACCCACCACGGCTGAAAATCGAGCCCCTGCGTCACCTCAATCACGCGCATGCGTGGGCGCGACCACAGCGGCTTGACGACCACGTTGAGGATAATGGCCTGAGCGACCCACACGGCAAGTACCATCAACGCCCAGCGCGTGAGCTCGTCGGGCTCGGTCGTGCGCGTGAGGCGATAGACGACAAGGTTAGCGGCGATGACCAGCGCAAACGTCAGCACCAACTGAACCGCGATGAGTTTGCCGCCAACCCGCAGGGACGAAACGATCTCGTAGCCGGCCAGGCCAATGTTGACGAGGATGCCGAGCACGGCGAGCCATTTGCTCCCTCTGGAATCGGGACCCACCGCGCGCACGAGTATGACGCCTGCGACGCTTGCCGTCAGCTCGAACGGCAGCTCGCCGGCGGCCTCGATAAAGCGGCCGTACATGCTGCCGGTGTTGAACAGCGCACTCGAGATCTGATAATCGAAAAACGAGCCCGTGAGCAGACAAAGGCACAGGACGGCCGCGATAATGGCGACATCTTTCTTATAGATGTATCCGAACATGCTTTCCTTTCGATGGGGCCAGAGTGCCCAAATGGGGCGTTTGCAGCGTCGACCCGTTAGTCGTCGTCGCTCGCACCCAACTGCTGCAGCAGCATGAGCGCCGCGGCCACCGGGCCGGTGCCGTCGTTGGCATCGAGGCCGCGACCCAGGCCGCTGCCCGCACCGGCGCCCGCCTTGTAGGGCACCGACAGCTTGCGGCTCTTGGGGAAGTTCACCGCGCCATAGCGAGTCTTTAGCTCAAAGGCCACCTTCTTGGGCACGTCGACGCCCAAAAACGTGATGCGACCGCCACTGAGCGTGACGCTCTCGAGCCCTAGGCGCTCGCCGCGAATGCGGATGCGCGCGCGGTTGAACAGGTTGAGTCCCGCCAACGGCAGCTCGCCATGCGCGGCCTCGGTCTCTTCCTGCACCTCGTCGATGCTCTCCAGGTCCTCGGCCGCTGCGAGCTTGCGGTACACGAGCACGCGCTGGTCCACCGCCGGCAGGTACTCCTCGGACAAGAAGTAGTCGGCCGGCAGATTAATACCCACGCTCGCCGCTTCCACGCCGGCGTCGTCATCGCCGCGCGCCTCGGCCACAGCCTGGCCCAGCATCTGCGTAAACAGGTCAAAGCCCACGCTCGACAGGTTGCCGTGCTGCTCGGCCCCCATAAGCGAGCCGGCGCCGCGAATCTCCAGGTCGCGCATGGCAATGCGCATGCCGCTGCCCAGGTCTTGGAACTCGGACAGTGCGGTCAGGCGCGCCGTCGCCTCCTCGGTGAGCGGCAGCTCGCCGGGGAACATAAAGTACGCGTATGCCTGCGTGGCAGAACGGCCCACACGGCCCTTGAGCTGGTAGAGCTGCGCCAGACCCAGGCGCTGCGAGTCCTCGATGATCAGCGTGTTGGCCGTTGCGTTGTCGATGCCGCTCTCCACGATGGTCGTGGCGATAAGCACGTCGATCTTCTTGGTCGCGAACTCGATCATCACGTCCTCGACCTCGCGCGGGCTCATCTTGCCGTGCGCCACGCCCACGCGCGCCTCGGGCGCGGCCTCGTGCACGCGCGCCACGGCGTCGTCGATGGTCTTGACGCGGTTGGACACGTAATACACCTGACCGCCGCGGCCCACCTCCAGGCGAATCGCCGCACTCACCACGTCGGGGTCGTACTCCCCCACGTGCACGATCACGGGACGACGCCCGGTCGGCGGTGTGGTGATCAGGCTCATGTCGCGCACGCCACTCGTGGCCATTTGCATGGTTCGCGGAATCGGCGTTGCCGAGAGCGTGAGCACGTCGATTTGCTCGCGCAGGTTTTTGAGCTGCTCCTTGTGCTGCACACCAAAGCGCTGCTCCTCGTCGATGATCACCATGCCCAGGTTCTTGGGGTTCACATCGGCAGAAAGCAAGCGGTGCGTGCCGATGAGCACATCAATCGTGCCCTCGGCAAACGCCTTGAGCGCGCGCTTTTGCTGCGCCGGGGTACGGAAGCGGCTGAGCACCTCGACCTCCAGGCCAAACGGGGCAAAGCGCTCAAAGAATGTCTCGTAGTGCTGTTGGGCCAGAATGGTCGTGGGGCAGAGCACCATGACCTGGCGGCCGGAGTCCACGCACTTAAACGCCGCGCGCAGGGCGACCTCGGTCTTGCCAAAGCCCACGTCGCCGCACAGCAGGCGGTCCATGGGCTTGGGCGCCTCCATGTCGGCCTTGATGTCGGCGATAGCCTCCAGCTGGTCGCGTGTCTCGTCGTAGGGGAAGCTCTCCTCCATCTCGATCTGCTCGGGCGTATCGGGCGGACAAGCGATACCGGTAATCGACGAGCGGCGCGTATACAGGTCAACCAGGTCAAACGCCAGCTTTTTGGCGTTCTTGCGCGCCTTGTTGGTGGCACGCGTCCAGTCGGCGGTGTTGAGCCTGGTCAGGCGCGGCTTGTCGCCGTCGGGGCCAACATAGCGCGTGATGCGGTCGACCTGCTCGAGCGGCACGTAGAGCTTGTCGCCATCGGCATATTCCAGCAAAAAGTAGTCGCGCTCCTTGCCGCCCACTTCTTGGCGCGCGATCTCGCTAAAGAGCGCGATGCCGTGAGTGGCGTGCACCACGTAGTCGCCCGGCTTAAACGGGAAGGTGATCTGCGTAATGTCCACCTTGCGGCGGCTGCGCGCGCGGTTGGCGTCCATGCGGGCGTTGAGGTCGGCGATCGAGAACACGGCCAGGTTGGCGTCGGGCACCACCACGCCCTGCGGCAGGGCAGCGTCCACAAAGGTCACGCGCCCGCGCGAGATCGTGGGCACGGCGGCGCCGGCGGCAGCCTGCGCGGCGCCCGCCTCGAGCGAGCGGGCGTTGAGCGCATCGGCCTTACGCTCGCGAATGGAAGCATGGGCCTCCTGGCGTGCGGCACGGTCGGCGGAATCCGCCGCTGCCACGCGCACGCGCTCGCCGATAGCGCCGGCGTTTTCGGGCGCCGCGGTCAGCGATTCCTCAAAGGTAATGCCCTCGTCGCCAAAGGTGAGTTCCATCGACTCGCGCGCACCGCGGTCGGGAATGGCAAACACGCAGGCATAGCGCTTGCCCACGACCTCCTGGATGCGCGTCATAAAACGGTTGTCCGAGCCTGCGATGGCAGGCTGCTCAATCTTGAGCTCGGCCGTCACCGCACCGCCGGCACGGATGAGGCTCACGTAGTTCAGGCGCTGCTGGGAACCAAAGTCGAGTTGCTGGGCACGCACGTACAGACCGTCCAGGCGGTCGACACCCGCCTCGCCGGCACGTGCCTCGATATCCTCGTAGGCGTGCAGGCAATCGTCGAACAGCGAGCGCGGCTCGGACAGCACCACGAGCGCCTTGCCGCTCACATGCGATAGCGGGCTCACGGTCTGGCCGTACATCACCGGCAAAAAGCGGTCGAGCTCAGGCGTGACGATGCGCGCATCCACCATCTCGAGCAGCGCCGCCAACTTGCTGTCGTCCTGGCTGGCGCGGTAGAGCGCCACATGCATGTTGTGAACGGCCTCGTCGGTAAGCGCCAGCTCACGGCACGGGAAGATCTCGATGCTGTCCTCGTTGCCGATGGTCTGGCCCGTTGAACTCACCATGCGGCGGATGCGGTCGATCTCGTCGCCAAAGAACTCAATACGCACGGGCGCCTTTTCCTGCGCCGGAAACACCTCGACGGTGTCGCCGTGCACACGGAACAGGCCGGGCGCGTCGGCGGCGCCGGCATTGGTGTAGCCCATGCCCACCAGGCGCTGCGGCACCTCGTCAAAAGGAATCTCCTCGCCCACCGCAAAAGTAGTGGACTCCCAGTAGCGGCTCTCGACCGGCGGCACGCAGCGCAGCAGCGCGCGAGCCGAGGCGACCATGATGCAGTTGTCCCCGCGCACGATACGCCCGAGCGCCTCGCAGCGCTGGGCCACCACGGCGTCGTCGGGCGCCTGCTCGCGCCAAGGATAGTCCTTGCGCTCGGGAAAGCGGCACACGTGCGCCAGGCCCACATAGGCGGCAAGGCTACGCGCGGCGCGATCGGCTGCATCCTCGCCACTCACGATGTAGACCGTAGGGCGCGGGCGGCGCGCAAACTGGGCGGCGGCCATAAGCGTTCGACCCGACTGAGATACGGCCAGCGTCACGTCCTCGCCAGAATCGAGCCCGGTCTCGACGGTCTGCAGCGCCTCGGCAGTGTAGAGCTGCGCGGCTATACGGTGAATGAGCATGCTGTTCCTCCGGCATTGCAACGCCAAAAGCCCGCCGAGGCAAGCTCGGCGGGTCGTTCGTCAAAGTTCATTAACGTTTATGGTACCGCACGGCCCCGTGACCAAAAGCCTAAGCGACATCATGCCAAATGTTGCCCACAACGGTCTTGCTAACGCGTTTTCCCAGCTTATTAATCCGCTCTCCGCTTTTTGATTTGCTGTCTTCCGGCAGCGATTTACACCGTCCGCGCCCCCTGGCGAGCATTTGGTTGATTTCCGATCTCAGCCGAACACATTGAGCTGATGGCTCGCTCCCGCAGTT
>CABSNK010000030.1 GCA_902479075.1 uncultured Collinsella sp.
AGAATGAGCGTGGCTGACAGCCGTGCGGCACCGGTCCGCGTGGCGGCGTATAATCGGCGACAGATGATTCTGACGTTAGGAAACTATGACCGATAGCATGCAGCAGATGGCGCTCGACACGCTCGGCGCCTATTTTGGCTACACCTCGTTTCGCCCGGGACAGGACCGCATGGTCGATGCGATCCTTGCCGGTCGCGATGCGCTGGGCGTTATGCCCACGGGCGCCGGCAAGTCTATCTGCTATCAGGTCCCCGCGCTCATGCTGTCCGGCATCACCTTTGTGGTGAGCCCGTTGCTGTCGCTTATGGAGGACCAGACCCGCGCGCTGCTCGCGGCTGGTGCGCGACCCAGCTATCTCAACTCCAGCCTTACCCCGGCCCAGCAAAACACCGTGCTCAAGCGGGCGCGCGAGGGCCGCTACCAGCTTATGTACGTGGCGCCCGAGCGCCTGCTCGAGCCGCGCTTTTTGGCCTTTGCGCAGGAGGCTGCGGCAGGCGGCGGCATTGGCGTGCCACTCGTGGCCATTGACGAGGCCCACTGCGTGAGCCAATGGGGTCAGGATTTCCGCCCCGCCTACCTGCAGATTCGCGAGTTCATCGATTCCCTGCCGCAGCGCCCCATCGTGGCGGCCTTTACCGCTACGGCGACCGAGCGCGTGCGCGCCGATATCCAGCAAATGCTCGGCCTGCAAAACCCGGCGACCGTGGTGACGGGTTTTGATCGCAAGAACCTCTACTTTGGTTGCGAGGAGATGGGCGACAAGGCCAAGGCCGCGTGGGTGCGTGACTACGTGATCGCGCATTCGAGCGAGAGCGGCATCGTGTATTGCTCGACCCGCAAGACGGTCGATGCGCTGGCCGCGGAGCTTGCCGAGGCGCTGGACCCCAGCGGCATTCGCGTGGGCCGCTACCATGCCGGCATGGGCAACGACGCCCGCCGCCAGAGCCAGCGTGCCTTTATCGATGACGACATTCAGGTGATGGTTGCCACCAACGCCTTTGGCATGGGCATCGACAAGCCCAACGTGCGCTACGTGATTCACAACAACGTGCCCGAGAGCATCGAGGCCTACTACCAGGAGGCGGGCCGCGCCGGCCGCGATGGCGATCCGGCCAGCTGCCATCTGCTCTGGAACGGCAGCGATTTTCGCATGCGTCGCTTTTTGATTGACCGCGGCGATGCGGCCGACGAGGCACTCGACGACGAGCAGCGCGCGTGGGCGCTCCAGAATCGATATCGTCTGCTCAGCCAGATGGAGGGCTACTGCAATACCACCGGCTGCCTGCGCGAATACATGCTGCGCTACTTTGGCGACGAGACCGCGGCCGAGCATGCCGCGGCTGGTGCGGGTGCCACTGCCACGGACGACGCCGAGGGCTGCGGCAACTGCAGTAACTGCCTCACGCAGTTCGAGGTCGAGGATGTCACCGATATGGCCCGCGCTGCCGTGCGCTATGTGGCCACGCGACCCATGCGCTTTGGCAAGTCGCTCATCGCCGATGTGCTTCACGGCGGCAACACCGAGCGCATTCGCCAGATGCATCTGGACGAGGACCGCGGCTACGGTGAGCTGTCGAGCGAATCAGTCGGGCGCATCAAGGACATCATCGGCCAGCTGTGCGGCCGCGGCTACCTGGCCACCTCGCAGGGGCAGTACCCGGTCGTGGGGCTGGGTCCGCGTGCCGGCGAGGTCGAGGACGAGGCGTTCGCCTTTACCGTTAAGCGTCGCGCGTCCAAGCGCAAGGCCTCGGCCCGCGCCCGCCGTGCGGTTGATCTGCTGCGCGAGGAGGCCGAGCTGGATCAGCGCCCGCGCGTGGGTGACGATGCCGAGCTGTTCGAGCGCCTGCGCGCCCTCCGCAAGGAGATCTCGACGGAGCTGGAGATGGCGCCGTATATGGTCTTCTCCGACAAGGCCCTGCGCGGCCTGTGCCGCCTGCGCCCGCAGACACGCGACGAGCTGATCCAGGTTAACGGCATTGGCGAGAAAAAAGCCGACGCCTTTGGCGAGCAGTTTATGACGGCGATTGAAGAGTTTGAGTCCGAGCATGCGCGGGATGGAGCGTAACGATGGCTTTCGATAGCAAGACCGACCGTACTGACGTGTCCGCCGTGCCGCTGTACCAGCAGGTCATGGACGACCTAAAGGGCGAGATCGCGCGCGGCGTGTACACTGCCGGCTCGCGCATTCCTTCCGAGATGGAGCTCGCGAAGTCCTACGGCGTGGGGCGCGTCACCGTGCGCCGTGCCATCGAGGAGCTGTCGCGCGCGGGGTATCTCAACCGCCAGCAGGGGAGGGGCACCTTTGTGTGCGCTCCCAAGCTCAAACGCAAGATTCGCCAGAAGGGTGACGTCCAGAGCTTTACTGAGGGCTGTGCTGCCAACGACATGGTGCCGGGTGCGCGTCTGGTGTCGCGCACGGTGGTCGCGGCGACGCACGAGGATGCGGCGTTCTTTGGCGTGGAGCCCGGCTGCGAGCTTATCGTGGTCGAGCGTGTGCGCACGGCCGACGGCATCCCCGTCATGCTCGAGAACAACGCCTTTGTGCTCGCCGACCATCCCTACCTGCAGACGCTGGCCGACGAGGACCTCACCGATAACTCGATCTTTGCGCTCGTTGCCGAGCATTCGGGTCGCGCACCGCTCAAGTCCGACCCCTGCACCGTGGAGATTGCGCTTGCCGATGCTCAGGCGGCCCCGCTGCTGGAGGTGCCGGTCGGCGAGCCGCTCTTCTATATGGAGGCCTACTTTACCGACGCTGGCGGGCGCCCTCTACTGCTCGGACGCCAAAAGATCGTGGGCTCGCGCTATGTCTTCGACATCTAACATCCACAGATAGAACAACATAGAACAAATTTGCCGAGATGACTTCACGGGCGTTGTTGCACGTGTTATAAATAGGACAACATAGAACGACAGCAGGTACGAGCTGCCGTCGCTCAAAGCCGCCCCACAAGGAGGAACATCAGGATGAACGCACACGATCTGATTCAGGAAATTATCGAGCGCAAGGGTAAGGTCGAGAACGTCTTTTGGATCGCTTGTGGCGGTTCGATGATCGACCTGATGCCGGCCAACGAGCTGCTCAAGCGCGAGGCCACCACGTTTACCTCGACGGTCTACACGGCACGCGAGTTTTGCCTGATGGCCCCCAAGAGCCTTGGCAAGAAGTCGCTCGTTATTGCCTGCAGCCACAGCGGCAACACGCAGGAGGTCGTCGACGGCTGCGAGATGGCGCTGGCCGCCGGCGCCGAGGTCGTTGCCCTCACCGACTGCGAGGGCTCCAAGATCGACAACGGCAAGTGGACCACCTGGGTCTACCCCTGGGGCGAGGGCGTGCCGCAGGCCGAGGTGCCTCAGGGTATCGGCGCTCTGATCGCCGCCGAGCTGCTCGACCAGCAGGAAGGCTACGAGGCGCTTGCCGACATGTACGAGGGCCTCAAGCAGATGGATGCGCTGCTGCCCGCCGCTCGCGAGAAGGTCAACGCCGAGCTGGGCGCCCGCTTTGCCGAGCTCTGCCAGCAGCACAAGTTCTTCTATATCCTGGGCTCCGGCCCCAACTTTAGCCAGACCTACGCCATGGCCATCTGCTCGCTCATGGAGATGCAGTGGCAGCACTGCTGCTATATCCACTCCGGCGAGTATTTCCACGGCCCGTTTGAGGCCACCGAGCCCGGCGTGTTCTACTTTGTGCAGCTTGGCGCGGGCGAGTGCCGCCCCATGGAGGAGCGCGCTCTTGCGTTCCTCAACACGCACACCGACACGATCATGGTGCTCGACGCGCTCGAGTACGGCGTGGGCGAGGTACCTGCCAGCGTGCGTTCGTACCTGGAGCCGATCTTCTTCTACAACATGAGCTGCGAGCTGCGCGCCGCCCGCGGCAAGGTCTTCGACCACAGCCCCGAGGTTCGTCGCTACATGGGCATCGAGCAGTACTAATATACCGGGAATAGCCTCTCACGACGGGGTCTGCGCTGCGCGCAGGCCCCGTTTTGCGTTGTGGCGGCCGGATTCGTGTCTGCGCGAAAACGAAGGTGAATACTTTTCCGCGAAGTGAACGACCTATTTTGGACCCCCGAAGCATCCACACTTTTTGACGGCAAAACCGCAGGAAAAACTCGGCAAAACCGCAGGAAACGGCGTCTGAAAAGTGTCGATGCTTCGGGGGCTCATTTTTACTCGTTCACTTCGCGGAAAAGTATTCACCTTCAATTCGTAAGGGCACTGCGTGAGTCAAAAAAGCGGGCCGCGCCGGGGATTTCCGGCACGGCCCGCTTAGTATCGCGCTTAGATTCGCAAGGTTGTGGCAGCCAGCGGCCTACTTTGCGTCGTAGGCCTCGGCGTCCCACCAGTCGAGCTGGGCGATGTTGTCGCGGATGTGCTGGCAGCTCTTGTGGAAGCCCTCGAGCTCGTACTCGGACAGGTCGAGCGTGTAGACCTCCTCGACGCCCTCGGCGCCGATCGCGCACGGCAGGGAGGTAAAGATGCCCTCCTCGCCATACTGGCCGGTCATGAGCGTGGAGGCGGAAAGCACGGCGTGCTCGTTGTGCAGCACAGCGGCGCAGACGCGCGCGGCGGAGTTGGCGACGGCGTACTCGGTGCACTGCTTGCCCTGGTAGGTCACATAGCCGCCCTTGCGCGCGAGCTCCTCGATCTCCATGTGGTCGAAGGCGTACTTGTCGGGGTTTTCGGCTTGAAGCTCGTTGAGGCTCTTGCCGGCGATGGTCGCGGCCTTAAAGGCAGCCAGCTGGCTAAAGCCGTGCTCGCCGATCATGTAGGCGTCGATGGACTTGGGGCTCACGCCGACCTTCTTGGAGATCTCGGTGCGCAGGCGGGCGGAGTCCAGGCCGCAGCCCGAGCCGATGATCTTCTTGGGATCGTAGCCGGTCAGATGCCACAGCTCGGTGCACACGACGTCGCACGGGTTGGAGATGCTTACGAAGATGCCGTCGAAGCCGGCGTCGACGATGCGCTTGGCAAAGGTGCGGGCGGCGTCGGTGGTAAAGAACAGCTCGCCGTCGCGGTTGCCGGCGGCCAGCGCGACCTTGCCGGCGGCGTTGACGATGACGTCGCAGCAGGCCAGCTCCTCGTAGTGGTCGTAGCAGTTGACGATCTTGGTGTTATACGGGACAAACGAAAGGGAGTCGCGCAGGTCCTGGACCTCGGACGTCACCTTGGCCTCGTTGATATCGCACAGGTACAGCTCGTCGGCAATGCCCTGCATAAGCAGACTGTTGGCGACATGTGCTCCTACGTGGCCCTGGCCGACCACACCGATCTTACGCGTCTGGAACATATATGTATCCTTTCGGCCGAGTTTTTCGCGTCGAACCATTGTAGCGTCCTGCTGTCACTTTGCTAGGCTAAAGCGAAGCAGATTTTTGGGACATGCCTTAATCTCTACTTTTGGAGTGATTTGGGCCGCTGACGGCATCGCTGGGCGATGTGCTCGCGCGGATGGGGCCGCTCGTTGTACCATAGCTGCAACTGACTCGTAAGGAGCATCCATGCCCATTCGCATCCCCGACGCCCTCCCTGCCGCCGCGCAGCTCGAGAGCGAGAACATCTTTGTCATGACCGAGTACCGCGCGCTGCACCAGGACATCCGTCCGCTGCGCGTGCTCATCCTCAACCTCATGCCCACCAAGATCGCCACCGAGACGCAAATCATGCGCAAGCTCTCCAACACGCCGCTGCAGGTGGAGGTGGACCTGCTGCGCACCAAGACGCACGAGGCCACGCACGTAAGCGCCGGCCACCTGGAGACGTTCTACCGCACGTTCGACGACATCCGCGACATCCACTACGACGGCCTGATCATCACGGGCGCGCCGGTGGAGCAGATGCCGTTCGAGGAGGTCGACTATTGGCCCGAGCTCTGCCAGATTATGGATTGGTCCACCACGCACGTGCACTCTACGCTGCACATTTGTTGGGGCGCACAGGCCGGCCTGTACCATCATTACGGTATCCAGAAGCACGACCTGCCGGCAAAGGCGAGCGGCGTGTTTGAGCATTATCTGGTGAAGCCGCAAAGCCCGCTGGTCCGCGGCTTTGACGACCGTTTCTATGCCGTGCATTCGCGCAACACCGATGTGCGCCGCGAGGACGTGGAGGCCGAGCCGCAGCTCGAGGTCGTGGCCGTGTCTGACGAGGTGGGCCTGTACATCGTCAAGTCGACCGACAGCCGCCGCTTCTTTGTCTTTGGCCATCCCGAGTACGATACCGACACGCTGCGTCTGGAGTACGAGCGCGACGTGAAGCGCGGACTCAACCCGGAGGTGCCGGCGCATTACTTCCCAGGTGACGACCCCACTGCCGAGCCGCGCAACGTCTGGCGCAGCCAGGCTCAGCTGTTCTACACCAACTGGCTCAACTACTACGTCTACCAGACCACGCCCTACGACCTAGCCCGCGCCGGCGAGGAGCACTAGGCTACGGCTGCTGCTGTGCCGGCGGCGTGACGAGCGTGGATATCCGGACGGACGAGCGTGGATTTTCGGACATTTACAAATCGAGCGTGGATAATCTCCCACTTTTGGCTTGAAACTAGGCTCAAAACGGGAGATTATCCACGCTCATTTTTTAGGCATGTAGATGCCGATGGCTCGGCTAAGCGACGGTGCGTGCAGAGGCAAAGTCGCATTTGGCGTAGTCTTGAATCTCGACGGGTTTTTCTTTCTGATAATCCGATGGACCAAGGCCTCAAAATGTGGAGACAGGGACCTCTCGACAACCGCCCTACCTGCAGATATAAGACATCAGCCTAAAACGTCCAAAACCGTCAAGCATTTGGTCAGCGCCTGGACGGTATTTGGTCAGACTTCGCATGAAACCGTCTGGTACGTTTGCGCCGTTCCAAGATTTGGGAGGCGACATGGGAAACATGACGGCGAATCAAAGGCTTGCAAGTCACATTGAAGCATGCGAACAGCAGATGAGCTGCGTGTACGCGCGCACGGCGGCGGAGGCAAAGCAGATTGAGCGGCGGGCGGAGGCGGGAAGTCTCGAAGCGGTCATGCCGGGGCTGTATACGCGTCCGGAATACTGGTCCGAGCTCAAGTTTCGGCAGCGTTATCTGCATCGGGTGCGGGCGCTTGCGCAAAAGCACCCCGACTGGACATTTTGCTCCTATACGGCGGCTGTTATCTATGGCCTTTCGGTTTCGCATGCCAATTTGACGCACATCCATATCGCCGCGATGCCGCCCCAATCGACGACGCCGGGCTCTCAGGTCATTCGTCATCGCTATGCTCGTCAAACACGGGCCACCCAGATGGATATCGCCGTAACCGATATCGATCAAACGATTACGGATTGCTTGGTCGATGCATCGTTTGTCGAGGGACTGATCATCGCGGATTCGGCGCTCCATGAGCAACTTTTGTCGAAGGAGCATCTCGTTGAGACTGTCGACAAGCTTGGCCTGAATCGTCGCGGTGTTGTGACGGCGCGCAGGGTTGCACGATGTGCCGATGGGCTGTCGGAAAGCGGCGGCGAGTCCAAGGCGCGTGCCCTGATGATCGAGCGCGGCTGGCAGACGCCGGAGTTGCAAGTTGAGCTGTTCGACCCGGTTGAGCCGGGACGACCGTATCGCGTCGACTACTTGTGGCGCGTGGGCGACCGGCTGATTATCGGGGAGTTCGACGGATTTGTTAAAAGCGAGAAGGCGGCGGAGGAGGGCAAGCTCGCGAAGACGCAGTTCGATGAGCGCCAGCGCGAGTCGAGGCTTTCGCTGCTTGATAACTGCAAGATCGTGCGCTTGTGCTGGGATGATCTAAGGGACCCGACAAAGCTCGATCGCAAGCTCAAGGTCGCCGGCGTGCCGCGTACGTGCTGAGGCAGTTGCAGGGCGTTTGGCTGCACAAGCGTGGAAAATCGGACGGACGAGCGTGGATTTTCGGACGCTTGTTGAATGAGCGTGGATAATCTCCCGTTTTTGGCTCGTAAGGGGGCTCAAAGTGGGAGATTTTCCACGCCCATCTTGCGGGTGCGATACAGCGGCGGCTAGGCGCTGACGATGTCGGGCAGCGGCAGGTCGTGCGCATCGGTGGGAACGTGGTCGACGCGCTGTTCGTCAAAGGCGATGCTGACGATTAGGCATGCGGGCGAGAGCATGGGCAGGTAGCGGTCGTAGCAGCCGCCGCCGTAGCCCAGGCGCGCGCCGGTGCGGTCGAAGGCCACGAGCGGCACGATAATCATGTCGAGAGCCTTGGCGGGCACGATGGGGAAGTGGTCGCTGTCGACGTCCGTGGCTGCGAAGGCCCGCGTAGGGTGGGCGATAAATGGGGCCTCGTACGCATCGCCGGCAGAGACTGCCCGCATGCACATGCGCTGGCTGCATGCGGCGGCGTCGCTTGCCGAGAGCATGCATGGATAGGCTAAGCGCCAGCCACGCGCGGCGGCCGCGGCGGCAAACGCGGCGGGGTCGACCTCGGAACCCATCGCGGCATAGACGGCAACGGTGCGTTGGCCCGCAGTGCCGCTGGACTCCATCAGCTCAACAAGCCGCGCGCAGATAACGGCAGACTTCGCTGCCCGCACATCCAAATCAAGAGCATTGCGCTGGGCAATCACCGCCTGCCTCAACTCAGCCTTGTCCATCCCAACCTCCTCTAGCAAACCTACCAAAAAGGGACAGGTTTATTTTGGCAGGTTTTATCTGGGCAAACGCAACATGGGCAGTAAAGCCACCGCAAACTTGCCTGCGAACTGCGCCCTTTGTGGTTGTTTGGGCCTATGCGTTAATGCTATAACGCCGCGGCGATTGCTTCAGTCACAAACTTATTGAGTGACTCACCCTTCTTTGCCGCTGCCAGCGCTGCTTGCTTATGAAGCTCGGAACCCGTTCTTACGTTGAACGAGCCCTTAAAAGCCCGCTCGGGCTCCTTGCCCTTCTCGGCGCAAAACTCAAGGTAATCGTCAACGGCGTCGTGGAAGCATTGTTCCACTTCTTTAACCGTGGAGCCTTCAAATACGATTGCGTCCCTAATGCCGGTGACCATACCTGTTAGCACATGCTGTTCGGCATCGAACTCGACTGGGGCGAAATAACCCTTGTATGCCAAAACGTTACTCATGACTACCTCCGACATCTTGCAGAAATCGAACGATGTTTCGAATGGTCCCCGCTGTCAATTCGTCAGATGGATGTGGCGCGTGCATTACGAACATCCTGCCATCTGATGGCCTGTAGAAGCGAACGCGCGATCCGGATGTCTTGCCTTTGTTGTCCATTTCAAAGCCATATGAAGCCATGACTTTTAAAAAATCGGCATGCCGATACGTCGAAGGGCAGCTAAGCAGTTGGGCGATGAGTTTATCGGTCCGCGTCATCCCGCCTCACATTCTGCAACTATATCCTAGTTGCAATTTAAGTTCGATGCAAGCACCCCTACTATAGAACAAGTGTTCGAATCAACACAAAGACACCTGTCCCCTTTGCGGTGGTTTTTGCTGAAGGGCGGGTGTCTGCGGCTCTTTGTCTCAATCTGTAACAGTAACTCGGCAAAAATGGGCCTAGCTGTTACAGATCGAGACAAAGAGCCGGCGCCATTCGGAAACGTCTCGATCTGTAACATCTGGAGCCGATATTGCCGCCTAGATGTTACAGATCGAGACAAAACTGGTGGGACGGGCTAAGCTGCCCCGCCCAAGCGGCGGAAAAGAAAAGGTAGATTTTCGGGCATGTCCCAAAAATCTACCTTGGCTGTGGCTAGGCCAGCAGGTCGACGACGTTAAAGCCGGCGTTGCTCTTGGCGATGACGTCGCGGCCGCCAAAGACACAGGTGGGCGACTCGGCTGCGATGCGCGTCACATCGGCGCCGAGCGAGCGAAGCTCAGCGGGCGTGGCCGCGAGCATCTGGGCGCGGCGCTCCTCGCGTGCGTGCGGATCGAGCCCGGCCAAGTAGGTCGTGTTGCGGCGCTTGGTGAGCGCGTACGGCTTCACGGGCGCGTCCATGCCGCTCACGCAGCTCACGATAAAGCCCTCGAAGGCGGCCTCGTCGGGCTCAAAGCTGCCGAGCCATGCGCCGGCGCGTTCCACGCGCTCAATCGAAGGATCGACCGCCGGGTCGCGGTAGGTGTAGAACGCCGCCTGGCGCTCGCCGGCAGCGCGGAATCCGCAGCCGTACGCACCGCCCTTCACGCGGATCTCGTTCCACAGGTAGTCGTAGGAGAGCGCGTTGGCAGCCACTGCCCAAGCGCCCGTCACGTCAATGCCCAGGCGACGCGGGTCGCACGCGCTTGCCGCAAAGCAGATGTCGCTGGGGATGACAAAGGCCTCGTGACGGTCGTGCGGCGTCGGCACCACGAGCGCGTTGCGGCCGGCATCGGCGCCGTCACCCGCACCAAGCCCCAGGTCGCCCGCGGCGGCCCAGTACGCGTCAAAGTCCTCATCGCTGCCGGTAAAGCTCGCCATGCAGCCATCGGCCACAAAGATGCGGCCTGCCAGCTCGGCAAGCTTGGCACGCAGGTCGTCCAGGCGCTCGTCAAAGTGCTCGAGCAGATCGCGCAGGAACAGGTAGAAGTCCACGCCCGAAAGCTGCTCGCGCACCACGGCCGAAGGCGAGCTGTAACTCATCGCGCGACCCAGCGCCGCCGAGTGTCCGTTGTTGATAAAGCCCTGCTCAAGCCCAATGCGAATCTGCGTGAGCACGTCGCGAACGCGGTCGGCGTCAGCATCGAGCAACAGCGTGCTCGACCACACCTCGCGCGGCAGGCTCGCCAGCGCATCGATCTTCTCGGACAGGGCGCCGGCGCTCACCAGCAGGTAGGGGCGCACGCCGTCCACGTCGGGCTGCGTCATGACCTCGGTCGTAAAGCTCAAAAAGCCCAGTTTGCCGGCGAGCAGGTTGTCGAGTTCCTCGGCCGAATGCTCGCGCGTGGGCAGCTGCTTGAGCAGGCGGCAGAGCAGCGTCACGTAGGGCAGGTCCTCAAATGCGACGCAACTCAGGTCGAAGTACTGCATGGCGTAGGCCAGGCGGTTGGTGGGGATGCCGTGGCGCAGGCAGGGGATGGGCGCGGTCGTGTCCACAACGAGCGGCGGCTCGGGGCGCGCCGCGCCAATGTCGGACACGCGCAGACGCGGCAGCGTGGCCTTGTCCTCGGGTGTGTCCTCGGCCTCCTGCGCGGCACGCAGTACGGCCGTGCGCTCGACAACGTCGGCCAGCTCGGCATCGGTCATGGCATCGCGCTTGGCTGCTAGCTCGGCAGCTTCGGCACCCTCCGCACCCCCGGCAGCGTCTACCGGAACCAGCTCGACCAGAGCCATGTGGTCGTTTTCCAGTACGAGCTCGCGCAGCAGGTCCTCAAAGTAAGTGCCGTTCAGCTCGCCGCGCAGTTCCTCGTACACCGGTCCGTACTTGAGCGCCAGCGTCGCAGCGTCGTCATCGTAGAGCCAGGTGCTCAGCGCGTCGCACGCAATGGCCACGCCGTCGGCGATACCGTAGTCGCGCTGGCGAAGGTCGTACTCGTTGCTGCTGATGATGGCCTCCAGGCGCTCGCGCGGAACGCCGTGCTCACACAGGTCGTGGCAGGCGTCCTGGAACACGCGACGCAGCTCGCGCGCCACGCCGGGTTGCGCGTTTTGCAGCATGATGAGCTCGTAGGGCTGCAGGCTCTCGGCCGCGGTGTAGCTCACCACGTTGCCGCCCAGGCCGGCGGCCAGAATGGCCTTCTTAACTGGTGCTTCGTTGGAGCCCAGCAGCGCCTCGAACAGGATATCCGCCGCGATCGTGCGCTTGCGGTCGAGCGCGCTGCCCAACACCAGGCCCAGGCCCACCAGGGCGTTCTCGGGCGTGGTGGCCATCTCGACGCGCTTATACTCGCAGGTCACGGGCGCCTGCACGCCCAGCGGATTGGGCGCCAGCGTGGACGGGTCCTCGCCGGCTGCGACGGCAGCGTCCATGCGGCGGCTCGCGGCACTCGGCTGCGACAGATAGCGCTCGTTCAAAAACGCCAGAGCGTGGTCCACGTCCAGGTCGCCGTAGAGCGTGATGTAGGAGTTGGAAGGATTGTAGTGGCGCGCGTGCGTGTCCAGGAACTGCTCGTAGGTGAGCCCGGGAATCGCGCGCGGGTCGCCGCCGCTCTCGTGCGCATAGGCGGTGTCGGGATAGAGCGCGGCGTTGACGGCGTCGTCCAGCACGCTCATGGGATCGGACAGCGCGCCCTTCATCTCGTTGAACACCACGCCGTTATAACGCAGCGTGCCCTCGCGCAGGCTGGCGGCGCTGCCTTCGCCCTCGGCGCCCTCCGGCAGGTCCAGCTCGTAGTGCCAGCCCTCCTGCTCAAAAATGGTGGGCTTGGTATAGATGGCCGGGTTGAACACCGCGTCCAGGTACACGTCCATCAGGTTGTACAGGTCCTGCTCGTTGGTGGTGGCAACGGGGTAGATGGTCTTGTCGGGGTAGGTCATGGCGTTGAGGAACGTCTGCATGGAGCTCTTGATCAGGTCGACGAATGGCTCCTTGACGGGGAACTTGGCCGATCCGCACAGTACCGAGTGCTCAAGAATATGGAACACACCGGTGGAATCGGCCGGCGGCGTCTTAAAGCCAATGGCAAAGGCCTTGTTTTCGTCGTCGCACGCCAGGTACAGCAGGCGAGCGCCCGAGGCGGTGTGGCGCAGCACGTAGGCGTCCGAGTCGAGCTCGGGCACGGTCTCGCAGCGCTCGACGGCAAAACCGTGGCAGGTGGTACCGGGTACCAGCAGCGCGGCGGCAGCGGCGCGCGGGTCGGTTGAGGTAGTGGGCATATGCAGTCTCCTTTGGCGTCCCAGCGGGGGCGAATCGAGTCGAATCTTCGAGAGTATACCCATATGGGGCCGCGGCTCTGCGGCGAACTGAAGACGATGTGGGTGGACTAGCCTAGCTAGGTTGATAACGAATGCCGCGGGTAGCCGCTGCACCCCGCTAAAGTGAAATAACACCCCGTTTACCGAATCATTTAGGAAATATATGGACTCCTAAAAAGTTCTAATACAATATAAGTCATCTATCTATAAGCTGCTGATTCCTTGCAAAGGTATGGTTGATATGGTTGAAGCAAATAGCGTTATCCCCATGTACAAACAGATTGTTCGTGCGCTCTCTGATTCGATCGCCAACGGCACGTACCGCCCGGGAGATAAGCTTCCGACCGAGGCGGAGCTCATCGAGCAATTTGGCGTGAGCCGAATAACGGTTCGTTCCGCAATTAAAGAAATGGAAGATGCTGGGCTTGTTGAGAGGGCCCGCGGCAAGGGCACGTTCGTTTCGTCGGACACACAGATGTATGCCGCGGACGACCGTGAGAGCTTTACCCATTCGTGCCAGCTTGCGGGCAAGCAGGCGTCTACCAGGGTTCTCGCAATGGGCTGGGACTTCCCAAGCCTGCGAGACGCGAAGTTCCTGGGCGTAGACGATACCCAAAAGGTATTGCGTAGTCGTCGTCTGCGCCTTGTGGATGACAAGCCCACGATGCTGGAAACCAATAGCTATTCCGCTGCGCTTTCTTTTTTGGAGCATGAGTCCCTCGAGGATTCGCTGATGGCGGTACTCGATCGCCAGGGGATCAAGATGGGCCCCAATACGCGTACGCTCGAGGTCTGCTATGCGAGCGAGCTCGAGGCGGCATACCTTAACGTGGAGCTGGACTCTCCGCTGCTTCTGTTTGTCGATAGACGTTATGCTCCAAGCGGCGAGCCGCTTTTCATCTCCCGTCAGGTGTACTGCACCGAGCGACTGAAGTTCTATTTGTAAATTAGAGATAGATTGGTCAATTTACCGACCAATTGCTACCGTTCGCGGATTTGGAAAATAGACACACCGCGTAGGGTAGATTGCTAATATACTTTGTTATGACAATATAGTACGTCTTATTGATATTGGAGAACTATGAATAAGATATTGCTAGCGAGTCATGGTTATCTCGCCCAAGGTATGAAGAGCTCTCTCGAGATCCTGATGGGCGCCAACGACCGAATCGAGTGTCTGTGCGCCTATGTCGATGACGACACGAGGGATGTCGCAGCGCTTATCGATGCTTGGATGGAGTCGAAGGACCCTGCCGACTCTTGGTTTGTCGTGACTGACATCTTTGGCGGCTCTGTAAACAACGAATTCATTCAGAGGCAGACCGCCGGATCGTTTACGTTGATCACCGGAATGAACTTGCCGCTGCTGGTGGAAATGGCTACACAGCTGGACTCCCTGGATGCGGACAAGGCCAAAGCTGCGGTCGAGGGATCACGTTCGTTTATCATGCTTTGTGAGGCGGCGGACATGCTTGCCGATGTCGAAGAAGAAGAGTTCTAGTTAGTTCTGGTTCGAGCCCTAGCTAAGGGCCACGCCTGTCATTACCTTTATTACGTGCGGAGACGATTACGATGATTAAGCTTACGAGAGTTGATTACCGATTGATTCACGGCCAGGTCGCCATGTCTTGGACACATGCGCTGGATGTCGATTGCATCCTGTGTGCCAGCGACGCCGTGGCAAAAGACGACATGAGAAAAGCCGCATTGAGGCTAGCTCGTCCCAACGGCGTGAAGCTCGTCATAAAAGACGTAAACGCTGCTATCGAGGCGCTCAACAGCGGCGTCACCGACAAGTATTCGTTGTTTATCATTGTCGAGACGATCGAGGATGCCTATCGCCTTGCTAAGGGTTGCAAAGACATCAAGGAGATCAATTTGGGCGGAACTCGAAAGTCTCCCGAGACCACGCTTCATCCGACCCCCGCGATCTTTGCGACCGAAACCGATGCCGAGCATATCCAAGAGCTTGTCAACGATGGCGTGGTTATCGAAATCCGTCAGGTTCCCAATGACTCAAAGGTACTTGCCAAGGACGTTTTCTAGCTGGAAACATGCCATTGTCTGGCATTTATTAACTAGGTCCTCCTTTCTTATGCCCGTCGATCATTTGATCGGCGGGCTTTTTATTTCAAGACTTTAGTCTGCTGGCCGCGCAGCGGCCAGCTTTAAACCACCCGCTACGCGGGTGGAGACAAACG
>CABSNK010000031.1 GCA_902479075.1 uncultured Collinsella sp.
TGCCGTCGTGGCCGCCCAGGCGGGCGGTCTTGCCGGAAAGGTGGAGCATGGCCTCGGCGAGTGAAGTCTTGCCCACCCCGCCTTGGCCTACGAGCACCACGTTCCTTACATTACCGGTCTTGGGAGCACCCATGATGACCTCCTTGCAGGGCCGCGCGCAATGCGCGACGCCAACGGGGAGAGTTCGCGGTCGGTGCCGTCCCGGGAGCAGCATGGTCGGCAGCCGAGCCGACTCACCCTCCAAATGTCCTATGCCACCACCCTACCCTCACGGGCGACCGTCCATGCACACCTTTCGGCACACGTATGAATACAGGCGGCGAGAGGAAGGAGAACGTATACGAGGCAATTATTGGACCCCGCCGATGCAAATTAAAGTGCCGCCGCAGGCCGTAAAACCTGCAGCGGCTTCGCCTCAATCAATAGTTGAGTAAAAAGCTGAGCCTACCCCTCGATACGACTCAAGAACTCACGGGTACGTTGCTCACGAGGGTGATCGATAACCTGCTCGGCAGGGCCCTCCTCGACAATGCGACCTCCGTCCATAAAGACAACGCGGTCGGCAACATCGCGCGCAAACTGCATCGCGTGGGTCACGATCACCATCGTCATATTCTGCGCGGCAAGGTCTTTAATGACACGCAGCACCTCGGCCGTTAGCTCGGGATCGAGCGCCGAAGTCGGCTCGTCAAAGAACAAGATCTCCGGGTCGAGCGCCAAGGCGCGGGCGATACTCACACGCTGCTGCTGACCACCCGAAAGCTCACATGACACCTTGTTCTCGTTGCCCATAAGCCCCATCTGCGCGATCAACTCACGCGCACGTGCTTCGGCCTGCTCGCGCGGACGCTTGAGTACGCGAATCGGAGCATCGGTGATGTTTTTCATCACCGTATAGTGCGGAAACAGATTGTAGTTCTGAAACACCAGGCCAAATCGCGAACGCGCCCGCTTGGGCACGTCGCCTTTCGCATATACCGCACCCGACCCCGCGTCCGTCGCAACGGCAAGGTCGCCAAACGAAAGCGAGCCACCGTCGAGTGTCTCGAGCAGTGTGGCGCAGCGCAGAAGCGTGGACTTACCGCCGCCTGAAGGCCCGATAATCGCTACGACCTCGCCACGCTTTACCTCGAGCGAGATATCCTTGAGCACCTCATTGCCGCCAAACGCCTTACGCGCGTTCGCTATATTCATTACCGTTCCGGACACGGGAACCTCCATGTGTTTAAAAAGTCAGCGAGCGTGTGACTGGCGAGACAATGTGCTCCGAAAGAGGAGCGCCGCGTACTTCTGTACGCAAGCGACGGCTTGAGGAGCAGATTGGCCGTCAGGCACGCGCGCAGCGTCGAGCAGTCCGCCGTTCGTTAGAACGGCGGAACGATCTAGTCATGGTAGTAATCCAATTTTGTCTCGGCGGCGCCCAGCAGCATCTCGACGACGAAGTTAAAGACCCAGTAAATCAGCGCCGCGATCGCAAACGGCACCATGCTCACCTGCGAGGCGACCAGCGCCTTAGCCGTCGAGAACATCTCCCCCACGCCGATGGCAAACGCCAGCGACGTGTCCTTGACCAGCGTGATGATCTCGTTGCCC
Source organism: uncultured Collinsella sp. (assembly GCA_902479075.1). Lineage (GTDB taxonomy): Bacteria > Actinomycetota > Coriobacteriia > Coriobacteriales > Coriobacteriaceae > Collinsella. Next base: position 1,594 of record CABSNK010000031.1, read on the forward strand.
ATCGCCGGCAGAATACGCTTGGCGACTTGCGGCATCACAATGTACAAAAATGTCTGCAGACGCGAATAGCCCAGCACCTCGGCTGCCTCGTATTGACCGCGCGGAATGGACTGCAAGCCCGAGCGATAGATTTCGGCAAAGTAGCCGGCGTAGTTGATGATGAACGCCACAACGCACGCCGTCCACTTGGAATCGGGCGTGAGCGAAATGCCGAACACGTAATACGGGGCAAAGTAGATGGCAAACATCTGCAGCATGAGCGGCGTGCCGCGCATGACCGAAATGTAGATGCGCGCAATCCAGCGAAGCGGCGCGACCTTGCTCATGCGCATGAACGCCACGGGGATTCCCAAGGGAATCGACCCGAGCAGCGTCAGCACAAACAGCTGCAAGCTGACCAAGAATCCCTGGCCAAGCATCTGCATCATGACTTGAATAGACATTACTTGAGCACCCAATTATCGAAAGATAGACCATAGCTTGAATACTTGTCGCAGAGGTCCTTGACCGTACCATCCTCATAGAGCGCCTTGAGCGACTCGGTCACGGCATCGGCCGACTTGGTGTCGCCCTTCTTAAAGCCGACGGCGTAGTGCTCGCTGGACAGCGGCTCATCAAGCTGTGTATAGGCATCGGGCTTGGCGGCAAGCTGATACTGGGCAATCGAGAGGTCACAGGCGACGGCATCGACTGCACCACTCTCGAGCTGCATAAACGCCGTGTTGTACTCACCGATGGTATCGAGCGTGGCAAACGTCGCGGCCAAATCCTTCTGGTCGCCCTCGAGCACATCCTGTGCAGCGGAATCAGTCTGGGTAATCACGGTCTTGCCGGCAAGATCGTCCCAGCTCTTGATGCCCGCATCCTTCTTGACCACCAGCACCTGCTCGTTGAGCATGTACGGCTCGGAGAACGTGTAGTCGTCCTCGCGGCCCTCCATGGTAAAGCCGTTCCAGATGCAGTTGATGGCGCCCGAGTTGAGCAGCGTATCCTTGGCGTCCCAGTCGATGGCCTCGTATTTGACCTCCCAGCCCTGCTTATCGGCAACAGCCTTGGCCAAATCGAGATCAAAGCCGGTGTACTCGCCATCGTCGCCCACAAAACCATACGGAGGATAGGACTTATCAAAGCCCACCACAAGCTTCTTGGACTCTGCAGCGCCCTTCACATCCTTGGCCGCGGCAGAGCCAGCAGCGGAGCCCTTGCCGGCACCACCGCCGCAGCCGACAAGACCAAGGCCAAGCACCGTGGCAAACGAGCCGGCTAGACCAACAAACTGACGACGAGACATATCGGTATTCATGGTATTCCCCCTTGGTGGCACTTTAGTTAAGTAAAGTGAGTCATGTAACGTTCAGAATCATACACTCTACCTTGATAAAGTACAAGGGAGGGTTTGCCCGGCGTGGGCGGGGAGCGGCGCGTAATTAAGTTTCCTGCTCTACAGTCCTGCGCAAGACGGAAAGCACATTAAGTGCTTTCCTTTGCGTGCGGAACTCGCGATAAACTTAATTACGCGCCGCTCCTCGCCCACGCCGGGCAAACATCGTTGGACTTATCACTGACATGAAATGGGCGCTTGCATATCGTCTGCTAACTTGGCACGGTACAATGCTTTCAGATTTCAATTTGTAAATTAGTGGGGTTAATTCATGGCAGAATCTCGTGCGGAGCGTAGGGCTCGTCGTGCTTTGGTGGAAGCGGCTGAGGGGTCAAAGGAGGAGAAATCTCCTACGAAATCCAAGTCTTCTAAAGCTGCAAAAAGCAAATCGGCCAAGGGCAAGGCTAAGGCCAAGCGTCCCGGCTCTCGTCGGAGCGAGGACAAGGCATCTCAGACTCGCTCCAAGCGCTCGCATAAAGATCAGGTTTCGTCTGCGCGTAAGGCTGTGGATCCCAAGTCTCCCTGTCCGATCATGAAAGCTTGCGGTGGGTGCACGGCGCTCAATCGTCCTTATAAGAAGCAGTTGGCAGCTAAGCAGGCTGTTATGGAGGAGCTTTTTGCTGCTCTATGCGAGCGCGAGGGTATTAGCGTCGACCCCATTCGCGGTATGGGCGTCACCCTGGGCGACCCGGGCAAATATCCTGCTCCGCGCGGTTTTCGCCATAAGGCCGCCACTCCCTTTGCCCCCGGTAAAGAGGGCGCTGTCCGCTGCGGCTTTTTTGAACGTGGCACACACAGAATCGTTGCTGTTCCTGAATGCCCCGTCGAGGCACCGGGCGCCCGACAGATCCTCAACGGCATCGCGCGTGAGGCCGAGCGCCTGCACATTCCCGCCTTTAACGAGGACAAGCATCTCGGACTGCTTCGCTATGCCGTCGTTCGCTGCGGCTGGCGCACCGACCAAATCATGGTCACCCTCGTGACCGCCCAGCGCGACCTACCGCATGCACAGGAATTCTTTGAGGCCGTCGCTGCACTCGATCCGCGCATCGTCACCGTCGCCCAAAACATCAACGGGCGCCCTGGCAACGCCATCCTCGGTGAGGAAACCCGTATCGTTTATGGCGCCGAATGCATGCGCGACCAGCTACTCGGCTGCGAGTTCGACATCTCCCCTACCGCGTTCTACCAGACCAACCCGCAGCAGACCGAATTGCTCTATCAGCTCGCTATCGACGGCATGGACCTGCGCCAGGGCGATGTGCTTATGGATGCCTACTGCGGCAGCGGCACCATCGGTCTTTGCGCAGCTAAAGATGCCCAGAGCAAGGGCATCGGCATCATGCTGCTCGGCGTGGAGCGCAACCCGGCGGGCATTGCCGACGCGCGCCGCAATGCCGAGCTCAACGGTCTTACCCGCAGCTCCTGGTTTATGGCCGACGATGCCACCGATTACATCCTAGATGCCGCCGACAACAACGAGCGCGTCGACGTCCTTTCCATCGACCCGCCGCGCGCCGGCTCCACCCCCGAGTTCCTCGAAGCTGCCTGCGCACTTAAGCCGCGCCGCATCACCTATATCAGCTGCAACCCCGTGACCCAAGAGCGCGACCTGCACCAGCTCCTCGACGGAGGCTATCGCCTGCTCAAGATCACGCCCGTCGACATGTTCCCCCACACCGACCACACCGAAACCGTAGCGGTCCTCGAACGCCGCTAATTGTCCGGCACAAGAAAGGGGGCGGCCCGCCTGGACCGCCCCCTTCGCTTGGTTTATAAACTCAGCTACATCCCCTTGCGCAGGTCGCACACGCCGGCTGCAGCCATCTCGCGCAGCAGCGTCTCGCGGTCGCGCGTCACGATCAGGTCCAGCGGGAAGTGAATCTCGTCGAGCATCTTACGCGCCTGGTCGAGCTTGCCAATCGCCATGCCAATATGTGCATCAGTCGAGACGCCAATTCCCACGCCCAGTTCGGCGCAGCGCTCGGCGATCTTGCGGCATACGTTCCAATGCTCGGCATCCGTGCCATGCTCAAGACTGTGGTTGTTGATCTCGATGATCTTGTGCTTGGCCTTGGCCGCCAACAGCACCTCATCGATATCAAAGGGAACACCGGCGCGACCCGCGTGGCCCAGCATGAACACCTTGGGGTGCTCCAGGGCATTGATATACATCTCGGTCGTCTGGGCCAGCGTCGCGCCTTCAGCGAGCTGCGGATTATGCACGCTTGCCACCAAATAATCCAAATTGCGCGTAACCAAATCGAACAGCGAATGCGGGCGGCTGTACGAACCGCCGGCGATATTGAGCGTGACAGGAGTGTCCTCGCCAAACAGGCTTCCGTCCAGTGAAACGATATCGGCCTCGGCTCCGCGAAGCACCAGCACACCGCTCCAAATGCGCGGCCAGATATCCTGGTTAATAAAGAACTGGAAACTGCGCAGGTCATTGGGGCAAGCCGTAACCATAGAGCTCAGATGGTCGGCAGATCCAAGTACCTGCAGACCACGCTCTGCCGCCCAGTACACATTCTCCTCAATGGTCGAATATGCATGCGCAGAGAACATCGTATGGGTATGAATGTCACAAGAAAGCAGGTAGGGCATCGGGTCTCCTTATCCGGCATGGCCGTCGCTTATATTCATTGTACGCATAGCCTTCGATAGTCGTAAAACCACTCCATCCCAACGACACAACGTCCATGACAACGGGGCCTGGCTTAACACCAAACCCCGTTTCACGTAAAACATTGTAGGCAGAGCGCTTTACTTTTAACGATACTCGTCCGCCAACCGCTTCCAAGCGGGTAGCGAATTGATGATCGTTTCATAACTCACGCAATAGCCCAGGCGGAACCAACCCGGCATACCAAAGCTGTCCGAGGGAACCGCAAGCAGCTCATACTTCTTTGCGCGCTCACAAAACGCATTCGCATCGGGCTCGAGTGCCTTCACCCACAGGTAGAAAGCACCGTCCGGCTCAACATAGGTATAGCCGTAGTCCGTCAAAGCATCAGTGAGCGCCGTGCGATTGCGAGCATAGGCCTCGATATCACTCGGCTCATCGATGCAATCGATAATCACGCGCTGGAAGAGCGCCGGTGCACATACAAAACCCAGCGTACGGGCAGCACCCGCAACAGCCGGCATCAGACGCGCAGCCTGCGGATTGGTGTTGGGAACCAAGATCCAGCCAACGCGCTCACCCGGCAGCGACAACGACTTAGAATACGAGTAACACACCACGGTGTTCTCGTAGATCGAGGGCACCCAAGGCACCTCGGCACCGTAGACAATCTCGCGGTACGGCTCATCCGAGATGAGCATAATCGGATTCTCGGGATCACGCCGAGCGTTGGCCTCGCGCAGAACATTGGCCAGTCGCGTCAGCGTGTCGCGCGTATATACGGCACCGGTCGGGTTGTTGGGCGAGTCGATGATGACGGCCGCCGTCTTTTCGCTGATCGCCTTGAGCACGTTGTCCACGCTCAGCTGGAACGTGTCTTCATCGGCGAGCGCCTCGACACACGTGCAGCCGGCCTTCTCAATCCACACGCGATACTCCGGGAAGTACGGGGCGATAACAACAACCTCATCGCCCGGGTTCGTAACGGCGTTGAGCGTGCAGGTGAGCGAAGCCGCGGCACCCACCGTCATAAAGACGTCCTTGCCCTCATAGCTCGTGCCAAAGCGACGGTTGAGCGATTCGGCGACGGCCGCTCGACATTGCGGCAGGCCCGGTGCGGGGGTGTAGCCGTGCAGCTGGTCGCTCGGCAGCTCCAAGGCCTTCTTAATGGACTCAGCCACAGCAGCGGGCGCCGGAACACTCGGGTTGCCCAGCGAAAAATCGAATACGTTTTCCGCACCGATCTGTGCCTTGCGCTCAAGACCATAGCTAAAGATCTCACGGATGATGGAGCTTTCCGCACCGCGAGCATACATAGTTTCGTTGATCATCTGTTCCCCTTTCGCATAGGCGCTATTGTACGCTTTAGTCGAGCAAAGTGCCGCAGCAATGTTAATTGGGGACAGACTTAAATGCGTGAAAACGCTCATTTAAGTCTGTCCCCAATCAACAGACAGCCCCATATCGCTCAAAAGAAAAAGCCTCCGCAGGTTTCCCCGCGGAGGCTTTTGTTACAAGGGCTATTTGTCGGTGTCGACGTCGGCATCGGCGTTGACGGCACGGTCATCGCCAGCGTCACCGGATGCCACTTCAGCATCCTCCTGCATGGCCGCCTGCGCAAAAGCTGCGGCATCAGCCGCCAGCTCCTCCTCGCTCATACGAGGCATGCGCTTTTTGGCCGGCATGCCGGCCGCCTTGGCGTTGCGCTCCTCCTTGGCCGCCAGGATATCGCCCTCGCGCTCAAGGTAGGCATCCCACTCGTTGTCGAGCAGGACGTTCACGGCGTCGCCCTCGACGGTCTCGCGCTCAAGCAGCACCTTCGCCATCAGATCGAGTTGATCGCGACGGGCATCCAGAATCTCGACCGCACGGCGATGGGCTTCGCGCATGATGCGCTGAACCTCGATATCGATGCGGCGTGCCGTCTCCTCGGAGTAATCCTGGTGATCGGCGTAATCGCGACCAAGGAACACCTGATGCTGTGCCTCGCCAAACACCTGCGTGCCCAGCTCCTCGCTCATGCCCAAACGCGTAACCATCTCGCGTGCCATCTTGGTCGCGCGCTCCAGGTCGTTGCTCGCGCCCGACGTGATGTCATCGCACATGAGCTCCTCGGCAACGCGGCCGCCCAAGAACACGGCAAGCTCGTCGAGCATCTCGTTCTTGGTCTTGAGGAAGTGATCCTCCTGCGGAAGCTGCAACGTGTAGCCCAGAGCCTGGCCGCGGCTGACGATCGAAATCTTATGAACCGGATCGGAGTGCTCCAAGATGTGACCCACCAAAGCGTGACCGCTCTCATGATAGGCAATCGTGGTGCGCTCGGCCTCGGTCATCACGCGACCCTTGCGTTGCGGTCCGGCAATCACGCGCTCCATCGACTCCTCGACCTCGTCCATCGAGATGACAGAACGATGACGGCGAGCGGCCAGCAGCGCAGACTCGTTGAGCAGGTTTGCCAGATCGGCACCGGTAAAGCCAACGGTCATCTGGGCGAGTTTCTCAAACTTAACGTCCTCGTCCATCGGCTTATTCTCGGCATGCACGCGCAAGATCTGCTCGCGGCCCTTTACGTCCGGACGGTCGACCGTGACCTGGCGGTCAAAACGACCGGGGCGCAGCAATGCCGGATCCAGGATGTCAGGACGGTTGGTCGCAGCGATCAGGATGACCGACTCGCTCTCCTCAAAACCGTCCATCTCTACCAGCAGCTGGTTGAGCGTCTGCTCGCGCTCGTCGTGGCCGCCGCCCAGACCGGCTCCGCGCTGACGTCCCACGGCATCGATCTCGTCAATAAAGATGATCGACGGAGCCTGAGACTTGGCCTCCTTAAAGAGGTCGCGCACGCGGCTGGCACCGACACCCACGAACATCTCGACAAAGTCAGAACCAGAGATGCTAAAGAACGGCACGCCCGCCTCGCCGGCAACGGCCTTGGCCAGCAGCGTCTTACCGGTACCCGGAGGGCCCACCAGCAAAACGCCGCGCGGGATCTTGGCACCCAGTTTGCGATAGCGGTCCGGATCGCTTAGGAAGTCGCGGATCTCCTCGAGCTCCTCGACGGCCTCGTCCACGCCGGCCACGTCCTCGAACTTGACCTTGGGACGCGTAGCCTCGTTGGTCTTGGCATTGGTCTTGCCAAACTGCATGTTCCTGTTATTGGCGCCCATCATCTGGCGCATAAAGTAGAACATGATGGCGATCAGGGCGATCGTCGGCAGCACGCTCATCGCCAGGTCGCCCCAAAAATCGGGGTCGTTGGTGTTGACGATGTACTTGGTATCGGGGTGCTCCGCCATAAGCTCGGCAAGCGAATCGGAGCCGACATAGGTCGAGGAGAAGCTCTTGAGCTCGCTCGTATCGCCCTTGTCCTTTTTCGTCTTCCAGTAATGCCCCGCCACGCTTCCGTCTTGAACCGTATAGGTCAAATCTTCGACGCGATCCTGCTTAATGGCACTGACCATCTCGCTCGTCGCGAGCTTAACGGTATTGCTGGAGTTGGCAAAGCCGGAACCCATATTAAAGAAGGCATAGCCCAGAAGCGCGCAAGCCAAAAGAAAATACAGCCAGCCCGTACGCGTGGGCTTCTTGCCTCCGGGCATCCCCGGAATCTTTGGGTCCCGGGGAGTCTGGGGATTGTTGTCGTTACGGTCGTCGGGCATCTTACGAATAAACCTCCGGTTTCAAAATGCCCAGATACGGAAGGTTGCGATAGCGCTCGGCATAGTCGAGGCCGTAGCCCACCACAAAGGCATCGGGGCAATGGGTTCCAACATACTTGGGCGTGATGGCCGAGGTACGGTCCTCAACGTCCTTCCACAGGAAGGCAGCAACCTCCAGCGAAGCGGGCTTGCGGCTCTCGAGGTTCTTCATCAGGTACTTGAGGGTCAGGCCCGAGTCCAGAATGTCCTCGACGATCAGCACGTCGCGACCACGGATGTCGATATCCAGGTCCTTAATGATACGCACGATGCCCGAAGACTTCACACCGTCGCCATAGCTCGAAACAGCCATGAAATCGATGTTGGTCGGCAGCTCGATCTTGCGCATCAGGTCGCCCATAAAGACAACGGCGCCGCGCAGAACCGCGATCAACACCAGATCCTTACCAGCGTAGTCGCGCGTAATCTCCTCGCCCAGGCGAGAAACGATACCTTCGATATCCTCCTGCGTAAACAGAACCTTCTCGATATCCGGATGTTGAGAAGCCATGACAACCCTTTCTTGTGCCTAATCGCCCACACACCGCCGTATGGACGCGAACTACACATTCTAGCAGCGCACGGGGTATATTTTCCAGCCCGCGCACCATCAGCGCGGGAATACCGTCAACGCCGCACAGAAAAGCTGGTGCGAGGGGCTAACCCGCGTCGACCACACGAAGCAGATAGGCCACGCGCGTCGCCGCCGTGCACTTAAAACGCTCGTCCGCGCGAACTCCGGCGACCCACACCACGGCACCCCCCGGCGCCGTCCTCACCATGGGCACGCCGGCGCGCTCGGAAACGGGAATGCGAGCCTCTCCTAGCAAGTCGGATACCTTCTTGCTTCGACCACTCATTCCTAACGGGCACATCACGTCTCCCGGTGCGGGACCGTCCACCCACAGGCGCGCCAATCGCGCCTCGGCAGGGATCTCGCCACGCGAGCCCGCCAAGATCCGCTCACTATCGCTGTCGGCAAAACCCAGGGCAGCCGCATCTACCAAAGCTGCCACTTCCCCGGCAGCCGCAAGCTCACGGGCGCGGCGCACGATATCGCATCCCGGTTCAACGGCCATCGGCTCTGCGACCAGCATACGTCCCCCGCCCAACGGCAAACGACCGGGTACGGTAACCCAGTCCGCGACCAGGCCCTCGCGAGCCACCGGAGCCTTAAACGCCAGCATGCCAAATTCGACGCGTGCGTCAATTCCCGCCGGAAGCGTGACCGAGCCGGCGCCCTCGGCAACGCAGGAAAGGACTCGCTCCACATGTCGCATCTCTGGACGAGCGTCCGGATCGATGCGTTTGATCGCCAGTCGCACGATGCGCCGCGCGATTACCACCTCGGCCGCAGCAAGGCGTCTGGCATCGAGCACCAGCGCGCCCGCCGCCTCTTTACGCAAACAGCTTCGAAACGCCTGCGCCGACAGCTGGGATAGAAACGCGTCTTCGTCACCCAAGATCTCACAGGCGGCGCCGATCGTCTTGCACACGCTCGCATTACGCTGTGCCACCACTGGCATTACCCGATGGCGCACGTAGTTTCGCAGATACGAGATATCCTCATTGCTCTCGTCCTCACGCCACGGCTGACCATGTACCTGTAGATAGCCCACGAGCTCGCCATGAGTTAGGTCGAGCAAGGGGCGCACCACGATATTCCTCCGGCGAGGAATGCTCGATAGGCCAGCGGGCCCTGAACCCTTAATCGCGTTCATCAAAAACGTTTCCGCGCGATCCGAAGACGTGTGCGCGGTGCAGATACGAGCCGCCGTTCGCGGTGCCCCCGTCTGGGCGCAGAGCTCGCGAACATACCTCCGCGCCGCGGCATAGCGCACCTCGCGGGCCGCGGCCTCAATATTGCCCGACTCCCCATCAAAATAAGCGTGCTCCACGCACAGCGGTAAACCATATTTCGCGCAGAGCTCACGCACAAAGGCCTCGTCGCCATCGGACGCCTTGCCGCGCAGATGATGGTTTACATGCAGCACATGCAGGCGCTCGCGAGCAATGGGGGCAACACCGCGTCCGTCTTGGATATCCAGCTTTGATGTGCACGCCATAAGAAGCAGTGCCGTCGAGTCCGCGCCGCCTGATACCATGAGCACGACAGGAGCAGCCTGCTGCCTCGTCCGGGTCTCATCGACTGCCCCAGGCACGGCATGGTGTCCATAATGCTGAGATACCGTAGGCATTTGCTTCCTCCTCTATTCGTCCGCACCCATTGTATCCTTTGGAATCTTATGTCTCGTCTGCACCTTCATATCCTCGGCAGTGGCTCTAAAGGCAACTGCGCACTCATCGAGGGCCCGCAGGGGCTCATTATGCTCGATGACGGACTGTCTCGCCGCGAAACGCTCAAACGCATGGCGGAACTCGGACTGTCGGCAGACGACGTGTACGCCCTTGTTGTCACCCATGAACACAGCGACCACATCAAGGGGCTTGAGGTATGGTGCAAGCATTGGAATGGCCCGGTCTTTTCCAGCAGAGGCACACTCGCATCAAAAGAAAGCCTCGCACATCTGCCTGTTGAGGAATTCGATCCAGGCGACACCCTCTCAATTGCCGGAGTCCACATTCAGACGTATTCGACATCCCACGACGTCGTCAATCCCGTCGGCTACCGTTTTGACGCCCAGGGTGATTCGGTTGGCTTTGCCACCGACACCGGCGAGTTGTCAAAGCATGCCATCGATACGCTCAAGGACTGTCGCATTCTCGCACTCGAAAGCAACCACGATGTAGCCATGCTACGTCAAGGAGATTATCCTCGCTTTCTTCAGGAACGTATCCTGTCTGCAAAAGGGCATCTCTCCAACGATCAGGCCGCCGATGCCGCACGCGCGCTGGTAACAGATCGCACCGAGCAGCTTATCGCGATGCACATTAGCCAAGACAACAATCGTCCAAGCCTTACCGTCAAAAGCTACGCAAGCTCCCTCGACGCAACACTCGACAACGAGCTTGGTAGCACCGCCACCCGCGTTGAGGGGCTGCATAAACTCACGATACGTCCCGCGGGGCAATATCGGCCCATGACCATTCGGTAGGGCATCTCAAATAAAAAGGGGCCGGGAATCACTTCCCGGCCCCCTTAACGCAGGCACCAATGTTAATAGGCGATAGCCTTAGTCGATGGAAATCTTCGTAACGTTCTTCTTCTCGACAATCTTAGGAACCGTAACGGTAAGGATGCCATCAGCGTACTTTGCAGAAAGGCCCTCGCTCGAAGCATCCTTCAGGTACACGCCGCGCGTCGCGCTGTACGAGCTGAACTCCTTCTGCAGGAAGTTCTTACCCTCGTTCTCCTCGTCTTCCTCCACATTCACGCTAATGGACAGACGGCCCTCGTTAAGCTCGACATCGATATCGTCCTTGGCGACGCCGGTCAGATAAGCCTTGACCTCATAGCCATCGCCCTTATCCTCAACGTCAACGGGGAACGCCTTAGAGGCAATCGAGCTGTTCGCTAGGTCGCTCATATCATCAAAGAGATCAAACAACGAGCTAGCAGAGGGACGAACACCAAAAACCGAACGATAAGGAACCATGCTTGCCATGACTACCACTCCTTTAAGGGACTGCCGAGCCATCTTCTAAGTGGCAGGGACTTCTTTTGACGCTCTAATATATGCCCATCCATTTCTTATATATACATTTTGATATAAAGTTTTTTAAGTCTCTTTCTATAAGCATATCTAAGTCTGGTCGACTAAGGTTTTAACGAAGCTAAAGTTCTTTGAACCGTGCCTTAAATACCATATACGCGGCCTGTCAAAACGAAGCGGAGGGCTTACAATGAGCGCATACACGTTGTTAATGACAACCTAAGGGCATCATGGACGATCAGACCTCCGACAATTCGTTTGAGTCGCTGCAGAACGATAGTTCTGCCTATTCACAGCCCATACGCTACCATCGTCCCCATATTTCCCAAGAGCCCATTAACGATGCAGAGCCTGAGTATGTAACTCGCAATCGATATCAAACCCTAGAAGAATCTCAATCAGCGCGCAGACACATGGGTGTCGCCTCGAGCGATCCGGTGTATCTAAAAGATGCCCCCTTATCCAAAAACAGCGCAAGCAGCCAGGAGCAGACACAAACACCCACAAAGCAACATCGCAGAGGGCCCCGTCCCAAGCAAACTCTAACGCATTCCGCCCGCTATCTCGAGACGCCTAAGCAGGGGAAATCGATATTTACATCGTCAAACAGACGGCGCAGACAGCACCGTCTCCAAATTGCGCTCTTGATCATTGCCATCGTGGCAATCGCGCTGGTCATTCATTTTGTTTTCTTCAAATAGAAAAGGCTATTAAGCCATAGAGGCGTTTAGCTCATATCGACCAAACGCAAAAAAGGGGGAGGCCGCGAGGCCTCCCCCTTCTACATTCCCAATGGCGGCTCGGT
>CABSNK010000032.1 GCA_902479075.1 uncultured Collinsella sp.
ATAAAAGAAAAGGACCCCTTTGCAGAGGTCCTAGTCAATTCAAGGTGGCGGGGAAGGGAATCGAACCCCTGACACGAGGATTTTCAGTCCTCTGCTCTACCAACTGAGCTACCCAGCCATTTGAGGTGTGCCTTGTTTCAAGGCTTGATTAGTATAACCAAGGACGCGCTCCGGTCAACCGAGAATTTGAAAAAAGTTTTTGAGCACGGCGCCAGCCACAAGGCCGACCCTATAGAACAGCACGTTAGAGACATCAACCCACCGCAAGAAGTTTTTCGCTCAGGGCTGCGCGGGCAAACTCACTTGGCGTCATTCCTTCAGCCGCCGCCCGACGACGAATCGCCTCCTTCATCCCTAGGGGAATCTTGACCGATAGCGTTGCCGTCCCTTCGCTTGAGAGCGGAGGCCGCCCGTGCACGATCCCCCCAACGGTATGCTCGCCGTCCGGAAACCCGCCATGCTCGTACGACTCGCACCACGCGTCAATCATTTCATCCGTTACAACCTGACCATTGGCAGCCGTATACGCCTTGCTCATCATCGACCCCTCTGCCGAGCTTGCTCGATCTCTTGCCAGAATTTCTTCTGAACCGGAGACAGGGCATGAACAATGAGCCATCCACGAATTAGTTCGACCGCAACAAGTTCCACACTTCGACCATCTGGAAGCCATCCAATGGCAAGCCATCTCGGCGGCTCGTCCTCCGACTCGCGGCGAATGCACTCAGTAACCGCGAACCAGGCACCAAGCACTTGCTTTTCCGTCAAGTGTTTTTTGGCGTTGGGATGGATCTCAACATCCATGCATCTTCTCCTCCATCTTACCCAATTTCGTATGACGAAAGTCCGCTGTCGCCAATTCCTACGCCGGCACTTGTTGAAAGGCGGGAGGTGTAGCGAGGATTGAAGGGCGTTCCAGCACCGCCCAGGCACCGGGACAGGAACACATGCGCCAAGGACGGACGTTTTCGTAGCATGCGAGGATGCTGCCGTTGCGGTCGATAAAAGTAATGTCGATGGGGTAGGCCATAAAGCAGGTGTGGACCGAAGAGCAGCGTGGGAACGCCATGACGAGCGGCAACCCGTTGGCGGCAATCGGAGACCGTCCCAGCATGCCGCGCAGGCGCACGGCAAACGACTCCGCCACCACAAACTCGGCAGGCGTCCAACCCAGCCTGTTGAGCGCCCGCGCGTAGGCAATGTAGGATGAGGCCGCGGTCACATAACCACCCCCGGACGCCACGGATCGACCGTCACTGCGCGCTCGTGCGACAACTTTGCCGGTGCCCCCAGCGAAACGCCGGCGATGCTGAGCGAGCTCGGCCACGGCTCATAGCGCATGATGCAGGTATAGGTCCTAAACGTGCCGGAAAGTGAAAGCAGACCGCCATCCGATGTTGTCGCACCCTGTTTGCTCGAGACCTCGATCTGCAAGTCATAGCCTTCCATGGCATGTTGAATCTGAGCCTGAACGGTCGCGGAGGCATCGATGGAGCTGTCGTCGCCCTCCCCGCTCGGAGCCACGGCGTGCGCCAGCACGATATCGGGCACCACGCGATCGAAGCGCGCGACCGCGTCGGCAAAGACCATGACGTTGTACACGATAAGCGCCAGAACCAGCAGGACGGGCGTGACCACGGCCATCTCGACCGTCGCCTGGGCGCGCTCCTCGCACAGGCGCGTGCGGATGCCCATTACGACCCACCGCCCAGGGCACCCGCCAGTGTGGCGACATCGACGGTAAGTGGGATGGAACCGCCGCCGGGCAGCGGAATCTCCGCAAGCGTGAACACCGTGCCGCTGATGGTGCGCTCGACTTGATATTCCAGCGCCTCGCAAAGCGCCTTGGGATCGGTTACGCCCAGCGGAATACTTCGTAGCTTGTCCTGCACTTTAGAAAGACCTGTGATGTCAGACCCCGGGCTCTTGATGACATTGGCGGTGTCGGTCAGCACCGGCTTTCGCAGGCGCAAGTCGCACGGCTCCAAGCCCAGCGCCGCCACGGACGCCGAAACGGTATCGCCGAGCCACGATGCAATGGAGCCCAGCGCGCCACTGCCCCCTCCCAAGCCATCGATCATCTCGTCCATGAGCTCGTCGGCCGAGTCTTGGATGTCTCCGTATCCCACAAGCAGCCGTCCCCAAACATCCATGACGCCATCGAGCACGCCGGCAACGCCACCCGAACGCTCCTCCAACGTCGAGAAAAACCGCGAGAGAACGTTGTTCTGCGCCGTCGCGTCATCGGGCGCCAGCACCGCAGCAGAGATTGCACCGCGATCGCCAAGCCTGACTGTCGTGTTAAACGAAGAGTTGAGCTCATCGGGGCTCGAGATGGCACCCGAAACCGCAAGGGCAACCACGCCATTTCGCCCGGGTGGGGCGATACGTGGACGCTCGCCCGAAAGCGCTTTAATGGCCTCGTCAAACGCATTGCCCGCACGGTCAGCCTCGTCCTCGGTCTGGCGCATGAGCTCAAGCTCTTTGTTGCGGCATTCGACATAGTCTTCCAGAGCGTCTTTAAATCGATCAAAGTGGTACTCGAAGCCGTTTTCGATAGAAGTCGAAGGGGCCGCAACGGCGCCGAGCGACGAAACACCAAAATGGCATCTGTTGCATTTGCCCTGCCCGTCATAAGCAGCGACCGAGGCTAGCCCGCTTGGCGTTCCTTTCTTATAGTTGGGGCAGCTCGTTCCATAATGCAGATACGTTTTGCCATCGTTGGTACTGGTTGGCCACGCCGCATCGGTATAGAGTTCCGTCGCTCTCACCTCGTCAGTGTTGCGTGGCAACAGCGGGATATAGGAAGTGACTTCATCTCCGTCCTCGGTTACATATGCGCGATTGACCTCTGTACTCGCATAGGTGTAAAACGCCTTGCGCGCCGCCGACTCCGCCTTCGTCTCGACGCTTGAGCCCTGAGGCGCCTCGTTTGCAAGGCGCAAGCGGTAATAGGCCTTCGCGCGATCGAGCGCCACCTGTGGCTCCCATGTGACGCTCGAGGCATAGTGCGGATTCTCAATATCCGAAAGTTTCGCCAAACTCCTCGCGCGTTCCCACATGCATGAGCAGCTTCCGACTGCGTCTTTGTCCGATCCGCCGCAGTCGGCAAGCCAGGCGCGTTCCTTGGCCTTTGACGTCTTCTCGGATGCTTTCTGCAGTTCCTTGGCAGCATAGTCAAGGTCTTTTGAGGTACTCTCGATGGCGTCGGTCGAGATCTCGGAACCCTCGAGCGCAACAAAATCCGACTCGGACGTCCTGGGCACGGCAAGCGCTGTACCGGTATAGGTCACACCTTCGGTATCCTGCGCCGACACGGCCTGCGTAGCTCGCGCGGCAACCAGATACGGTAGAGCCGTCTCGATTTTCTGCAGGCCCTTGGAGGCGCTTTTGGCAAACTTGTTGCGCGTTTTAATGATCTCGATTCCTGTGTCGACCATATCGCCCGCGGCAAGCTCGGCACCTGGAATAAGAATGGCGACCAAGCCGGTGCCGATCGTAGCAAACCCCGCCAGCCCCAAACTCAAAATGCTCGCATCCACCACCGTCGCAGCCGTGTGGTAGGACGACACCACATTGGCGCCTGCCAGCGCGCCGCTATCGGCAGCCACCTGGGTGTCCCCCGCGCGCGACATGCTCCATATCGCCGCCGTCGACGAAAACAGCAGCGTGAGCACCACCAAGATGACCACTGCAGAGGAGAGCGTGGTGTAGGCACCGTCTTCGATAAACAGGTCGATCCCGGCTCGATCCATAAAGCCGCCTCGCTTGCAGCGAGCACGCGGTCGGCAACGGCACGCAAGCCCCCTCGTCACCTTCAACAGGCAGCGCTTAATCCCATGCAGCAATCCATGAATCATAGTCTCCCTCCAGCCACTCGGGACGCGATCGGTACGAGACGTCGACCTTAAGCTCGACATAGCCGTTTTGGCCTGCGCTACCCATAGCCTGCGCAAACGCACCGATCACGGGCAGCGGTTTAACCTCGCCGGTAACGGAAACGGACGAGACGCCGCCCGCATCGGCCCGACCAAGCTCGATATCCCACGACAGGGGCCCGCCGGCATGAAAAATCGAAACGTCGGGAACCGCGGCAAGACGGCGGCGGGCGAACTCCTTGAGGTCTTCGTCGTCCTCCACCGTTGTCGTGGTCATGAGCCGTGCGGTCTCGGCGGCGGCAGACTCCATGACCGCGCGCGTGTAGAGCAGGCACACCGGCTGCAGCGCCAACAGGACGAGCGTCAGAAACGTCGGCAGCAGGAATGCCGCCTCGACCGTAGACTGCGCCCGGTCCTCGCGCGCGACATCAATACAGCGCGATGTCCTTAGCGCCCGCAGCAGCGTCGACAACCGATGTCGAGGCGACGCCGTGAGATGCCGTCCGCTCGACCAGCGCCGCCAAGCGCCCATCGGCACCGGCGCGCCAAAGCCCCGCGATCGCCAGCACGATGGAAAGCAGCGCCACCGTGACGATGGCGTACTCGACCGTTGCCTGGGCAGATTCCTCACGCAGGACATCATGCATTTCACGACCCCTTCTTTGAGTTCGTTGTCTGCGGGGTCAGACGGACCACGCGCAGGCGACACGAAGTATCACCAGCATCCGCGGCAACCGTCACCATATCGACCCAGCCGCGTCCGTCACGCACGATGGCGCCCCACACGTTGCCCTTGATGTCGAGATAGCCGCTCAGAGCAAGTTGTGCCGTGGGTACTTCGCGATAGGCACGCAGCATATCCGCCGCCGCTTCGGTCATCGGTCGGCACTCGGACCATGCGAGACGAACAGCGACGGCATTGTTTGCCGACGAACCCGTTGCAGCGCCCGCTCGCTCGTCGAGTGCTTGCAAGAACGTTTGTGCCGTGACGGCGGCATTCGCATCGTCCGCGTCTTGCGCATCGTCTTTTTGAGACGTCGCAGCCGAACCCGAGCCCGCATCCGCGGCAACCCCTAAACGTTGTTGCCGCGCCGCGTTAAGCCCCCAAACCGCCACTGCCACCGCCACGACCGCACAGGCGAGCACCAGCAACGCGCCGACGGGACGGGCGCCCTCTACAGGCTGTTGATGCCCTCGCTGATAGCGCTCCATAGATCTTGGACCTTGCCCTTAAATGCGACGATGGCAATGATGGCAATCACCACGAGCACACCGACCAGGATGGCGTACTCGGTGGTGCCCTGCGCGCTCTCCTCCCGCAGCAGTTCCTCGGCACGCTGGCGAGCGTGAATTGACTGGCAAGACGCCCAGCTCCAAACCTTGCCAACAACGTCAGTCATCGTATTCATGTATTCCTCCCTACATCATCCCGCCTGCTCCCAGCAGCGGGCCCAATATGGACAGAAGCAACGCCGGCAAGATGAGCGTGCCGGTGGGAATCAGCAGCTTGACCGGCGCGCGCTCGATCTCGCGCTCGACCGCGGCGCGATGGGCCGCGCGAATCTCGCGACTTTGGGCCGCCAGCGTCTCGGCAAGCGGGGCACCGAGGGCAAGCGCCTGCCCCGCTGTGATGGCAAAGGTCTCGAGCGCCCGCACATCTAGATCGCGCGCGGCCGCCAGAAGCTCGTCCTCGCGCGTCCCCACGCCCACCTGCCACGCCATGCAGGCTCGCTCAAGGCGGAGCGCCAACGTCGATCGGCGATTGGCGCAAAAAACCTCAAGCGCCGCATCGAACGAAAGGCCAGCCGAAAGCCCCAGACGCACCACGTCGATCATCTCGGACACCTCGCCAAGCGACACCTGCGTCGTACCACCCGTGCCGAGCATGCCCTTCAACCGTGCTGCCAGGGCATCGGTCACCGAGCGGGCAGCCGCGACAACCAGCAGCGCCTCGCGTTTGCAGGCCTGGACGATCTTGTGTGCGTCCGCACGATTGAGCCCCGTCGCGACAAACACGCTGAACGCGCACAGGCACGCCGCGGCCCCGACCAGGGCGCTCATAGCTCCACCCGCATAATGCGTCGGATGACCACCAGGGCGACGGCGTTGAGGGCAAGGCCCAGCACCACGGCACCGGCACCCGCCGGCGTTGCAAGGCCGCGGCGAAAGTCAGCCGAAAGCAGCGCCAGCACCGCGCACATACCCGCCGGCATCGCCGAGACCATGTGTGCCGACATACGAGCCTGCGATGTCTTGACGTCCAAACGGCGCTTGAGCTCAATGCGCTCCCCCACCATGCTCGACGCCTCGGATAACAGGTCGGCAAGCGGGGCACCGGTTCGCTGCGACACCTTGAGCGCCAAGGTGACAAGCGAAAGGCCGGGGGCATCGATACGGTTGAGTAGGTCATCCAGCGCATCAGTCGCCGAGACGCCGCAGTCGATCGCCGCCGCCACGCGCAAAAACTCGGTATGCACCGGCTCTTGCGCGTGAGTTCCCACAAACCTCATGCCCTGGGCCAGCGAATGGCCCGAGGCGAGCGACATGGAGAGCGCCGTAAAGGCCTCGGGCATGGCTTCTTCCACATCGTGTTGCTCGCGGCGACGGTCGAAGGTGTCGCGAGCGGCGCCTACGCCAAACGGCGCGAGCAGCCCCAGAACAAAGCCGATAGGCGACAGCGATACGACAGTCAGGGCGATGCCGCAGACGCCACTCGACAGCAGCAAGCATGCCAGGCGCGCCTCGTCATCCTCGATAACAAGGCCAAGGCGATGTGCTGGAACCAGCGCCGCCCAGGAGCGGGCGATCTTTTTTAGCAGGTCGTTTTCTGCCAACTCGCGCGGCAGCTTCTCGACCACCGACTCAAGCGCATGGCTGGCCAGCTCCGCCGGCGGCACGCGCGACGCACGAGGCCCCGCCCCACATGCCGCCGCGGCAGAAAGCCCCGTTAAGCCCCCTACGACGAGGGGCACAACGATCTCCATTCGTCCACCTCCTCTTGCGTGAGCGTTCCCGAGCGCAGGCCCTCTGCGATAAACGGAGGCTCGCGATCGAGTGTCCAGGTGCGCGTGGCGGCATCGAACGTCACGTAGCGCTCAAGCTCCACGCCGCCCGACGCGCCGCGTCGCACCCCCGAATAGGAGGACACGAAACGCCTGCCGTCCGCATGGCGCTCGGACATCACGATGCCGTCGAGCGCCATGGCGATCTGCTCCTCGATAAGCTCGCTCGGCAGATCGATGCCATAGCGCGCAAGCAGCGTCAGACGCACCACGGTCTCCTGTTCGGTGCCCGCATGAAGTGTGGTGAGCGACCCATCATGTCCGGTGTTCATGGCCTGCAACATGTCGCAGCATTCCGCGCCGCGCACCTCGCCCACCACAATACGGTCAGGACGCATGCGCAGGGCGTTGGTCACCAGGTCGCGGATTGTCACCGCGCCCTCGCCCTCAATTGAAGCCTCGCGCGCCTCCAGGCGAACCACATGCGGGTGATGCGCAAACTTGAGCTCGGCGGAATCCTCGATCGTCACGATGCGCTCGCCGGTGGATATCTCGCACGATAGCGCGTTGAGCAGCGTGGTCTTGCCCGACCCCGTGCCACCTGCAACCGCCAAATCCTGACGCAGCGACACCGCACACGAAAGCAGTTGTGCATACCAAAGCGGTAGCGACCCCAGGCCCACAAGCTCGTCCAACGAACAAATGCGATCTGAGAACTTGCGGATGGTGAGGATCGGTCCATCGATCGCCACAGGCGGGATCACCGCATTGACGCGATAGCCCGTCTTGAGGCGTGCGTTGACGATGGGGCTGCGCTCGTCGATGCGCCTGCCCAGCGGCGAGATGATGCGGTCGATGAGCACGCGGATCTGCTCGTCATCCTCAAACGCATGCTCGATGGGATATAAGACGCCGCCGCGCTCAAAGAAAGCCGAGCGACAACCGTTGACCATGATCTCGGTGACGGTGTCGTCCTCGATGAGCGGCTGCAGTGGGCCCAAGCCCACCACGTCGTCCAAAATCTCGTCGATGATGGCCTCGCGCTCGGGCGTCGCCAGGTCGGTCGCCTCCTCCACGTTGAGCGCTGCCTCCACCGCAGGACGCAATTCCGAGCGGGCGAGCACCGGATCGATGTATGCGCTGATACGCGCCACCTCGTCATAGCCCATGCGGTCCATCACGGCGCGCTTGGTGCGGCGCTTGACGGCACGGTGGCGCCCCGCATCAACAGGCACTGTCGCCGCAGCCGCACCGGCTTCCTTAATCCTTGTTTGCAAGCTCATCGCGAATCACCCTCGCGCGACCAGGGAAGACGGATACGTGGGCGCTCGGTGCGCGTCGCGCGGTCGGTGACCATGTCACTCCAGGGACCGACGGCGCAGCCCAGCTCCACGAGCATCTCGCGCGTGGCTTCGCGCACGCTGGCGGCAAAAGCGCTGGTCTGTCCCACTGCCTCGTCAGCACGGCCGAATGCCATGAGCGCCGCCAGGTCCTGCCCACCGTCGGCGATGCGGATCTTGGAGCTCAACGCGCAGGCAATCTCAAAGCGCATGGCGACATCCTCGTCGGCACCGCGCGCGCCAAACCGGTTGAATACGGCGCTCATGCGCGTACGCGGCACGCCCACACGGCTCGCCAGCTCGATAACGCGTGCTGCGGACGTCGCAGACGACACCGCCGAATCGCCCACGACCAGGCAGCGATCGCTTGCCGCCACCGCGGCCGCCACGGCGTCACCCCAAAAGACCGAGGTGTCGACAAGAACCACGTCGGATTCGCGGCGCAAGACGTCGAGCAGCAGCTCCACCGGGCGCGCCATGAGCTCGGCCTGTTCGGGCGCGGCGACCGGGCCCCAAAGCGTGACGCCCGGGGCCACACGCATCGAGGCGCCCACGATGTCCGATTCGGCAAGTGCGCCCGCAGCCGATGGCTCGATAAGCGTCGCCATGTCATGCGGGGTATCGGCACCCAACAGGTCGTAGAGGTTTCCAAACATCAGGTCCAAGTCGAGCACGGCAGCACGCAGGCCCAGCAGCGACGCCGCATGCGCCATGGTGGCGACGATCGTCGACTTGCCGCAACCGCCCGAACCCGAAACGACGCAGACAACCGGGGCTCGATGCGACGGGGCGACGGCATCCGCCGGCGGTGCGGGGGCAGGCGGCGCCGGTACGGGCGGCAACGTCCCCGTCTCCCCGGCAGCGCTCATATGCTGCGCCCAAGCCGGCATGGCAGGCTGCTCGGCCCGCGGGGCCGAATCTGGGGACTTCACGGTCGCATCGGCACGAACATTGTCGTTCCCGGCAAGCCCCTCAACCTCGTCGAGCTCATCGACCAGGCTCACGCCATGCACGTATCCCATATCTACGGCCAAAAGATCCTCGCCATACGGCACTGGCTCTCCGACTTCATCGTATGCAAGGGGATCCCGGGGGCACCGATCATGCTCGGCTTCCGCTTTTCCACAATCATCAACACGCGGGCCTCTTGTAGCGCGAGGCGCCCCGGATTCCCTATCAACAAAAGCATCGGGCTCAATCGTCATACACCGGTCGTAATCAACCGTTCCCTCGCCCGCGCGTCCGTTGCCGCATATGCTACGCGCAGCGATAACCTCGGTCGCCCCCGCGCGAAACAGCCCCTCGATATCCGAAGGATCGAGCGTCTCTATCAGTACGACCACGCGGCTCACGCGGCCCTCGGCCGTCAGGCGCGCAACAGTCTTTCGCACGTCTTCGGCATCGAACAAGGCTGCCGCGATAATCGCCGCCCCACGACGCGACGGAAACGCCCGCACCATGGAAACCAGCCCATCCAGGTCGCCCACGCGAAGCACCTGCGCGCCTGCATCGCGGCCCTCGACTTCCCGCTGCAGCAATCCGTAATCACCGCACGCGCAGCATGCAAGCCAGATCGCCTTCATCACTCGTCGCCTCCGCTCTTTTTGCTGCGCACCGTGGCGGGAATCGTCAAACTGACCGTCCCCTTGCCCGAGGCCCCCAGCAATTCCTTAACGTCTTCGGGGTCGGCCGCCAGCGTCACCCATTCGATCTTGCCTTCGTGCGTGGCGCCGGCCTCTTCGCTGGTATCGATCACGCGCGCGCCGCACAGCCGATCGGTTACGCCGTCCTTTTGCACGTACACGTCCACGTAGCTGCCCACGCCCGTGGCGCCCCCGACCGAATGCTCGGCATCGACCGCCACCGAAACGGCGACCTTGCCTTTGGGCACCTCGAGCGTGTGGGTTTCGGCCTTGGTGTAGACATCGCAAATCACGGCATTTTTAGGGATGCGTGAGGTTGTCACGTCGCCGCGCACCTGGCGCAACTCGGTCGCCGCATCGCGCGGCAGTAGGCTCGCCAGCCATTCCTGGGTTATGACATTGGTCTCGTCGAGGGTCTCGCCCACATCGATATCACGCGCCGCGACGCACACCTCGACGCGATCGCCGCCATACTTGGCCAGCGTCTCGGCCTGGACCTGCTCAGCCTGCGAGCGAATCGACGATGCGTAGACCATGCAGAGCAGCGCGGCGAGCACACCCGCGATTAGACTGATGGCGATGCGTTTGCTCTTGTTCACGGCCGCTCCTCTCATGGCAGTGCCGGGCGAATGCCCGTACCACCATTGTCTGGGCGGTCAGAGTGCAAAGCGGCGCAATTGCGATTTTGGTATTACGTGTCAAACCAATTGCTGACCAAAAGCTGACCAGCCCGTCAAGCTCGTGGCAAGGTTTTGGTCAGCACGTCAGCAAAACGCACGTTTAGGGGCGCATCGGCAATAAAAAAGCCGCCTCCCGTACCATTGGGAGACGGCTGTCATAGGTAGATTCAATTACAGATGGACATCGGGATCGAGCATCTGAGCACTCACACGCATGGATGACGCCAGGTTTTGGAACGTCTCCAGGCGCAGGCTGTCGATTTGCCCGGCATCCTCGGCCTCGCGAACGGCGCAGCCCGGTTCGTGGGTATGCGTGCAGTCGCCAAACCGGCACGCACGCGATGCCTCGACGATCTCGGGAAACGCGCGTGCCAAGCCCCGCTCATGCCCCACGAGCGGCAGACTGCGCAGGCCCGGCGCGTCAGCAATAACGCCGGCTTCGCCCGGCAGCGCCACCATCACGCGCGCGACCGTGGTGTGGCGACCCTGGTCATCGCGCTCACGTACGCCGCCGGTCGCCAACGTATCGTGACCCAGCAGCGCGTTGAGCAGCGTCGACTTGCCAGCACCCGATTCACCCAAGATCATGGCGCAGCTCCCGGCGGGCACGCAGGCGCGCACCTCGTCCAGGCCACGACCCTCGGCAGAGGACGTCACGATCACGCGCACGTCCGGACCCACCAAGCGGTGCACACGGTCCAGATCGCGCTCGAGCTCATCGGCGTCGCAGCGGTCGGCCTTGGTGAGTACCACCACCGGCTCGGCATCGCAGTCGAGTGCCAACACCAGCGAGCGCGCCACGCGGTCGAGCAGTACCTCGCCGGCGCCGAGCGCCTGCACGATCAGCACGCTATCCACGTTGGAGCAAAGCACCTGACGCTCGCCGCGAGCGCGTCCGCGCCAGCGCTCAAAACTCGTGCGGCGTGGCAGCACGCACTCGATCACGCCCATGTTGTGCCCGGGCGCACGACGCACCGCCACGCGGTCGCCCACGGCGGGCAGCAGAACCTCGTCCTCGCCACGCGACTTGGCAAACCCCACGGCATGCTCGGCACGAAAGGTGTCATCGGCAGTCGCCACCAGCGGAAACCCACGATCCAGGCGCACCACGGCACCAAGCTGCATCTGCTCGGGCTCCTCGGCCCGAGCACAATAATCATCGAAGGCAGCCCGCTGAGCATCATCGACCGGCAGATCGTCGAACGCCGGAACATCCTGCAGCGCATCGAGTCCCGGCACGCTTGCCAGCAGCTCCTCGGCAGACGCGGGAGCTTCGGTCGCAAGCTTCCGACGACGATCGCGCTTAGCCCGCGCCCCCGTCGTCTTTTTCTTCGCCTTAGCCTTCGCCTTGCCCACAAGCGCCTCCCAGCACCACAAATCACAACTGAGCAGGTATTTTACCCACAAAAAAGAGCTGGTCGAGCAAACGCTCGACCAGCTCACATACTTTCCCTTAGCCCTTTTCATCCGCGCGGGAGAAAAGCCAGCAAGGATACCGCAGGGCCCGCCCCGGAAGCCCTTTCTCCCGAACGATCCCGCAGCGCGAAGCGCGAGGACCAGTGAGGGAGAAAGGGCGTGGGGCGGGCCCGGACGAGAGCGTTACTCCTTCTCCACAGCGAGCATGATCGCCTTGTAGATCTCCATCAACGGAATGATCAGGAAGGCAAGGCCCAGCGCGGCGATAACGCCCTTGAGCTCAAGCGTCACGGGGCCAAAGAACATCTCGGCAAGCGTCGGCTGCACGGTCACGATCACCGTCAGTACCAGCGCCAGCGCGGCAGATGCCCACAGCCACTTGTTCTGCTTCTTCATGCTAAACAGCGACGCACGACGGCTGCGCATATTGAAGCAGTGGAAGATCTCGACCATGTTGAGCGTGATGAACGCCATCATCACGCCTTCCTCGTCGGCATTGCCGGCGATCATATCGGCGATGTGGATGTAGCCCATGTCAAAGTACACGCCCACAAAGAAGCTCGCCAGCACCAGCACGGTGATGATCAAGCCCTGGACCACACAGTCCAGGCCCATATTACCGGCAAAGACGCCGTCCTTGGCGTTGCGCGGCTTGCGCTTCATGATGTCGCCCTCGGCATCCTCCATGCCCAGCGCGAGCGCGGGGAAGCAGTCGGTGACCAGGTTCACCCACAGCAGCTGCACCGGCTGGAAGATGGTAAAGCCGATGAGCGTGGCGATAAACACCGAGAACACCTCGGCAAGGTTAGCCGAAAGCAGGAACTGGATGACCTTGCGGATATTGTCGTAGATGCGACGGCCCTCTTCGCAAGCACCGATGATGGTGGCGAAGTTGTCGTCGGCAAGCACCATGTCGGCAACGTTCTTGGTGACGTCGGTACCGGTGATGCCCATGCCCACGCCGATGTCGGCGCGCTTGATGGACGGGGCGTCGT
>CABSNK010000033.1 GCA_902479075.1 uncultured Collinsella sp.
AACTGCGGGAGCGAGCCATCAGCTCAATGTGTTCGGCTGAGATCGGAAATCAACCGAGCGGTAATTAGGCCGCTCACGCCTCGACCGAGGTTCGGATCCATGGAATGCCGCCATAAAAAAGAAAAGTCCCCGTTGCCGGAGGCTTCAAGCTCAAATGGTGCGGCGTATAGGATTCCGCGCATCCGCTTCGCGGATCCGCACCGGCTTCGCCCGCCTGCCGGCGCGCTCGCCCGCTCGCTACGGACGCTCCGTGTCCGCTTCACGCTCGCGCCTCGACCGAGGTTCGAATCCATGCGGTGTTGCCATAAAAGAAAAGCCCCCGTTGCCGGAGGCTTCAAGTTCGATTGGTGCGGCGTATAGGATTCGAACCTATGACGTTCTGATTCGTAGTCAGACCCTCTATCCAGCTGAGGTAACGCCGCAGCGCAAGACATATAAAACCACTTTAGTTAGTTGGAGTCAAGCACAATCTCAAACTTTTTGAAGAATATGTTCCTCACGCAGCTCCGCATGCGCCAACGTCCCCCATGCGATCAATCGGCTTTTCAACCACATCGAACCCGGCACCGAGCTCCCTCAACAGCGAGCGCACCCGCTGGGCACAGTCATAATCGGCAAACGAGATGCTCAACATGCGCGCGACCTGGTTAGAAGTCCCAACTCCATAGAACTGCTCAAGCGCCACAAGCCCCTCGTGCGTCACAAAGGTCTCAACCGCATGCGGCGACTCCTCAAAGCACCATTGGGTCAACGGACCCTCGCTCGTCTGCCGCACCACCAAACCACCCATACCGGATGGCTCACACGTAACTAGTAGGTGCTCCCCACCTTCATCGCTTTCAAACAAAATCATCCGCTCGTCAAACAGATCCATTGCATCCCCTTTCTCTCACCCGTATCAAGTAAAAGCATAGCAGGTAGATGGCTGTATACAGAACGTTTGTTCGTGTGTTTTCTATTGAGCTGTCCGCACGATATGGTAAAGCTCCGCGCACAAAAAGGGCGCCCCGGAAAGGAGCGCCCTTGCAAATCGCTTATGCAGGCAGTCTACGCGACCGGCTCAATCTTCTCGAGGCCGCCCATGTAAGGACGAAGAACCTCGGGGATCGTGATGGTGCCGTCGACGTTCTGGTAGTTCTCCAGAATGGCGGCCATGGTGCGGCCAGCCGGCAAGCCGGAACCGTTGAGGGTGTGCAGGTAGCGCGAGCCCTTGAAATTCTCGGGGTCGCGGTACTTGATGTTGGCGCGACGGGCCTGGAAGTCGCCGCAGTTGGAGCAGGAGCTGATCTCCTTGTAGGCGTTGTAGCTCGGCAGCCAAACTTCGATGTCGTAGGTCTGACGGGCAGAAAAGCCCAGGTCGCCGGTGCACAGGCTAATCACGCGATACGGAAGGCCCAGCTGCTGCAGCAGGTACTCGGCCTCGGCGGTCATGCTCTCGAGCTCCTCGTCGGACTCCTCCGGCTTGGCAAACTTGACCATCTCGACCTTGTCGAACTCGTGCTGGCGGATGATGCCGCGGGTGTCGCGACCAGCGGAGCCGGCCTCCTCGCGGAAGCAGGGGGTGAAGGCGGTGTAGCGGCGCGGCAGGGTGTCGGCGTCGAGAACCTCGCCGGCGTGCAGGTTGGTAAGCACGACCTCGGCGGTGGGGATCAGGAAGTTATCGCCCGAGACGTGATAGGCGTCGTCCTCGAACTTGGGCAGCTGACCCGTGCCAAACATGGTCTGACGCTTGACGACGATAGGCGGCCACCACTCCTTAAAGCCACGACTGGTGTGCGTGTCAAGGAAGAAGTTGATGAGGGCGCGCTCAAGACGGGCGCCGGCGCCACCGAGAACGGTGAAGCGGCTGCCGGAGAGCTTGTTGCCGCGCTCGAAGTCGAGGATGTCGAGGTCGGTGCCCAGATCCCAGTGCGGCTTAAAGTCGAAGTCGAACTCGCGCGGGGTGCCCCAACGACGGCGCTCGATGTTCTCGTCCTCATCCTTGCCGTACGGCGTGGCCTCGCAAGGGATGTTGGGCAGGTGAGCCATGAAGTCGTACTGCTCCTGCTCGAGAGCAGTACGGCGCTCGGCCAGACCGTCAATCTTCTCGTTGACGGCGCGCACGGCCTCCTTGGCGGCCTCGGCCTCGTCCTTCTTGCCCTCCTTCATCAGGGCGCCGATCTTCTTGGACTCGGCATTACGCGTGGCCTGGAGCTCCTCGACCTCGGTGATGACGGCACGGCGCTCGTCGTCGAGCTCAAAGAACTTCTCTCGATCCCAAGACGTCTGGCGGTTGGCCATGGCGGTATCGATGGCATCGGGGTTCTCGCGAACAAACTTGATATCAAGCATTAGATCCTCCGGCGATATACATTCCATTTAGGTTGCAACCTTGTACATGTATGGGCAAGTATATACTTATGAGCGTTTACGACCCAACCCAACTACGCAAGAAGGCACCCAATGGACGCAGTTTTTTCCTTTTTGTTTGGCACCCGCACCGGTTTTGCCATCCTTTTCGCCGGCGGCATCCTACTGTTTGCGATTCTTGCCTTTGTAATGGAGAAGCGCACGCATAAGATTTACGTCGACCGTGGGCCCAAGTCCGAGGACGAGGAAGATAGCTTCTGGGGCTAACCTGCCAAAAAGGGACAGGTTTATTTTGGTCGGTTTTATCTGGGCAAATGCAAGCTCCCCGCAACTGGAATCAACCCGGTTGCGGGGAGCTTTTTGCTAAAGAGGCAAAACCGCAGGAAAAAAACCTGCCCAAATAAACCTGTCCCTTTTTGGTCGGTTTACTGGAGAGTGGCGTCGATGGCCTTGACTAGGGCGCTGCGCATGCCGGCATCCTCGAGCGCGATGACGCCCTTGATGGTGGCACCGCCGGGTGAGCACACGGCATCCTTCATCGCTGCGGGATGCTGACCGGTTGCAAGCTGCAGCTTTGCCGTACCCAGCACCATCTGGCTCACAATGCGATAGGCATCGGCGCGCGGAATACCGTGTTTGACGGCTGCATCGCCCAGAGCCTCGATCGCCATGGCGACAAACGCCGGGGCGCAACCGCCCACGGTACCGCCCACAAACAGCAGACTCGAATCGAGCTCGACCACCGTGCCAAGCTTTCCGAGCAGACCGAGCACCGTGGCACGCTGCTCATCGCTAAGCGTGGAAGCCTTCTCGCAGGCGATAACGCCCTCGCCCACCGAAACCGGCGTGTTGGGCACCGTCGAGATATGAGCGACACCTGGCAGGATCTGTTCCCACTTGGCACTACCCCAAGTCCAGGCAACCGAAAGGACGACCTTGTCGGCAAGAGCGTCCTTGAGCGGTGCGAAGACCTTCTCAATCATGTACGGCTTGACCGCGGCGACTACGATATCGGACGCAGCAACAACCTCCGCCGCATCATGGCAGGCAGCCATGCCCCGTGCCTCGCAACGCTCGACCAGAGCATCGTAACGGCCTGCGCAGGCGCACATGTCGCCCGCGGCCACGCCGGCGGCAATCCAGCCATCGGCCATAGCGCTCGCCATATTGCCAAAACCGACAAATCCAATCTTCATATCACATAGCCCTCTCAGACGCTTCCTCAAAAACGAAAGCTATTGTCCCACGCCATTGTTTCGTATTGCCGACCTATTTGTGATACGGCTCGCCGCGGCTGATCTTACAGGCACGATAAATCTGCTCCAACAGCACCACGCGGGCCAGGTTGTGCGGCAAGGTAATGCGCCCAAAGCTGAGCATCTCATCGGCATGAGCGCGCACGGCATCGCTCACGCCGTCCGATCCGCCGATTATAAAGGCGATATCGCTGTTACCACGCAGCATAAGATCATCGAGGCGCGTCGAGAGTTCCTCGCTCGAGCGCTCTTTGCCCTCGATAGCCAGCAGGATCACATGCGCTCGGGGCGGTAGGGCTGTAAGAATCGCCGCTCCCTCCTTGTCGCGCGCGGCATCCACGCCGCCTGCCTTGGCTG
The DNA here is from genome assembly GCA_902479075.1 of uncultured Collinsella sp. Lineage (GTDB taxonomy): Bacteria > Actinomycetota > Coriobacteriia > Coriobacteriales > Coriobacteriaceae > Collinsella. Next base: position 3,963 of record CABSNK010000033.1, read on the forward strand.
GATCGATATCGGCCACCTCGCGGATATCCACCTTGGCATAAGCACCTAGGCGCTTGGTGTACTCGGCGCAGGCATCCTTCCAAAAACGCTCTTTGAGCTTACCGACGCATACAACGGTGTACTTCACGCGCACCTACTCCTTCGACTCGTTCTGAACTTTGCCGGCGGTCAGCATCTGCTCGAACATCGAGGCAGACTGCGAGAAATCACTCGGCAGCACGACCGTCGAGGTTTTGCCCGTGCGAGCGAACTCCGTCATCATCTCGGACCACTGCGTAAACATGAACAGCTGGTTGGCCTCATCGTTGCCGACGCCCGTCTCCTGGATGATCTCGAGCGAATCTTTGATGCCCAGCGCAATGGCCTTGCGCTGGTTGGCGATGCCCTCGCCCGCCTTTTCCATTGCCTCGGCCTCGGCGGTCGCTTCGGTAACGCGCTTGATGCGATCGGCCTCGGCGAGCTCCTGCGCAGCGGCGCGCTTTCGCTGGGCGGCGTTGATGTCGTTCATGGAGTTCTCGACCTCGGTCGGCAGCGCGATCTTGGTGATAAGTGTCGACACGAGGGTGAAGCCGTAGGCGGCCATTTGCTCGGACACGGTGGCGTTGACGTCCTTGGCGATATCGTCTTTTTTGGCAAATACCTCATCGAGCGTGTAGACGGGGATGGAAGAGCGCAGGGCATCGGTGATGAAGTCACGCATTTGGTCGACGGGCTCCTGCAACATGTAGTAGCTCTTGTAGATGCCCGAATCTGCCGGGCCGGCGCCCATGTCATAGCTCACGTGGTACTGAGCAGAGACCTCAAGGCCGATAGTCACGTTGTCCTGGGTCTTAACGTCGATGCCAAAACCGTTTTTCATGGTGCGCAGACTCACCGTGGCGGCTTTGCGGTCGATCACGGGCACCTTCACGTGGAAGCCCGCGTTGACGATGCGGTTGAACTTGCCCAGGCGCTCGATGATCACAGCATGTTGCTGTTCAACGACATAGCAGGCGTTGGGGAGCAGCAACAACAAAATGATGATGGGAAGCAGAAGGCTCGTAAGAGCAGCGATGATACCGGACAACAGCATGGTCTCTCCTCTGATAGGCACACGTTGGCATTAGGATACCCGCACGAAGCAGCCACGTGACACCAACAGGAGGCCCATAACAAAAAAGCCCCCATTGCTGGGAGCTCTTTCATTTAATGGTGCGGGCGAAAGGACGTCCGCGTATCCGCTGCGCGGATCCGCACCGGCTTCGGCCGCCTGCCGGCGCCCTCGCCAGCTCGCTAAAAACGCTCCGCGTTTTCTTGACGCTCGCTCCTTCGCAGGTTCAAGTCCCCGCGATGGGCCCATAACAAAAAAGCCCCCATTGCTGGGAGCTCTATCATTTAATGGTGCGGGCGAAAGGACTTGAACCTTCATGGGGTTGCCCCCATACGGACCTGAACCGTACGCGTCTGCCAATTCCGCCACGCCCGCGTGCAGGAATTAGAATAACGGAGCGCCACCGCGAACGCAAGAACTATTTTTGAAAAAGTTTGCAGGCATTTTCCCAAGCTGCTCGCGCGATTGCCTCGGCATCCTCCCCCGTGCGATCGACACGGTCGTTAACCAGCGCATTTGCCGTAATGGAAATCATTGCGGGCTCGCACTCAAGACCGCGGATCGGCTCCGGCGCCATGTACGGGCAGTCCGTCTCAAACAAAATACGGTCAAGCGGGGTTGCCGCGAATGCCTCGCGCACGTCATCGTTGCGCTTAAAGGTGGCCGCGCCTCCATAGGCGACATAACAGCCCAAGCCCACAAAGCGCTCCATCGTGGCGCGGTCCTCGCCAAAGCAGTGCAGCACACAACCGGCCTGAGGCACACCGACCTCACGAAGCACGTTGTAGGCGTCCGTGTGCGAAGTGCGCTCTTGGTCGGTGTCCTCGTGGCGCAGATGCAGCTCCACCGGCACGTTGCGACGCACAGCAAGTTCAAGCTGACGTGCCATGCAGTCAATCTGCACGTCATGAGGCGCCGGCGCGACATCGTCGTCATAGTCCATGTGGTAGTCCAGACCAATTTCGCCGATGCCAGCACACAGCGGATCGTCGAGCGCAGCCACGACCTGGGCATGAATATCATCGGTATAGTCCGGTGCTCCATACGGATGCACGCCGGCAAGATACTTGATCTGTGGAATATCCTGCATCGGCAAAATCTCGTGCGTCAGCCAGTCGCTATAGTCCGTCACGCTTCGTTTGTCGGCAATGGGATCGAAGACCGTCACCAACAGATCAATGCCTGCGGCTTTAGCGCGCACGAGCGTCTCGGGCACTTCTTTGCCCCAAAATGAGAGCAGATGCGCGTGGGTATCGGCGAGTGGTGCCAGCGGCTCCGGACAGACGACCGTTTTCTTTTTCTTGGTAAACGTCACGTGTTCGGCATTAAGCGTCATGGGATAGCTCCTGGGCCAGACGGACAAAGTCCGCAACGTCAAGCGCCTCGGCACGCGACGTGGGCGCGATGCCGCAAGTCTCAAAGGCAGCATCGAGCACGTCCTTGGCAAAGCCGTTGGCGCTCATGGAGTTGCAAATGGTCTTGCGGCGCTGGGCAAATGCGGCGTCAATCACGCGAGCCACAAAGTCGCGGTCAAGCCCCTCGGGCAGTGCACCATCAACACGGTCGATACGCACGACGGCGGAGTCCACATGCGGTGCCGGCATAAAGCAGCGCGGCGGCACCTCAAAGCGACCCGTCACCTGCGTATACAGGCCCAGCTTGGCCGTATAGCCGCCATAGGTTTTGTTGCCAGGAACTGCAGCAATGCGATCGGCAACTTCCTTTTGCACCATGACCACGGCACGCTTGAGCGCGGGCATCGTCTGGAAAAACTGCAGGATGATCGTCGCCGCCACGTTATAGGGCAGGTTCGCGACAAATACCGTCGGCTCACCGCCCGCAACCTGCTCAATCTGCTCCGGCGTCACCCTGAGCGCGTCGCCCATGATAAAACGGAAGTTGGCGTAGTCAGCGGCATGGGCATCGAGCACCGGCTCGAGCTCGGGGTCGGCCTCGATCGACGTGACGCACGCCGCCTCCTGCAGCAGCGCAAGCGTGAGCGTACCAACGCCCGGACCGACCTCGAGCACGCGCTCATCGCCCGCAAGCTCGGAAAGCTCGCAGATGCGCTCAATTACATGGTTGTCGATCAGGAAGTTCTGGCCCAGGCGATGCTTGGTCGCAAGGCCAAACTCCTCCAGCAGCTCCCTTGTTGCCGTGGGGTTTGCCAAAGGCGAAGTTGTCATAGTTGCCTCCTTAGCATGGTGGCGGCGTCTTGAAACAAAAGGGCATGGACCGTTGCGGCCATGCCCTTACATCTAAACAGCAAATTGCCGATATGGCGCGCGGCGGCTTAGCCCAGACGCGGGAACAGCGGCTCGCCCTTCTCGACGGGCTGACCACCGGCAAGCAGGCCCCAAGCGCAAATGCCCTTGAGGTCGTCGCTCGCGGCCTCGTCCTCGCACGACAGGCGGCGCAGGGCCTCGGCAGAAGTCTGGGGCATGAGCGGCATCAGCAGGTGAGCGGCAATGCGGATAGCCTCGAGCAGGTTGTAGATCACAAATGCCAGCTCGTCAGCCTTGGTCTCGTCCTTGGCAAGCGCCCAGGGCTCGGAGTCCTCGATGTAGTGGTTGGCGGCATGGATGAGCTCCATGACCTCGTCCTTAGCTCCACCGTAATCGAGCACGTCCATCTTGGCCATGTAGCGCTCGACCAGGCCATCGGCGATCTTTGCCAGCGGGTTTTCGAACGCATCGAACGACGCGGGCTTGGCGGGCGCGCAACCGTCAAAGTACTTGCCGCTCATGTTGAGCGAACGCGAGATAAGGTTGCCCCAGCTGTTGGCCAGGTCGGCGTTGTAGACCTGCTCCATGCGATCGAAGCTGATGGCACCGTCGGTGCCGGGGACGACGTCGGTCATGAAGTAATAGCGATAGCCCTCGACGCCCAGCATGTCGATAACGTCCTGCGGAGCGATGGCGTTGCCGCGGCTCTTGGACATCTTTTCGGCCTTGCCGGTCTCGGCATTGCGCACGGTCAGGAAGCCGTGGGCAAAGACGTGCTCGGGCAGGGCCTCACCGATGGCCATGAGCATGGCGGGCCAAATGACGCAGTGGAAGCGGATGATGTCCTTACCCACGATGTGGAACTGCGCGGGCCAACGATAGGCCAGCTCGGCACGCGCCTCGTCGGTGTCGACGCCGTAGCCGACGGCCGTCATATAGTTGAGCAGCGCATCGAACCACACGTAGGTCACGTGGCCCTCGTCAAACGGGACCTGAATGCCCCAGTCAAAGCTCGTGCGGCTCACGGAAAGGTCGTTAAGGCCGCCCTCGACAAAGCTGCGCACCTCGTTCATGCGGAACGCAGGCTCGACAAAGTCGGGGTGCTCGTCGTAAAGCTTGAGCAGCTTGTCCTGGAAGGCGGAAAGCTTAAAGAAGTAGGACTCCTCCTGCACGCGCTCAAGCGGACGGTGGCAGTCGGGGCACAGGTGCTGGCCGACGCTGCCGTACTCCTCGTCGCCCTTCTGGACCTGCGTATCGGTGAAGTAGGTCTCGTCAGGCACGCAATACCAGCCGTCGTAGCTGCCCTTATACAGGTAACCGGACTCCTTCATGCGCTCCCACAGGTACTGCACGGCATGATGCTGGCGCGGCTCGGTGGTGCGAATGAAGTCATCGTTGGAAATCTCGAGCTTGCTCCAAAGCTCCTTGAAGTGCGGAGCCTGGCTGTCGGTCCACTCCTGCGGCGTCATGCCATGCTTGGCTGCGGCCTCGGCGACCTTCTCGCCGTGCTCGTCCATGCCGGTCAGGAACTTAACGTTGTAGCCAGCGGAGCGGCGATAGCGAGCCTGAACGTCGGCGATGATGGTGGAATAAGCCGTGCCCAGGTGCGGATCGGCGTTGACGTAGTAGATGGGCGTCGTGATAAAGAACGAAGGCTTGCTTTGATCCATGGGGTTTGTCCTCCAGAAAAACGTTGCATACAGGGGATGATTCTAGCGCAAGGGCTGGATATCCTCCATCTATTGCATATCGAGCACCATGGCATAGACATCGCGCTTGCGGCGCGAATACTTCTGAGACAGGCGCTTGGCCACCGCAGAGGCGGGCTCCCCCTCCTCGAGCGCGGCGCGGATATCCTCGCGCAGGGCCTCGTCGGGATCCGCTGCCGCGGCGCCAACCGGTACGATACCGGCCTCCTCGTCCTCGCTCGGCGGCGCGATGACCAGCGCAATCTCGCCCTTTACCTCGCCGCGAGCACGCAGCTCCTCGGCGAGCTGGGCAGCAGGCCCGCGCAAGACCTCCTCGTGCAGCTTGGTGAGTTCGCGGCAGACGGCAACCTCACGCTGGGGAAAGACCTCCGCCACGGCCTCGAGCGTCGCCACGATGCGGTGTGGAGACTCGTAGAAGATGAGCGCGCCGGGCACTACGGCAAGGCGCTGCAAACGGCGCACGCGGTCGCCGTGCTTTCGGCCCAAAAAGCCCTCGAAGAAAAAATGCTCGCAGGGAATGCCGGACGAAACGAGCGCCGTGACGCAAGCAGAGGGCCCGGGGATAACTTCGACGGTCACATCGGCCTCACGCGCTGCCTCGACCAGCGCCTGGCCGGGGTCGGACACACTCGGCATGCCGGCGTCCGAGGCAAAGGCGAGGGTCTCCCCCGCCAGCAGGCGGTCGACCAGGCCGGCGGCGCGACTGGCGATCACATTCTCGTCGCAACGGACAAGCGGCTTGGAAATGCCCAGATGCATCAGCAGCTTTGACGTCACACGCGTGTCTTCGCAGCAAATGGCATCGGCGGCGGCAAAGGCCTCGCCAACGCGCGGGGACAGGTCGCCCAGGTTGCCGATGGGCGTGCCGACCACATAGAGTTTGCCCGTATGGGCGCTGTTTTGCGTCATATCAACCTATTCAATCATGCCGCGCTCGAGCGTACCGAGTGCCGCGCGGGCGTCCCATGCTGCAATGCGCTTCTCGGTCTTCCACGTTTGGAAGAACCAACCGGCAGCCGGCGCAAACGAAGCCAGCTGGTTGGCGATAAACACGCGCTCGTAGGCATTGCGGCCCTCGGGCGTAACCGACGAGTTGGCAAAGATCGCCGCGCCCGACCATTCGCCCACCAGCACGGGGAACCCTGTCGAGATCGCTTCTTTAAGCTCGCGCTTGTTACGCGAAATCGCCGTCGTCAGCCCGCGGGGGCTCGTGATGTCGAGCGCGTACTCGTCGCGGTAATGGTACAGGTGAAGGTCCATGTAGACGTTCTTGTACTTGGCGCCGCGCATAAAATGCTTCCACTCGTTGGGATGCCCCGACGACGAGAAGACGACGATCTTATCCTCGGGCATATACGAACGGACGAGCTCGTAGGCGTCGCGATAGAAATTGCGCAAGTAGTGGGCCGGAATTCCATCCGTCATGGTAAAGAGGCTCTTGCGGACGCTCATCTGCGGCGTGTCCAGCAGCTCAATGCCCAGCAGGCTCTCGGCCTCGCCGTAGCGATCGGCCAAGCGCTCGAGCACGTCGAGTGCGACATGACGGCCGTTGGTGGACGAATGCCACTCGGCAACAGTCTCCGGCGTGGTGGGCGAATCGTTGGAATCGCCCTGGCCACCGGGCACCGTCGCCAGATCGAGCAGCACGCGGATGTCGTACTTGGCAGCCCACTCAATTGCACGGTCGATGTAGTCGACAACCGAGATGTAGGACGCATCGGCCTCCTGCGAACCAAAGGCATACCAGGGCACCGGCAGACGCACGGCATTGAGACCGATCTGCGCCATGCGGCGAAAATCGTCCTCACTCACAAACGTCTCGTAATGACGGCGCATGCGCTCGTTATAGGCGGCGGTGCCCATGGCCTCCTGCAGCTCGGCCGCGTTGGATGCACCGGTCGCCGCGTATAGCGACGGGGTCACCCAAGGCTCGGGAATAAACCAGCCAGAGAGATTAACGCCGAGTATCCTCTCCATCACTGCCCCCTTCGGATCGTGCAGGCCAAACCTGCATCGTATTGCATAGGCAAAGTATCGTTTTGAGTATACCCGCGCGTGCGGACAGACGACCGAACGGTCTGTAAAGTGGCGCAAAAGCGGGAGGAATGTCTGGGGCGGGCACGCTGAGATGCGCACGCACGTCGGAAGTAAGCGCCGGAAAGCGCATCCCGCCTTCTCGTTCAATAACGGGATGCATTTTCCGCGGGTCCAGATAAAAGAAAAGGACCCCTTTGCAGAGGTCCTAGTCAATTCAAGGTGGCGGGGAAGGGAATCGCGTCCGCGCGCTGCGCGGACGGACCGCTGCGGCGCCTGCGCGCCTTGCGAGCTACGCTGGAAAACGCTTGCGCGTTTCCTCAGCTCCGCGCCCTCACGGGGTTCGATTCCGTGCATGGTCCACATAAAAGAAAAGGACCCCTTTGCAGAGGTCCTAGTCAATTCAAGGTGGCGGGGAA
>CABSNK010000034.1 GCA_902479075.1 uncultured Collinsella sp.
CGACCTCCGACGTGACAGGCCGGCGCTCTAACCAAACTGAGCTAACTCCCCAGGCAGTCGTTCGCGTTTGTTTCCGCTCGCGTGCGCTGCGGGGATTAGTATACACAGAAGTCTGTCCGCCGCGCAACAACTTTTTTGAAAAAGTTTTTCGGTCCCTCCGGGAGGGTCTCCGGGGCCGGCTGGCGCGGGTTGAGTTTGCTGCTCTACAGTCCTGCGCAAGACGGAAAGCACATTAAGTGCTTTCCTTTGCGTGCGGAACTCGCGACAAACTCAACCCGCGCCAGCCGGCCCCGGAGACCCTCCCTGCCGTCACTTGCTTCAAAGACTTTGTTCCTCGCCGCTTCCGCGGCTCGAGGTCCCCGTTCTCCTCGGCGGGGTTGTCTAAGATTGTTGTTGAACTTCGGCCTTTGGCTCAAAGAAAAACGGGAGATGCGATCTGCATCCCCCGTTTTTGTTGCACCTACTCTAGGTCAATAAATTTGATGCTCAGAATCTTGCCGTCCTTGACAAGCATTCTGGCCATGGTGGGGCCTCGGGTGCCTCTTGGATAGCTGGCACTGCCTGGGTTGAGGACCAGGCAGCGACCCACTTGGGCTTCTTTGGTTACGTGGGTGTGGCCGTTGATGGCTACGTCTACGGATCCAACCGGGAGGTCTTCACGGTAGTGGGCTACGGCGAACTTGAGGCCTTCGTAGGTAAAGAGCGCCAAGCGGTCCACATCGGGGCCGTAGTCGCGGTAGTAGTCGTTATTGCCCAGCACCGCTCGCACAGGGGCGATGGTGCGCAGGTGCTCGTAGTCCATCTCCGACGTTAGGTCGCCGGCATGGATAATCAGATCCGCACCCTTAAGCTCGTCCAAGAGCGCAGGCGAAAGATAGCCGTGGGTGTCCGAGATAATGTCGATACGCTTGGCGCTTGCGCTGTTCATGGGATCCCTTCCGCAAAACGATTTGGTGCATTCATGCAAAAAGCCCCACGGCTCCGCAGACGATTTTGGTCTACAGGGCTGCGGGGCCGGTGTGCTAGAGGCTCAGGGCCTTTTTGAGCGGTACGACGCGACGGCGCGAAACCGGTACGCGTTCGTCGACGCCCGTAATGCCCAGCTGGATAGCGCCAGAGGGAACCGTCTCGACGTCGGTGACACATGCCAAGTTGACGATATAGCGGCGGTGAACGCGGAAGAAGCCAAAGTCGCAGAGCTTGGCCTCGAACTGTGCCAGAGAGGTCGTCGACAAAAAGCGGTCATCGACCGTATAAATACAGGAGTAATCGTCCTTGGCCATAATAAAGCGAATGTCGTCCACGGGAATGAGGACCTTGCGACCGCCCTTTTCCACCGGGATGCGCTCGATGGTCACCTTGCTGTCCGTGACAGGCTTGGCGCGTTGCATAACCTTATCGATCGCTCGATCCAGGCGAGCCTCCTCGACCGGCTTCATCAGATAGTCGACGGCATCCACATCAAACGCCTCGACCGCATGATCGCTGTACGCGGTCACAAACACGATCGACGGCGGATTCTTGAGCTTATGCAGTGCCTCGGCAAGTTGCAGACCCGAAGCGCCAGGCATCGAGATATCGAGGAACACAACATCGACGCGGCTCTCCATAAGCATCTCGATGGCGGAGCGAACGCTCGACGCTTCTGTGATCGTGCCGATCTTGCCCGTCTGCTCGAGCAAGAAGCGAAGTTCCGAACGGGCCGGGGCCTCATCATCCACAATCATTGCACGCAGCATAGGGATAAAACCTTTCGTCAACTAACTACGTCGGGCATCCGCCAACTAGCGTTAAACCCGTAACCTATTATTCTACTCTTGAATGTCGAAGATGCTCTCCGACAAATCGAGATGCAGGAGCACTTTAGTGCCCTTGCCCGGGGCCGATTCGACGCGCGTATAGGAGTGCGGTCCATAAAAGCGATGGATGCGCTCCGAAATATTGTGCATGGCCACACCGGCGCCGCCGCCCTGCGGGGAGCTGGCGTCGGGACGGGCGGAGCGTTCGTCAAACAGTCTGGCAGCGGTGCCTTCGTCCATGCCCACGCCGTTATCGGCGACCACAATCAAAATCGCATCTTCGCCATCCCTGTGGACCGACACGTCGATCCTCAGTGCATCGTCGTCGCCCATACCATGGCGCACGGCATTCTCGACGATTGGCTGGATTACAAATGCCGGCACCAGCGTGTCCTCGACGTCCTCGGACACGTCGAAGGTCGCCAGCACGCGATCCTCGCCAAAGCGCGCCTTCTCAAACGTCAGGTAGCGCTTGGTCTGCGCGACCTCGCGCGACACGGGAATGAGCGAGCCCGAATTGTCGAGTGTGGCGCGATAGAACGAGGAGAACTCGCGCAGCAGCTCGCGGGCGCGCAGCGGATCGGTACGCGTAAACGACGCGATGGTGTTGAGCGTGTTGAACAGAAAATGCGGGTTGATCTGCGCCTGCAGGGCACGCACCTCGGCACGGGCCGTGAGCTCCTTTTGCACCTCGAGCTCGTGGATGGCGAGCTGCGTGGACAGGATCTCGGCAAAACCCGAGGCAAGCGCGTACTGAGTGCGGTCGACGGCACGCGGGGTCTTGTAGTAGAACTTGAGCGTACCGACGGTGCGGTCGCCCACCTTGATGGGCGCGATGATACCGGCAGGAACCTGGTTGTGCGAGCCATCCGCACCCACGACGTCCACCACGCGATTGAACGACTGGACGATACCGTGCTCGATGACGTAGCGCGTGGCAAGTGTGTGGATGGGCGAATCGGGCAGCAGCTTTTCCTCGAACTCGCCCGCGCAGGCCAGCACGTTGCTCTCGTCGGTGATGGCAACCGTCATGGCACGCGTCTCGGGCAAAATGCGCTGGCACACCAGACGCGCCGACTCCTGCGTCAGACCGCCTTTGATGTCCTCGAGCATGGCAGAGGCCACCGAGAGCGTCTCTTCGGTGTACTGCGAACGCACCGAATCGGGATTGAGCGTCAAATAGATAAAAATGCACAGAAAGATGCACAGCAGTGCGCAGGCGACCACGGTCGCGATCGGCTCGATTCCAGTCGCCAGGGCAAAAATAAAGTACACCAGCACGCAAATGGCGCAGACAACGGCGATCACGCGAAAGATTGATATTGAATTATCGCGCTGGGCGCGGCGGTCGATCATTCAGTCCCCTCCAGGATGCTGGTCAGTTGTGCGTCGCGCCAGAGTCCGTCCATGATCTTGGGCCAGAAGCTCTGGAAACGCAGGTAGCTTGCGGCGTTTTGGCGCGCGTAGGTCTTGGCTTCGTCAATACCGTGACGCCAAATGCGCAGGTATCCCTCGTGCTCGCGGGTAAACATGCTGCGAACCATGGCGGTCTTGCGCACGCGATCGTCGAGCTCGCGCGAAATCCACGGGCCCGGATAGGGCATGAGTGACGCGGCCGTGACGGGAACGAGCTCCTGCTGGTGCGCGGCAAATGTCAGCTTGGCACGCTCGTAGTACCAACGGTACACATCCTGCATAAAGCGCGGCGCGCGCTTCTCGGACTCGGGCGGCAGGTGACGAACGACCCACTCGTTGTCAAACCACACGTCGTAGCCAAACATGCGCATGTTAAAGAGGTAATCTAGGTCCTCGCCTCGGGTGATAAACGGGTCAAACGCCACACGGGTAAAGGCGCGGGCATGAAGCGCCACAAGGCCGCCGCACACGTAGTTTGAACGCGAGATACGGGTGCCCGAGAGCGCCTTTTTCATCCAGCGATTAAACTCGATGCGTTTGGTCCACCAACGATGGCAAATGCCCACCTTGTCTGTGGGCGCCAACGGCGATCCGTCTCGATCGTAAAAGTAACCGCTCTTAACCAAAATCGGCAGGCCTTGACGCGTCTGCTGGCCCAGTGCATAGGTCGCGCGCTTCATAAAGTCGGCATCGGTTACGGTCTCGTCGTCATCCAAAAAGACAACGGCATCGTGGCCGAGCACCGCAGCGCAGGCAAGCCCCATATTGCGAATGGCGCCGTATCCGCGCAGACTCACGCACTCGCCCGAGCCCTTGGGAGCAATCTGCGCCACACGGTCGGCGATACGCGATGCCTGGGTGTTGGTAACCACGGTGACCTTGAGCGTAGGGTGCGCGTCGACGATTTCGTGGACGCGCTTCGACACATCAGCCGTGACCGAGATGGGGCAGACCACCAAAAGGATAATCCTCGGAATGTCGTGCACCTGCTCGAGCGAGGCCAGGCAGCGGTCGAGCTCGGGATTGGCGGCATTGAGCTTCGTCGAGTGGTCATAGACGCCGGGAGCGTTTGCATGGGCATCATCGTCTGCCCAATATGTTGGAATCACAACCGTGGCGTTCATGCTTTCCCTCCCTGCAGCACAAAAAACGGGACGCCGCCAAACACAGGCGACGCCCCGCGACCTAGCTGATTCCATCATACCCACTTGGGCAAATCATTGCTCGCAAGTCGCAATGTTTATTGCGGATAACCCCAAAAGAGTACCGCGGACAGACACAATAGCCGCTCGCTCCTATGCGGCATGCTCTGCCGCCCGAGTCATGCGGGACAGGCGGACCAGCAGCACAAAGCCAACGACCAGCAGCACGCCAATGGAAAGGACGCCCAGCGACGGGTTGCCGGTCAGCGAGGTGACGACCGACACCAGGAAGGTGCCCATGACGCTTGCATAGCGACCAAAGATGTCAAAGAAGCCGTAGTACTCGTTGGATTTTTCCTTAGGGATAATGCGGCCAAAGTAGCTACGGCTGAGCGCCTGCACGCCGCCCTGGAACAGACCGACCATAATGGCAAGCACCCAGAACTCAAAGGCAGTCTTTAGGAAGAACGCGGCGAACAGAACAATACCCATGTAGGCGGCGACGGCCACCAGGATCATGTTGAGCGTGCCCACGCGTCCGGCGAGCTTGCCGTAGATGATGGCGGACGGGAAGGCCACGAACTGCGTAACGAGCAGCGCCAGGACCAGCTGCGTCGAATCGATGCCCAAAGCCGAGCCGTAACTGGTGGCCATGGAAATGACCGTGTGGACGCCATCGATATAGAAGAAGAACGCGACCATGTAGACCAGCACGGTCTTGTTGTGGGCGATCTCGCGCATGGTGTGTCCGACCTCGGAAAACACACCGCCCACGATGTGGCCGATAGTGTCCTCGGGACCGCGCTCGCGACCGTACTTTTGCTTATAGGTGCGAATGAGCGGCAGGGTAAAGATGAGCCACCAGGCACCAGTGATGATAAACGACAGACGCGTTGCCAACATGGTGGGGACGCCAAGAGCGGGACCACCCATGATAAGCGCCAGGCAGATGATGAACGGCACGGTGGAACCGATGTAGCCCCAGGCATAGCCCGAGCTGGACACGGCGTCCATGCGCTCGTCGGTGGTAATGTCAGGCAGCATGGCGTCGTAGAACGTCATAGAAGAGTTAAGGCCGATGGTGCACAGCACGTACACGGTCAAAAATGCCATGGCGGACATTGGGATAGCCTGCGCCAGGCAAAGCACCAGGCCTGTGAGGAAGAAGCCCAAGAAGAACTTGATCTTGTTGCCGGCGTAATCGGCAAGCGCGCCCAGAATGGGCATGAGCATGGCAATGACCAGCGAGGCGATCGTCTGAGCGTTGCCCCAAGCGACCACCAGGTCTGCCGAGGAAGCACCGGTATTGATGGCGTTAAAGTAGATGGGCACCACCGAGGTATTGAGCAACACGAGGGCCGAATTGCCCACGTCGTACATAACCCAGTTACGCTCGAGCTTGGTGTATTTCATGGACAGGGCCCCTTCGTATTCGCCCGATATGCAGTTAGTTCATCGTACCCCAATTGCACAGAAGCGCTGGTAAGGATTCGGCAAAGGGACAGGAGCGGTCATACGGACACGCAGGGCGAAACACCATCCCATCAAAGCAGTTGCGGTGAAATAGTTCCCGCTTAGCCCTCCGGGGGCTTCATTCAGGAACTATTCCACCGCAACTTATTGAAACGGTTTGTTATTCCTCGCGGTCGAACTCCTCGTCGGCGTCGAGTACGCGGCCGCTATAGTTGATATGGCCGGTCACGGCATCCATGTCACCGGTCTCGATAAAGCGGGCAACGGTGAGCTCGTAATCGGTCAGCGCGCGCTCAAAGACCTCGGGGAAGCTCTCGGTCGAGACCTCATCGGTAAAGGGGTTCTTCCATGTCAGGTGGCCCAGGTTACCGGTGCGCTCGGGCAGCTCCGTCGTCACGCGATGGGCAAGGCCGTCGAGCAGCGAGTAGTCATGCACCAAGCCCTCAACCAGAGCAATCGCGCGCGTCTTTACCGAGCCGGCCGGCTCAATGGTGCGATAGAGCATCTGCATGTCCGAGACGGCGCCGGCGTACTCCCCCGCCGGGATGTCGATACCGTACACGCGCCCGGCGACGTAGCTCATCAGCACGCCGGCAACGCGATTGATGCGGTCGGTAGTGACGATCTCGCCCGCCGGCGGATAATCCTCGACCGTTGCCCCATCGCGCTTGAGCTGCAGCATCAGCACGTCCAAGTCGCTTTCGAGCACGGCATGAACTTGACTGCCCGAAGCCTCGAGCTCGGGATCGGAATCTACAATGCCAAACTGCTGCTCGTAGACAAAGGGGTGGGCATTGCGGTCGAGTACATAGTGAGACAGCAGGCCCAGCGCAAAGGCGCGGCCCAGATTGGCGTCGCGCGGCTGCAGGTGCGACACGCCGTCGCGCAGGCACGAGAACTGGCGCGACATGCGCGAGCGGTGCATGACCTGAGCAAGCGACGTGCAGTCGGAAACGCGCGGCGTGAGCATGTGGAAGAAAAACGGGTCGGGACCTTGGTTTCCCAGGATAAAGGCGATGCGCTCCTCGTCGGACGTAATAACGCCCTGCGGAAGACGGTCGATGCTTTCCTCGCCAAACAGATGATGCGTAATGAGCGCGGGCATAATGATCCTTTCGATTTCATTCGATGTCACCCATTATGCCCACCGCACGGTCATGCCAAACCTGCGGCGGTAAACGATGATATGCAGACTGCCTACGCAAGTCCCAAGTGCGCCTTGACCTCGGCAGCGCGACGACGGGACACAGGCACCGTCGAGGTTACGCGATCGAGCCTGAGCTCCATAAGACCCGTGGAACCGATCTCGACATTATGCACGTCTTCCAAATTGACCAGATAACTGCGGTGGACACGGATAAAGCCCTCGGAGGCCAGGCGCCGCTCGAGCGAGGAAATCGACTCATTGATCAGGTATGTTCCCTCAGCGCAGACGGCGTTGCAAAAATCGGCGCGCGCCTCAAAGTAGCAGACATCCGCCACGGGAATGAACACCCTTTTGCCCCCACGATCCACCGTCAGGCGCAAAGGCTGGCGCGGAGCATGGACGACACGGCGAGCGCCCAGGGCGGTCTCGATCTTGTCGAGTGCCTTTGACAAGCGGGCATCCTCGACCGGTTTGACGATGTAATCGACAGCATCGAGGTTATAGGCATCAGCCGCATACTCGGCAAATGCCGTCACAAACACCACGACTGGCGGCGTCTTTAGGTTCTGCAGCGTCTCGGCAAGCTCAATTCCCGAGCGACCGGGCATGGTAATGTCTAAAAACAGCACGTCGGGCTTGTTCGACAGAATCGACTCCACGGCTTCGGTGACATTGCCCGCCTCGGCAATCTGACCCACACGCGTATCCTTTTCCAACAGATAGCGTAGTTCAGCCCTAATGGGAGGCTCGTCATCAACCACCAAGATGTTCCAGCCTTCGGACATATGCGCTTCCCCTCTTTTCTCTCAATCCAACCGCGTACTACACCGTTAGCGGCGCCGGCTCATGCGGCTCGCCGTTCAACTCAACGATGACCTGCGTTCCCACGCCCTCCTGGGACTTCACGCGCATGCCAGAATCTTCTCCGTAAAAGAAATGGATGCGCTGAAGCACGTTGAAGAGCGCCAAGCCGCAACCTCGCTTGATGGAGCCGTCGGCGGTAATGCTCTCGGGCTCCTCTCGGCGATGCTGCTCAAACAGATGCGCGCAGACTTCTTCGCTCATACCGATGCCGTCATCTTCGACGATGATCTCCAAGCCGTCATCGGTCTCAAAAGCCCTAACACGAATAGAAAGCGGCTCGGTCTCGCGCTGCGCATGCTTGATGCAGTTTTCGAGCAGCGGCTGCAAGATAAACGGCGGCACCAGGCTGTCGCGCACCTCAAAGTCGATGTCGACCGAAACGCGCAGACGGCCGTCGCCATACCGGGCCTGCATAAGATTGATATAACGGGTGCCCTGTTCCACCTCGTGCTCGAGCGTGGTGAGCGTATCGGAATCAGAAAGCGTCTGACGATAGTAGTTGGAAAAGTCGATCAGCAGCGATCGCGCCTTGTCGGGCTCGGTTCGAACGAGCGACACAATCGTGCTAATGGTATTGAATAGAAAATGCGGGTCGACCTGCGACTGCAGGGCGCGTAGCTCAACGCGAGCTGTGAGCTCGTCCTGGCGCTCGAGCTCAAAGCTGGCGAGCTGCGTGGAAATGAGATCGGCAAAACCCGAAGCAAGGGCCGTCTGGCGCATATCGATGCTGCTCAGGCGGGGGTAATACAGCTCGAGTGTGCCCACACAATGCCCGCGCACGGTAAGCGGCGCGACAATGCCGGCGCGCAGGCGGGGAAAATAGCCACCCGTCTCATTGGAGGTGTCACGCGAAAACACGCTCTGCTCACCCGTCTCAATCACGTTGAGCGTGGTCTTGAGCACTACCGGGGTGCCGGCAGGGCACTTTGCCGAGTCCTCGCCCCAACTTGCCAACACCTGTTTGCCATCGGTAAAGCAGATGGCGGAGGCGATGGTCTCGGATAGGATAATTTTAGAGGCACCCAGGGCCGCTTCGGGCGTAAGGCCGCGCGACGTGTAGGCGAATATTTTTGATGCGATGGCGAGCGTACGGTCGGTTGCGCTCGATGTGATGTCGTCGGGGACCACAAAGACATATGAGAAAAAGAAGCACAGCATGACCAAGCCGGCAATAACGACAACGCCCGGAACGGGATTGGGATTATCGGTTAAATCCCAGATAAGCAGCAGGATAAGCGCCGGAACGACAACACCGAGCAGGATGGCCTGGACCACATGCTGGGCCGTGCGAAAGACCTTGGTAGAGTTGTAGCTCTTGCCCAGAATCAACCTGTTTAAATCCACCGTCATCCCCTTTTGTCTACCGCATCCATAGCAATAAAGAGGGCCGCAAGCGACCCTCTCCATTGCATTATGCAATCAAAAACTGTGTTTTACACCCAGTCATCGACAAACGGTATCTTAGGCGCTGTATTTGTTGGCCTCGCCAAAGGTGCCAGCCTCGACGATCCAGCCGTCCTTCATGATGACGTCCATGTTGTCGGTGTTGAGCACGTGGATGTCGGCGGCGACGTCACCGTTGACGACCAGCAGGTCGGCGCACTTGCCGGCCTCGATGGAACCGGTCTCGTCCTCGATGTGGCACATCTTGGCACCGTTGAGGGTGGCGCAGGTGATGGTCTCGACCGGGGTGAAGCCGATCTTGTCGACGAACTCGTACATCTCCTCGATGGAGCAGGTGCCGTACGGGGTGACGAAGGAGAAGGAGTCGGAGCCGATCGTCATGACGACGCCGCGCTTCTTGGCCTCGCGCAAGCAGTCGTAGTTGCGCTGCAGCTCCTTCTCGACCAGGGTGCCCTCGTACTTGTCGTGCAGCTCGGGGACGTAGACGGGCGGATAGGTGGCGTACCAGGTGGGCAGGAAGGCGATTGTCGGGGTGAAGAAGGTGCCCTGCTCGGCCATGAGGTCCATGGTGCGCTCATCGATATCGAAACCGTGAATCAGCTGCTCGCAGCCAAAGCGAACGGAATCGTAGGCAGCGGCGTGGTTGTTGTAGCAGTGGCTCCACACGGGGATGCCGACCATCTTTGCCTCGTCGACCACGGCCTGGATCTCCTCGGAGCAGTAGTGCTGGTCGCGACCGGAGTCCCAGCGCCAGATGCCGCCACCGGTAGCCCAGATCTTGATGGCATCGGGGTTCTCGCGCAGGCGACGACGGACGGCCTTGCGCAGATCCCAAGGACCGTCGACCTGGTCGCCCCAGGGATGGGATTCCTTGTTGAGCTCCTGGGTGCAGTGGTGAGAGTCACCGTGGCCGGCAACGCGGCAGAAACCGAGGCCGGTGGCCAGAACGCGCGGGCCCTTGAAGACGCCCTTGTCGATGCAGTCACGGATCTGGATACCAAAGCGGCCGATCTCGCAGACGGTGGTGAGGCCGTGGGTGAGGCAGTCGTAGGCCTGCTTGACGGCGACGGCCTGCTTCTCGAGGAGCGGCTGCATGACCCAATCGGTGTCATCGTCGGTCAGGTTGCCCGAGAAGTGCAGGTGGGTGTCGATCAGGCCGGGAAGGACGGTCTTGCCGGCGGCATCGATAACCTCAACGCCCTCGGGAAGGTCCTGCATAGTGCCGGCGTACTCGATCTTGCCGTTGTCGTCGACGAGAACGAGGGAGTTCTCGACCGGCTCGGCACCGGTACCGTCGATGAGCTTGCCGCCAACGATTGCATACTTAGTGGACATGGTTCCTCCTTATGGATCCATATAGTGGGCGAGGCCGTGTTGGGTTAAGGCCTCACAAAGCTACCCAAGTGGTGCCGGGTTCGGTGCGCGGGAGAGAGGGCCCCGCGCACCCGATCCGCCCCGGCTAGGCGTTACTTTTTGCGGGAATTGGTGAAAGCCATGAGGGCCAGGCCAATAGCCAACCAGCCGATCACGATGCTCCACTCCACCATGTTGAGGGAGGCGGGAGAGAACGGAATCACGAGCAGGCCGATGATGATGGCGCAGGCAGCGATAGCGAGACCGATGCCAAACTTGCCGCCGGGCACCTCGTAGGGACGAGGCAGGTCGGGCTCGGTGAAGCGCATGCGCAGGCAGGCGAGGGCGACCATACCGCAGGAGAAGATGAAGGCGAGAGCCGACACGTTGGTCAGAGGGATGAGCATGTTCTTGCCCAGGAACGGACCGATGACGGTGATAACGCCCAGAACGACGCAGGCGAGCTTGGGAGCGCCGGACTTGGGGTCGACCTCGGCGAACTTCTCGGGCAGTTGGCCCTTGCGGCCCATGGCGAGCATGATGCGGCTCGTGGCGCCGTAGAAGGAGT
>CABSNK010000035.1 GCA_902479075.1 uncultured Collinsella sp.
ACCAGCTTGTAGCCGATGTTGCCGGCCTCGAGGTCGGGGAACACGAGCACGTTGGCCTTACCGGCAACGGAGGAGCCGGGAGCCTTGAGCTGGGCGACGGTGGGGACGATAGCGGCATCGAGCTGCAGGTCGCCATCGATGGCGAGCTCGGGAGCCTTCTCGTGGCAGAACTTTACGGCCTCCTGGACCTTCTTGGCGACCTCGCCGCCGGCGGAGCCCATGGTGGAGTAGGAGAGCATGGCCACGTGCGGCTCAACGTTGCCCATGAAGGTGGACCAGGAGTGAGCGGAGGCGATGGCGATCTCGGAGAGCTCATCGGAGGACGGGTTGATGTTGAGGCCGCAGTCGGCGAAGATCAGCGTGCCGTCAGTGCCGAACTGCGGGGTGTCGGTGCACATCACGAAGAAGGCCGAGACCAGCTTGGTGCCCGGGGCGGTCTTGAGGATCTGCAGCGCGGGGCGCAGGGTGTCGGCGGTGGAGTGGCAGGCGCCGGAGACCAGGCCGTCGGCATCGCCCATCTTGACCATCATGGTGCCAAAGTAGGTGGCGTCCATCACCTGGGCGCGAGCCTGCTCGATGGTGACACCCTTCTTGGCGCGGAGCTCGGCAAACTTCTGCGCGTACTCCTCGTGCTTCTCGGCATTGCGCGGGTCGATGACGGTAGCGCCGGGAACGTTGATCTCGTCGGGGTTGCCCAGGATGACGATCTTTGCCAGGCCCTCCTCGATGATCTTGGTGGCTGCGACGATGGTGCGCGGATCCTCGCCCTCGGGCAGGACGATCGTCTTAAGGTCGGCCTTGGCGGCAGACTTCATACGGTTAAGGAAATCGCTCATGTTACTCCTTACAAGCGTTTCACTAAGCTCCAGGCGCCCGGCTGTTCACGAATAAACCCGCTGCTAGCGGGTTTACCTTTCAATAATGTACGCCGCGGTGCTTGAGCTTTCCTTGTGTGGCAAGCTCATTATAGGACGCATTAGCGCTATAATCGCTCTGATAAATATGTCTCGAAGAATGTTCGAGAAAAGCCCAGCTAACGAGCCCGTGGCTTTTGACAAGGAGTATCGATGCAGATTACCTCAGGCCTGCCTGAAGGCTTTAACGCCGGCGCATACGACATGATTGTCGTCGGTGCCGGTTATGCCGGTGCCGTTTGTGCCCGCCGTCTCGCCGAGACCATCGGCTATCGTGTTGCCGTTCTGGAGCGCCGTAGCCACATTGCGGGTAACGCCTACGACTGCGCTGATGAGGCCGGAATCCTGGTCCACGAGTATGGTCCGCACATCTACCATACCTTTAATGAGCGCGTCCACAATTTCCTGTCGCGCTTTACCAAGTGGACGGACTACCAGCACAAGGTGCTTGCCAACATCAACGGCACCCTCATGCCCGTGCCTTTTAACCACGCGAGCCTCAAGCTCGCCTTTGGCGACGAGCGCGGCGAGGAGCTGTATCAGAAGCTCGTGGAGACCTTTGGCAAGGACGTCAAGGTGCCCATCATGGAGCTGCGCAAGAAGAACGACCCGGATCTTGCCGAGGTCGCCGATTACGTCTACGAGAACGTCTTTTTGCATTACACCATGAAGCAGTGGGGCCAGACGCCCGACCAGATCGATCCCTCGATCACCGGTCGCGTTCCCGTCTTTGTGGGCGACGATGACCGCTACTTCCCGCAGGCTCCCTTCCAGGGCATGCCGCAGGACGGCTATACCGCGCTGTTCGAGCACATGCTCGACCACGATCTGATTGATGTGTTCTGCGACGTGGACGCCCGCGATCTCTTCGAGATCGACGAGACCACCGTCAAGATCGACGGCAAGGTCTATGGCGGCGAGATCGTCTACACCGGTCCGCTCGACGAGCTGTTCAACCTCGACTTGGGCGCTCTGCCGTACCGTACGCTCGACATGAAGTTCGAGACGCTCGATATGGACCAGTTCCAGCCCGTGGGCACCGTCAACTACACCACGAGCGAGGATTACACGCGTATCACCGAGTTCAAGAACATGACCGGTCAGGTCCTGCCCGGCAAGACCACCATCATGAAGGAGTACTCCAAGGCCTATACGCCCGGCTCGGGCGAGACGCCGTACTACGCCATTCTGGAGCCCGAGAACCGTGAGCTCTATGAGCGCTATCTTGAGCGCGTTCAGAACCTGACGAACTTCCACCCGGTGGGTCGCCTGGCCGAGTATCGTTACTACGATATGGATGCCGTGACCAACTCCGCCCTCGATCTTTCGGATGAGATTATCGCCTGCCATGCATAAAGTCATATCATTCGGTATTCCCTCGTATAACGCCGCCAAGGACATGGACCATTGCATCACCTCCATTCTGGAGGGGAGCAATTACGCCACCGATATCGAGATCATCATCGTCGATGACGGTTCCAAGGACGAGACGGCGGCCAAGGCCGATGAGTGGGAGACGCGTTACCCCGGAATCATCCGCGCGGTGCATCAGGAGAACGGCGGCCACGGCATTGCCGTCCTTTCGGGCTTGCGCGAGGCACAGGGCACCTACTACAAAGTTGTCGACTCGGACGACTGGCTCGATGGCGCAGCCCTGTCGACCATGCTTTCGATCCTTCGCGGTTTTGAGGAGCGCGACCAGCGCGTCGACCTCTTTATCTCGAACTATGTGTACGAGAAGGTTTACGAGGGTACGCACACCGCTATTGGCTACAAGTTTGCCCTGCCGCGGAAAAAGATCTTTACCTGGGACCAGATTGGTCATTTCCGTCTGGACCAGAATCTGCTCATGCACAGCCTGTGCTATCGCACGGATGTGCTGCGCGCGTCCAATCTGCCTATGCCGCCGCACACGTTCTATGTAGACAACATCTACGCCTACGTGCCGCTACCGCGCTGCAAGACCATGTACTACGCCGACATCGACCTCTACCGCTACTTTATCGGCCGTGAGGGCCAAAGCGTCAACGAGGCCACGATGGTCAAGCGTCTGGACCAACAGTTTCGCGTGACGCGCATCATGATGGAGTCGTTCCACCTGTACAGCGATGTCGAGTCGTCGCGTCTGCGCTCGTACATGATGGGCTATTTCACCATGATGATGGCAATCTGCTCGGTGCTCACTAAGCTTTCCGACGAGGATTGTGCCGACGAGCGCCTGAAGACGTTGTGGAGTGATTTAAAGGCCTATGACGAGCGTATGTATCGTCGTGCACGCTACGGTGTGGTCGGCTTCTTCACCAACCTGCGCGGTCGGGCTGGTGACAAAACCACACTCGGCCTATACCGTCTTGCCTCAAAGATCTTCAAATTCAACTAGCTGCTGAGTAATCGCTGCTGATGGGTTGACTGGGCCCCTTGGCCTTTAGTTTGGTACTGCGAACAGTCCTGCTCGCACGGAAAGCACATTAAGTGCTTTCCGGCTCGTGCGGAACTTGTATCAAACTAAAGGCCAAGGGGCCTCTGCTACAAGAATCGATTGTCAGGCTGCCAGAATTTGAAGATCTTAGACGCGCGGTACACAGGGGCCTGGGCTGAAAGGGATTTAGTTGAGTAGGTTGCCCGGTGGGTCTTGGTTATGTTTGTCGCGAGTTCCGCACGAGCCGAAGAGCACTTAATGTGCTCTTCGTGCGAGCCAGGACTGTAGAGCAGCAAACATAACCAAGACCCACCGGGCAACCGGACGAGTTAGTTTACTTCGCGGCGCCGGGGATGCCGTGGGAGGTTTTAGCGGTTTTGGCTCCGTTTACGATGGCAGCTTCTAGGGCCCTTACTGCGAGCATACCCAGCAGGTCTAGGGGAACGGCGGCGCTTGCCTGGGCTCCCAGTTTGCCGCTGGCAAGGGTGTAGATGGTGTCGCCGTCGTTGGTGGTGTGTGTGGGGCGGATGGCGTGCGCGTAGGCGTCTGCTGCCATTTGGGAGACCTTGGTAGCCCGCGCCTTAGTGAGCTCCATGTTGGTGACGATGCAGCTGATGGTGGTGTTGGTGCGGTCGAGCGGCATTTGCATGGAGCCGGCTGCGGCAAAGGCTGCGAGCTCCATGTCGACGATCTGGTCGCTATCGGCTGTGGCGCGCATGCCGGCGACCCACTCGCCAGTGGTCGGGTCGATGACGTTGCCGCAGGCGTTGACCGAGACCACGGCGCCCACTTTGACGGGACCGAGTGCCACGGCGGCAGCTCCAAGGCCGGCCTTCATGCAGGTGGCAGGCCCCATGAGCTTGCCTACGGTGGCGCCGGTACCGGCGCCCACGTTGCCTTGCTCGAGCGTGGCAGGGGTGTGGTCGAGCGCCTCGCGCACGGCGGCGATACCGGCCTCAATGTCGGGGCGCACGGTGGGGTCGCCAAAGGCGAGGTCGAAGATGCAGCTGGAGCACACGATAGGCACCTGCGTGGGGCCGACGGGAAGGCCGATGCCGCGGCTCTCAAGCTCGCGAGCGACGCCGCTTGCAGCCTCGAGGCCAAAGGCCGATCCACCCGAAAGGCAGACGGCGTGGACCTTGTCGACGGTGTTCTCGGGACGCAGCAGGTCGGTTTCGCGCGATGCTGGAGCACCGCCGCGAACGTCAACGCCGCCGGTGGCGCCCTCGGGTGCCACGATTACGGTGCAACCGGTGCCGGCCTCCTCGTCCGTATAGTTGCCATAGCAAAAGCCATCGACATCGCAGACGTCAATGGCCTCGAGCAGTGTATCCATGTTTAACTCCTATCGGTTTTCCGCCGCGCCTTGTGCCCGGTCGGGATCCGTACGGTACGCCAAAATTGTAGGCGCTGGGGAATACCCAGCGCCAGATGCAATTACGAGAGTTTTTGAATCGCGCGCGCGACGCGGGCGATGGGTAAGCCCACCACGTTATAGAAGTCGCCCGAAATATCGTGCACGAGCATGCGTCCGCCTGTGCCCTGAATGCCGTAGGCGCCGGCCTTGTCCATGGGCTCACCCGAGGCGACGTAGCGCTCGATCTGCTCGTCGGTGAGCTCGTAGAACGTCACGTCGGTCACATCGACAAACGACAGGCTCTCGGCGGCATGCGGAGCTGTAGCGTCGCCGGCTTTAACGATGCAGACGCCGGTCGCCACCTGGTGCGTGCGGCCCGAAAGCTCGCGGAGCATGGTGCGCGCCTCGTCCTCGTTTGCCGGCTTACCCAATATTTGGCCGTCAAAGGCGACAATAGTATCGGCCGCGACGGTCAACTCATTGGGTTCGGCATGCTCGGCCGCGACGGCAGCAGCTTTGGCACGCGCCAAGCGCTCGACGAGCGTAAGCGGAGCTTCGCCATCAAAAGGCGTTTCATCGATGTCTGCGGGAATTACGCGAATGTTATAGCCCGCCTCGCGCATCAGCTCTATGCGGCGCGGCGATTGCGAAGCCAAAATCATAGTTGGATGCCCTCGGCGACCTTCTCGACGGCCTTTTCGCCGGCGAGCGTGCGCAGCAGCTCCAAGGCAAAGGGGAGTGACTGTGCCATGCCGCTGGCAGTGATGATATTGCCGTCTTGCGTGACCTTCTCGCCGGTATAGGTGCCCTCGGGGAAGCTCTTCTCAAAGCCGGGGAAGCACGTGGCGCGGCGTCCCTCGAGTAGACCAAGCTCGCCTAGGATAAACGGGGCGGCGCAGATGGCGGCAACGTGCTTGGTCGCGGCGAAATCGCAGACTACGTTGCAGACGCGCTGGTCGGCGCGCAGGTTGGTGGCACCGGGCAGGCCGCCGGGCAGCACGACGCAGTCGTACTCGTCAAAGTCGATCTCGTCAAAGAGCACATCACAGGTCACGGGGATCTGCAGCGAGCTCACGACCTCGCGCGTGGGCATGATCGAGACGAGCGTGGCGCGCACGCCGCCGCGACGCATGACATCGACCATGGTCAGACATTCAATCGTTTCAAAGCCATCGGCGGCGAGAACGGCAACGCTGGGCATGAGAGTTCCTTTCGTAAGGCGGCATACAATTAGGCGTCTTATACCCCGAAGACATGCGCTTGCCACGCTCGATTTCCCAATGTTTAAAAAGGGACGGGGATTAAATAATCATTTGGTACAAATTGATTATTTAATCCCCGTCCCAGAAAAATCATCGGGCGTGGCCTTGGGCAAACAGTCTAGTTGCGCCTAAGGTGGACGACGGTCTCGCAGTGGAAGGTTTGTGGGAACAGGTCGACTGGCGTGATCTTTACGGGGAAGAAGGTGCCTTCTTCGACAAAGCGTTTGAGATCGCGCGCCAGGGTGGCCGGGTCGCAGCTCACGTAGGCGACATCGCGAGCACTC
Source organism: uncultured Collinsella sp. (assembly GCA_902479075.1). Classification (GTDB taxonomy): domain Bacteria; phylum Actinomycetota; class Coriobacteriia; order Coriobacteriales; family Coriobacteriaceae; genus Collinsella. The sequence goes on from CABSNK010000035.1 coordinate 6,237, forward strand.
GTGCTGGCGATAAGGTCGATCGCCTCGGGGGCGAGGCCTGCGCGTGGCGGGTCGACCACCAAGACGTCGGCATCCTGGTCGGGGAACTCGCGCACCGCGTCTCCGCCAATGACGTCGACGTTATCAAGCTTGTTGATCTCCAGGTTACGGCGCAGGTCGCGCACGGCGGGGCCGTAGGCCTCGACGGCGGCGACAAAGTCGCAGCGGCGGGCGAGCGGCAGGGTAAAGGTGCCGGCACCACAGTACAGGTCCACGGCAAGCTCGTCTTCCTGCGGGTCGAGTGCTTCCATGACAAGCTCGATCAAAATCTCGGCACCCTTGGTGTTGACCTGGAAAAAAGACGGGGCAGACAAGCGCATCTGACCCTCGGCGATATTCTCGGTCCATGAGCCCTCTCCGGCGAGCATTTCGACCTTGGAGACACGGCGGGCCTTCTTTTCGCCCTTGCTCATCACGCGCACGATGCTCGTGGGGTGAGCGGCGTCCGCCAGCACGCGGGAGACCTGCGAGCGCGGAAAAGAGCCTGTGGGCGTCCAGAGTGCGACCTCGAGTGCCTTGGTGCGGCGTGATGCGCGAATGCCCACGCGTTCGAGCCCCAAGTCATGGCTGCCGCTTAGATAGTTGAGTGCGCCGACGACCGATTTGAGCGCCTTCGGGAAGCGCTTGTCGAACAGCGGGCACGTATCGACGGTCACGATTTTGCTGGGGTCGACACCGTGCATGCCAAGACGCACGCGACCGTTGACGACGGTCGGTTCGAGCTCGATTTTATTGCGGTAGCCCCAGTCGTCCTTGGTGTGGCAGATGGGCTGTACCAACTCATCGACCTGCTCAGGAGCGAACTTGCCGATGCGCTCGAGCGTGGAGCGCAGGTTTTGCTCCTTGGCGGCGAGCTGTGCCGTGCGTGAGAGATTGCCCCACGAGCAGCCGCCGCAGATGCCCACGAAGGGGCAGGGAGGCTGAATGCGATCGGGGCTTGGCTCCAGAATCTCGGTGGTGCGGGCACGCATGAACGACTTGCCGTCCTGTACGACCTCGGCCTCGACGGTGTCGCCTGCCACGGCGCCCTGCACAAAGACGGCCTTGCCGTTGTCGGCGTGCGCCAGCCCGTCGGCGCCGTAGGTCATCGATTCTATAGTGAGCTTCATATTCCTGCCTGTCATTCGCGTTGTTATTCGCACCATGGTAGCAGGGAAAAGCGCCCCGCATCCGAGGCTTTCCTCAAATGCGGGGCGCTTCTACAAACGACTATTTCGTCTTGCCGGTAATGAGCGTCTTAAGACCCAGGCCGATCAGGCCCAGGCCTATGCGCACGCGACCGGGGCGATGGCGCTCGATGGCCTTGGTCTTGCCGGCGGGCTTATCGCGACGGGCGCTCGTCTCGGGTGCGGGCTTGGTGACCTGCGGCTCGGGCTGAGGTGCAGGTGCAGGCTTGGGCTCAATGACGGTCGCCTGGACCTCTTGGACCTTGGGTGTGGCCGGCTGCGGCTCAGGAGCAGGGGCGGGCTTTGCCTCGGCGGCGGGCTCCGGAGTCGCAGTAGCGGCCTCGGGCGCTTTCTCCACGGCGGGCTCTGCGGCAGCCTCGGGCTCATTCACCGGGAGAGCGGCAACCGCTTCCGGTTTGGCAGCCGCCCCATGTTCAATCTCGTCCTGGATAACTTTTTCGGCCACACGTTCCTTCTCCTGTGCGCGCTGCTGCGCGGCGGCCTCGGCGTTGCGATACGCGCGCTCCAGCAGAGCTTCCTGCGAGTTGAAGGGTTTCTCGTCCTCTTTGCGCTCCACCGGAACCCAGGTGCCGTCACTCGTCAGGCTGCGTGCCTTCACGTTGTCGCGCAGCTGCATGCCCATGTACTCGTGCACCAGGGCGCGGCAGGTGGGGTCGAGCACGGGGAAGGCGATCTCCACGCGGTGCTCGGTGTTGCGCGTCATCATGTCTGCCGAGCTCAGGTAGATCATGTCCGAGTCCACGCCAAAGGCATAGACGCGCGCATGTTCCAAAAAACGTCCGACGATGGATCGCACGTGCACGTTCTCGGTCTTGCCCGGAACACCGGGCTTGAGGCACGAGATGCCGCGAATGATCATGTCCACGCGCACGCCGGCACACGATGCCTCGGCAATCTTGTCGATGACCTCGCGGTCGGTAAGCGAGTTGAGCTTAAAGAACACGCGGGCGGGCTCGCCGACAAGGGCGCGCTGAATCTCGCGGTCCAGGCCGCGCATGATGAGCGGCTTGAGGCCCACGGGCGCCACGCCCAGGAAGCGGTAGTCGCCGCGCAGGTTGCCCAGCGACAGGTTGCGGAAGAACAGGTTGGCGTCCTCGCCGATGCCGGGATGCGCGGTCATGAGCATAAAGTCGCTGTAGAGCTTGGCCGTCTTCTCGTTAAAGTTGCCGGTACCCAAAAGCGTCAGGCGGGTAAGCGCCATGCCCTCGCGATAGGTGAGCTGGCAGATCTTTGAGTGGCACTTAAAGCCCTCGGAGCCGTAGATAACGGTGCAGCCGGCCTCTTCCAGGCGCTCGGCCCATTCGATGTTGTTTTGCTCGTCAAAGCGGGCACGAAGCTCCATGAGCACCGTGACCTCTTTGCCGTTTTCGGCAGCATCGATGAGCGACTCGCACAGACGGCTCTGCTTTGCCACACGGTAGAGCGTGATGCGCAGCGAGATACACTCGGGGTCATAGGCTGCTTCGTGCACCAGGTCCAAGAACGGGTTCATGGCCTCGTAAGGGTAAAAGAGCAGCTTGTCGTGCTGCAGCACCTGCTCGCGGATGGAGCGGGCCATATCGATGGTGGGATTGGGCTGCGGCTTAAACGGCGTAAAGAGGAGCTCATTGCGCAGGTGCTCGGGAATCTTACCCTCAATGCCAAAGACGTAGCCAAGGTCAAGGGGGATATCGCAGGTAAAGACCGAGCGGCGAGAAAGCTCGAGCGCTTTGCGGATGGTCTTGAGCGTTGCTTTTTCGAGTGAGCCCGATACGGCGAGCACTACCGGCTGCAGGCGCAGGCGCTTCTTGAGGATGCGCTTCATGTGCTGGCGGTAATCCTCTTCCTCCTCGACGCCCTCGCCGTCCGGGTCGATATCGGCGTTGCGGGTGACGCGGATGAGCGCGCGGTCGAGCGGCTTATAGGAGCCAAAGCAGCTGTCCAGGCAGGCGAGGATGACGTCCTCGAGCAGAATGTAGGAGTAGGTGCCGGTGGGCGAGGGGATTTCGACCACGCGGTTCATCGAGGCGGGAATCTCGATCAGGCCAAGCAGGCTCTCCTCGTCGGTGACGCCGTCCAGGCCACAAGCCAGATAGAGCGCGCCGTTGCGCAGGTTGGGGAAGGGGTGGCGCGGGTCGATGACCAACGGCGAGATGACCGGCGATACGTAGGCTTGGAAGTAGCGGGTTACAAAGGTGTGCTCCTCGGGCGTAAGCGAATCGATGCGGGCGCGGTGAACGCCCAGAGCGTCGAGCTTGTCCTCGATGCTCTTAAAGATGGACTCCCAACGGGTAAGGAGCCCGGGCAGCTCTGCCATGACAGCATCGACCTGTTCGGAGGCGGTCATATTGCTCTTGTTGTCGACAGGCTGTTTTTTGAGCTCTGCAAGATCGGACAGGCCGCCCACACGCACCATGAGAAACTCGTCGAGGTTAGACTCGAAAATCGACACGAACTTTAGACGCTCGAACAGCGGAACGGTCTCGTCGAAGGCTTCGTCAAGCACGCGGTTGTCAAAGCGCAGCCAGCTAAGCTCTCGGTTTTGCGTGTACGAGAAGTCGCGCGGCGGCTTGCGCAGCTTAGCGGCCTTTTGTTTCTTTTCGATTTTGCTCGGCATATGCATCTGTCCGTTCAGTCCCCGCAGGGGACGGTAGCCTAACTCTAATTCACTATTGTCTCAATTTAGTCGACCGCTGGCACGGACGTATCGCGTGAACGGTATCTTTACCTACTTCTTACGCTGACAAGCCGAAGCACTAACGTCCGGTGCTTTGAGCAAGCGATCTATATCCTCACTCAACTGGTGAGAATGTATGAATAAGAATGATAGCAAGCTGAATATAATCGAATGTAGGTCGAATCGAGGGCAAGCGTCATTTATATGCAGAAAACCGTTTTCACTATGCAATTTTGAATCATGGATAACTTTGAGTGTTCAAGCTTGATTTCCTAGAAAAATAACGTTTACCTAGGAAAATCTGCTTTACGAAACTGAAGTGCATCATGGGAAATCATATGCGATATACCGTTCATCGTACTTTGCTGACCGTTCGGGGGCGAGGTAGCATTACGAATGGAATTTGGATATAACTAGAGCTGTCAGCAAGCAGTGTCCCATATGGAGGGGCGCTGATACATTCGGCCAGTAAGGCCCGAAAGAAAGGTAGGAGGCCATGACGAAAGGTCTGCACGTGCCTTCCGAGA
>CABSNK010000036.1 GCA_902479075.1 uncultured Collinsella sp.
GCCTGGGGAGTTAGCTCAGTTTGGTTAGAGCGCCGGCCTGTCACGTCGGAGGTCGCGGGTTCGAGCCCCGTACTTCCCGCCAACGCAATTAAAGCCACGTCTTCGGACGTGGCTTTTTGCGTTTAATAGGTCATCGATCTTACATGCCTCTTTATCCAAATCACCGCATTTGCAACGAGCGAGCCAGCCTCTACTAATATGTGTATCCAAACGGAGGGGGTTTGTTGCGCAACATCTGTTCAATGAAACAGGGGGGTTAGGCTATACTAAATTTCACTGTAGGCCGTACCTGATTCAGCCAGTCTTCAAGTGCGGCATTCAGTGGACACCCAATTTATAATTTGGTTGTTCAGGCGGTCATTTGGCGTCTCGACACAAGCTCGGCCCCGGAGCTCGTTCGAGCTGTTCGTATTCCTTGAAAGGGGAAACATGGACATATCGAGGAAGACTGATTATGCCCTTCGCATGCTTGCGATGCTTGCCGAGGAGCCGGAGCGGTTGCTTTCTGTTCGCACTGCTGCCGAAGAGGTCAATGTTCCGTATTCATTTGCCCGTTCGATCCAACACGGTTTGGTTCAGGCCGGCATTGTGGAGAGCCTGCGTGGTGTTCATGGCGGCATGCGCCTTAAGGTGAGCCCCGACGACGTCACGATTCGTCAGGTTGTAGAGGCAGTTCAGGGTCCCATGGTTATGAACGACTGCACCGCGCCTGATGGCGACTGTGCGCGCATGGGCACGTGCTGCTATCATCCCCTGTGGGCCGGAGCCCAGGCGCTGATGCGCGACTATCTCGATTCCGTTTCGCTCGGCGATATCGTCGCCCATCGGCAGTTCCCGGCCGTCGATCCCAAGTTCGCCGATCGCGATGCGTTTCCCGAGTACGCCGCCTGCGCGTACGCTTGCCGGGAGGAATAGCGCCGCATAAGGAGCATTGTCATGATTCAGGACCCCTTTCGTTCGATGATTCGTTCGGAAGGGGTTCTGCGTTATCGCGACCTTCCGTGGCGCCGCACGCGCGACCCGTATATCATCTGGCTCTCCGAGGTCATGCTGCAGCAGACGCAGGTGCCGCGCGTGGAGACGCGCATGCCGGCGTGGCTCGATCGCTTTCCGACTGTCCAGGCACTTGCTCAGGCCGCCCCTTCCGACGTCTTGGATGCGTGGCAGGGGATGGGCTACAATCGCCGCGCCCTGGCGCTTCACAGGGCTGCACAGTGCGTTGTGGAGGACTGGGACGGGGAGTTTCCGCGCGAGACGCACGATCTGGTCGCGCTGCCCGGCATTGGCCCGGCAACGGCGCAAGGCATCCGTTCGTTTGCATTCGATCTTCCGGGCGTGTATCTGGAGACCAACGTGCGCACGGTCTTTTTGCATCATTTCTTTCCCGATGTGCCGGCCGTTCCCGATCGCGAGCTGGTGCCGTTGATTCAGGCCGCCTGTCCGGCGGCTCCCGGTGCGACGGCGGATGAGGTCGCTCCCTTTGCCGTGCCGCTCGACGATGCCGACACACCGCGCGCATGGTATTACGCGCTGCTGGATTATGGCGCGTATCTTAAGAAGACGCTGCCCAATCCGTCTAGGCGCTCGGCGAGCTATAGCCGTCAGTCCAAGTTTGAGGGCTCGCGCCGTCAAAAGCGCGCCCACATCGTGCGCATGCTGCTGGCGGCGCGCGATGGGCGGCCGGCGGGCATCACACTCGCCGAGGCCGTGGCGGGCGTCAACGAAATGGAGGCGGCAGCAGGCCGCGAGCCGGTCGAGCGCGAGTTGGTTGCAAGCATTCTCGCCGATCTTGAGCGCGAGGGCTTTTGCCGCGTGGAAGGTGACCGCTGGCTAAGCGTGTAGCCAACCCGAATCTGAAGAAGAGGATTGTAAGGTTTAAATTCTCGGCTTGAGGGCATCCTAAAGACAAGGCCGCTCGAAGCCTACGGGCGGCATATGTTGAAGGGAAGTACACCTATGGATTTTGAGAACTCCCAAACCAAGAAGAACCTCGAGACCGCTTTTGCCGGTGAGTCCCAGGCACACACCAAGTATCGCTACTACGCATCCAAGGCCAAGAAGGACGGCTACGTTCAGATCTCTAATATCTTTGCCGAGACCGCAGGCAACGAGTCCGAGCACGCCAAGCTGTGGTTTAAGTATCTGCACGACGGCGCCGTTCCCGGCACCCTGGATAACTTGCGTGATGCCGCTGCGGGCGAGAACTACGAGTGGACCACGATGTACGACGAGTTCGCCAAGACCGCCGAGGAGGAGGGCTTTACCGAGATCGCCGAGAAGTTCCGTGGCGTCGGTGCTGTCGAGAAGGCTCACGAGGAGCGCTACAACAAGCTCGTCGAGCGCATTGAGTCGGGCGAGGTGTTTGAGCGTGAGGGCGTGAAGGTGTGGAAGTGCCTGAACTGCGGGCACCTGCATGTTGGTGCCGAGGCGCCCGAGGTGTGCCCGGTTTGTAACCACCCGAAGGCGTACTTTGAGGAGCAGGTGGTGAACTACTAGCGCGTGGCGCTGGCTGCTGCGGGGCGCGGGGCGGGAGGCCGGATTGCCTTCCCTCCCCGCTCACGGCTTCGCAGGGTCGCGTTGAGGGAAGGTAGTCCGGCCTCCCGCCCTGCGCTCCGGCTTCGGGTCGTCGCATGCTCGTTACAGAAAAGCTGATAATAAGTTTGCGTGCCGCCCCTTTGGGGCGGCACTTTTTGTGTGGGGTCCCGGTCTTCACAATTTCCGTCAAGCTTTTGGTCAGGTTTTGGTTAGTTGGCGGGTTGGTGGAAGGGCAAAAGATTATTCGACAAAAAAGCTCAGAGAAAGTGCTGGTAGGGGAGTTGTTGAGGTTTTCGACAGCTTTTGTCAACAAGAAACTTTGCGGCTATTGCTACGGATTGCGTTGCCGTGGCCTTGGCGGTGCGGGATGCTGGGCGTAAGCGTCGAATGCTCCGATTTTGGAGGCCAGCATGGACCTGTTTCTTGAGACTCCGCAGCAACAAGCCGAGCGCATGTTGCGCCAACAGCAACGGCTTATGGAGATGCAAATGCAAGGGGTAGCCGCTCAGCCCCCTGCGCAAAATGCCACGCCTGCGGTTTCGCCTGCGGGCAGATCGGCGCCAGAGAACTATTCCGTACAACAAGATTCATATGCGCAGGAGCTTGCGTTCGACAAGCGCCGCACGCGTCACCGCCGCGTGGGCCAGCGCCTGCGCACGTTAGCGATGATTGTGCTGATCCCGTTGGGACTCGCAGCAATCTTCTTGGCCTCATATGCCTTCACGTGCATTCTCAACGGCGCCTCACCCAATGAGGTGCTTCAGCACTTGGCAGCTCTCGGTCAGCGCCTAGGTGATGTCATAACAACCATCCGCTCCGGCTGGGAGAGTTAGCGTTTTGATGTCTGTGGCACAAATCCATTTGCCCGATTGCCGTGAAGCGCCAGGTGCGCGTGGCGGGGTAAGATTGATCGCGGTTTTGATTGATGATCGATTGGGTTTGTTGGGCGGAGACTATGTCTGCTATTGATATCGTGCTTGTTGTGATCGCCTTGGTGGCGGTGGGGGTTGCTGTGGCTTGTGCCCTGCAGTTCAAGGGCCTTCGCACCGAGCTGCGGGAGCGTGGCGATAGCGGGGCAGAGATGCTGGCTGCGCTCGAGCAGGCCAACAACGCGCTCGACACCCTGAACGTCGCGTTGGCAGAAACCCGCCGCACGGCAAATGCCATCGCGCAACAGCAGACGACCGATGCGGTCGTAGAGCAGCAGCGCTACCTGACCATCGCGCGTGAGTTCTCGCAGGCTGGCGACCGTATGGATGACCTGCGCCGCGAGACGGCCCAACAGCTCGGTGCCAACCGCGAGGGCATCGAGCACCGCCTGGACAAGGTGCGCGAGACGGTCGATGCCCAGCTGGGCGCCATCCGCAAGGACAACAACGTGCAGCTCGATCAGATGCGCGCGACGGTGGACGAGAAACTCTCCCGTACGCTCAACGATCGCCTGTCTGCATCGTTTAAGCAGGTGAGCGACCAGCTCGAGGCCGTGTACAAGGGCCTGGGCGATATGCAGTCCATTGCCACCGGCGTGGGCGACCTTAAGCGCGTGCTGGGCAACGTCAAGGCGCGTGGCATTTTGGGCGAGGTGCAGTTGGGTGCAATCCTGGCGGACATCCTTACGCCCGACCAGTATCTGGAAAACGTCGCCACCAAGCCTGGCGCCTCGGAGCGCGTTGAGTTTGCCGTCAAGCTGCCGGTAGACGAGGGCGATCCCGTGCTGCTGCCGATTGACTCCAAATTCCCGGGCGATGCGTATGAGCACTTGCTCGACGTGCAAGAGTCGGGTGATGCCGAGGCGGTGGCCACCGCGCGCAAGACGCTCGATGCGATGGTAAAGCGCGAGGCAAAGGACATCTGCGAAAAGTACCTGAGCGTGCCCGCGACCACCAACTTTGGCATTATGTTCGTGCCTTTTGAGGGTCTGTACGCCGAGGTCGTCAGTCGCCCCGGGCTTATCGAGACCTTGGGCCGCGACTATCACGTCAACGTTGCCGGCCCCAGCACCATGGCGGCCATCCTCAACAGCCTGCAGATGAGCTACCAGACGTTTAAGTTGCAAAAACGCACCGACGACGTGCTGCGTGTGCTCTCTGCCGTCAAGGCCGAGCTGCCGCGCTATCAGGCGGCGCTGCGCCGCGCCCAGCAGCAGATCGAGACCGCGGGTAAAACGGTCGAGGGCATCATCACCACACGCACCAACGTTATGGAGCGCAAACTCAAGGATATCGACGCGCTGGAAGACACGCGGGAGGCCGACGAGATCTTGGGGCTCACGTCTGCGAGCCTGCTCGCAGACCAAAAAGACGAGGACTAGCTGCATCTGACGGTGGGGCGCCTGCGCAAGCACGGCGCGGGCGCTTTTCGCGCCGTGCTTGCCTGAAGTGCGCTTTAGTGTGCAACAATGGCGTCTCGCCCTATCAGACGCGAAAGGAAGACCATGTCTCAGAGAAGCACCAGTCCGCTCAAACGTTCCACCGTGCGCCGCACGCTGCGGCGTTTTTGGGGCGTCACGCGCACACAACCGCTGATCGTCTTTCTCTCGGTGTTCTCGTCGGCGGGCTACATCTTTTTGCTCACGTTTGCCAACACCTACGTGATGGCCCTTATCGTCGACCGCGTCCAAGCGGGTTCCGTGGCGGGCAATCAAGTATTCGAGGTCTTTGGTCCCTACATTCTGGCGCTCGTGCTCGTTAACCTAGTGGGCCAGATCCTCTCCAAGCTGCAGGACTACACCGTCTACAAGCTCGAGATTGCGGGTAATTATCACTTGGCGCGCCTGTGCTTCGACACGCTCTCCAATCAATCCATGACATTCCACACCAGCCGTTTTGGCGGATCGCTTGTGAGCCAGACGAGTCGTTTTATGAGCGGCTACACGGGTCTGGTGGACGTAACGGTGTATTCGCTCATTCCCACCATCACCTCGGTTGTCTGCACGGTAGCGGCGCTCGCTCCGGTGGTGCCGACGTTTACCGTGATCCTGGTGGGCATTATGGTCGTCTACATCGCGTTTGTCTGGCTTATGTACAAGCGCACCATGCCGCTTTCGGCCGCGACGTCTGCCGCGCAGAACAAATTGTCGGGCGTGCTGTCCGACGCGGTCACGAATATCCTGGCCGTCAAGACCTGTGGGCGCGAGGACTTTGAGCGCGACCTGTTCGATGCCGCCGACCGCGCCGCGCGCGACGCCGAGACGGTTTCGATGCACGCCATGATGCAGCGCAACTTTACGACCTCGGGCCTTATCGTCATCACCATGGCCGTGGTGAGCGTGTTCGTCGCGGGCGGCAACGCGTGGTTTGGCATCTCGGCCGGCGCGCTCGTCATGATCTTTACCTATACGTACAACCTCACCATGCGTCTGAACTACGTGAGCTCCATGATGCAGCGCATCAACCGCGCGCTGGGCGACGCAGCCGAGATGACACGCGTGCTGGACGAGCCGCGTCTGGTGGCAGACGACGAGAACGCTCCCGAGCTCAAGGTTGGTGAGGGCGCGATTGATTTTGAGCACCTGAGCTTTGCATACCGTGACGCCGCGGCGGACGAGAGCGTGTTCGACGACCTGACGCTCCATGTGGCGGCGGGCCAGCGCGTGGGCCTGGTGGGCAAATCGGGCTCGGGCAAGACGACGCTCACCAAACTGCTGCTGCGCCTGGACGACGCACAGGGCGGCCGCGTGCTCGTGGACGGCCAGGACGTCTCGCGCTGTACGCAGCAGAGCCTGCGCCGTCAGGTTGCCTACGTGCCGCAGGAGGCGCTGCTGTTCCACCGCTCCATTCGCGAGAATATCGCCTACGGCCGCCCCGACGCCACCGACGAGCAGATCCGCGAGGCCGCGCGTCTGGCAAATGCCCTGGAGTTTATCGACCGCCTGCCCCATGGCTTTGACACTATGGTTGGCGAGCGCGGCGTCAAGCTTTCGGGCGGCCAGCGCCAGCGCGTGGCCATTGCCCGTGCCATCCTCACCGACGCGCCGATTCTGGTGCTCGACGAGGCGACGTCTGCCCTCGATAGCGAGTCGGAGGCGTTGGTGCAGGAGGCGCTCGAGAACCTGATGCGCGGTCGCACCTCCATCGTGGTGGCACATCGCCTGTCCACCGTGGCGGCGCTCGACCGTATCGTGGTGCTGGCTGACGGCGAGATCGTCGAGGACGGCACGCATGCGCAGCTGGTCGAGGCGGGCGGCGAGTATGCAAGCCTGTGGAGTCGCCAGACCGGCGCATTTTTAGAGGCGTAACGACCCCATACGTGGGACAATCGTGCCCATAGGTTTGTTGTGCCGTTGAGCCAAGGAGTCGTTATGCCACGCGAGACCAATGCCGCCAAACGCGAGCGCGCCATCGAGGTGTGCGAGCGCCTCAACCGTCGCTATGGCCCGGTCGAGTGCTTTTTGGACCACGAGAATCCCTTTAGGCTGCTCATCGCAGTGTTGCTCTCGGCGCAAACGACCGACGCGCAGGTCAACAAGGTGACACCCCAGCTGTTTGCCCAGTGGTCCACGCCCGAGGCCATGGCAGGGGCGAGCGTGGCCGATGTTGCGGATACCATTAAGTCGCTCGGCTTTTATAAGAGTAAAGCCAAGCACGCCGTGGAGGCTGCGCAGATGATTGTCGCCGATTACGGCGGCGAGGTGCCGGCCGACATGAAGGAGCTCGTCAAGCTGCCGGGCGTGGGGCGCAAGACGGCGAACATCGTGCTCAACGTGGGGTTTGGCATCGTGGAGGGCATCGCGGTTGATACACACGTCAACCGCATCGCGCATCGCCTGATGCTGAGCCCCAAGACGCATGCCAAGGAGCCGCTCAAGACCGAGCAAGATCTGCTCAAGATCTTGCCGCACGAGTATTGGGAGTCGGTCAATCACCAGTGGATCACCTTCGGTCGCGAGATCTGCGATGCCCGCAAGCCCAAGTGCGACGAGTGCCCGCTGGCAGACCTTTGCCCCAGCGTACGGGTGGTGCAATAGCTTTTTGCAAACTTTTTTGCAAAAAAGTCTCAAACCTTAGATATAGTTTGGTTGCGCAACCTTTTTAGTTTTTTCTCAGCTTGAATAGATGATACAATTCAAATGTCTTCTTCTGCGAAGTGGTCGCGAAGAAGCAAGTCGGGAAAGGATGACCACATGAATAGGAAGCTTAACGCTGCTATCACAGCCGGTCTGAGCTTGAGTATGGTGCTCAGCTCCACGCCGGTTGCTGCTATCGCGGCGGAGACTGCCCAGGGTACAAACGAGGGGGCTACCGCTGCAGCCTCCACTGGCGTAAAGTACGTTACCTTCTTTGCTAACGGGGGCACTTTTGCTGACGGAACCCCCATCTCAATGGATAATAAGACGAATGAGAACGGCGAGATTACTCCGCACGCTTCTCCAGTGCGCGATGGATACGTCTTTGACGGCTGGTATTATGACAGCAAGTTTACCCAGGCTGTAGATTTTTCACAGCCCCTTCAGGGCGGTACAGATCACTTCATGCTGTTCGCCAAGTGGACTGAGGCTCCCTCGAATGTGCTTGATGTGACCTACTCTGCCAATGGCGGTCAGTTCGCCGACGGCAACGACGTCATGCTGGACAAGACTGACAGCAATGGCATTGCTCGTCAGCCGCTTGCTCCTACGCGCGACGGCTATGTGTTTGCCGGTTGGTATTATCACAGCGACGGTACCGACCAGGTTGACTTCAACCAGCCGATCGTCGGTGGCAGCAAGCATGTGACCCTTTTCGCCGCTTGGACGCCTGCGAAGCAGGACAAGACTATCGATATCCTTTACGTTGCCAACGGTGGCACGTTCTTCGACGGCAACGAGACGCTCCAGGGCGTAACCGATACCGACGGTATCGCGCGTCTGCCGCTTCAGCCGACCCGCGAGGGCTATGACTTCCTTGGTTGGTCGTACGATCGCGACGGAAATGACCCCGTCGACTTCACGCAGGCCATCGTTGCGGGCAGCGGCCACGCGACCGTTTATGCCCAGTGGAAGCAGAACAACGAGAAGGCTGTTCTCTATGTCGCCAATGGTGGCGCCTTCGCCGATGGCAATGTGGCCATGGAGGGTGTCACTGACAGCAACGGCGTCGCCCGCCAGCCCCTGGCCCCGACCCGCGAGGGCTACACCTTTACCGGTTGGACTTACGATGCTGCTGGCACCGAGCCTGTCGACTTCACCAAGCCCGTCCAGGGTGGCGGTCAGCACGTTACGTTCTACGCACAGTGGGCAGAGCTTGCTAACAATGAGAAGGATGTTCTTTACGTCGCCAACGGTGGTGTTTTCGCTGATGGCAACGAAGTTCTCCAGGGTGTGACCGACGGCGACGGCGTCGCCCGCCAGCCCCTGGCCCCGACCCGCGAGGGCTACACCTTCGCCGGCTGGACCTACGACCGCGACGGTAACGACCCGGTCGACTTCAGCAAGCCGCTGGTCGGCGGCGGCGACCACGCTACCCTTTATGCTCAGTGGAATGCTGTTGAGAAGGATAACTCCATCGACGTCCTCTACGTCGCCAACGGCGGCACGTTCTTCGACGGCAGTGACGCCCTCCAGGGCGTGACCGACGGCGACGGCGTCGCCCGCCAGCCCCTGGCCCCGACCC
>CABSNK010000037.1 GCA_902479075.1 uncultured Collinsella sp.
CGGCAGCGTCAGATGTGTATAAGAGACAGACCCCACCACTCCACCCCCTAACTATTGGGCGCCACCCCCGAGCATATGTTCGAAAACACAATATGTTGTGTTTAATGCAAAGGCGGGATGCCACCTGTAGCACCCCGCCTTTCAACCTCAACCTTCAAGTTGACCTTGAGGCGATTTTTATGTCCCTTTACATCCCGTTCACATCGCCCCCAAACTCTCCCACGCGCGGCATGTGCACCCCGCCGCGCCATTGGCCGGTGGCGCAAAATGGGACGGACCCCCGATTGCCAAAACGTGCGCAACAGCACGTTCCAGCAATCGGGGGTCCGTCCTCGGATAGCATGTAATCGCAGCTCAGCAGCGTATTAGCGATGTGCCAGCGGGTGGGCCGCCAGGTAAACCTCAGTCAGCTGCGTACGATCGACATGCGTGTAGACCTGCGTCGTCGATATATCGGCGTGTCCCAAGATCTCCTGCAGCACGCGAAGGTCCGCGCCGCCCGCGAGCATATGGGTGGCAAAGGAGTGGCGCAACGTGTGCGGATGGAGTCCCACCAACCCCACCTGGCGTCCGTAGCGCTCGCATATGACGTGAACACCCTGACGCGACAGACGCCCGCCGTTCTTGTTTAAAAAGACCGCCGGCGTCTCTGTCCCACGAGCATGAGCCGCCAGAAGTCGGCGCCCATCACATATATAGTGCGTCAGGGCACGCGCCGCGCTTCCCACCAAAGGGACCAGACGCTCCTTGGAGCCCTTGCCGCGAACCAGCACAAAGCCGTCATCGGCATGGATATCACTCACATCGAGCCCCACCAGCTCGCTCACGCGCAGGCCGCACCCATACAGCACTTCCAAGATAGCGCGATCGCGCAGACCCATCTCACCATCCGGAAAATCCTGGTCGAGCAATGCCGAAACATCCTCCACCGAAAGGCACTCCGGCAGGCGCTCGGCCTTTTTTGGCAAACGCAACGCCGCCGTAGGATTTTGGGTCACGGCCCCATCGCGCACCAAAAAGGCATACAGGCCTTTGACGGCAGCGAGCGCGCGCTCCACCGAGGCATCGGAATAGCCCCCATCGCGCCGATCGGCGATAAAGTCCTCAATGACCCGCCGACTCACGTCCTCAAAGGACGCAATGCCCGTCCGCTCCAGATATGCACAGTAGGTCGTCAGGTCTCGGCGATAGGCGGCAATCGTGTTACGCGCCAAGCCCCGCTCGACTGCAAGGTAATCAAGAAACTCCCCCGCCGCCACAGCGAGCGGCGAAGGAGCTTCTCCGATATGTTCCCGGTTCGCCGGCAACCTTAGTCCATCGCACGATTCATGGGCGTCACCTGTAGGCGATCGACGCCCTCATGCTGGCCAATCGAGGCACGCACGAACTCTCGGAATAGCGGCTGAGGATTGGTGGGGCGGCTCTTAAACTCGGGGTGAGCCTGGGTGGCCACGAACCACGGGTGCACATCGCGCGGCAGCTCGACCATCTCGACCAGACGCTCATCAGGCGAAAGACCCGAGATGACAAGACCGGCGTCCTCGAGCTGATCGCGGAAGGCATTGTTGAACTCAAAACGGTGACGGTGGCGCTCGTAGACAAGCTCCTCGCCATACGCCTCACGCGCGAGGGTATCGGCAGCGAGCTTGCACGGATAGGCGCCCAGGCGCATGGTGCCGCCCTTCTCGGTCACGTCCTCCTGCGAGCTCATCAAGTCGATGACGCTAAACGGACCGTCCGGATCAAACTCGGAGGAGCTGGCACCGGCAAGGCCGACAACGTTGCGGGCGAACTCGCACACGGCAACCTGCATACCCAGGCAAATGCCCAGATACGGAATCTTGTGCTCGCGAGCAAACTCGGCAGCAAGGATCTTGCCCTCCAGGGCGCGCTTGCCAAAGCCGCCGGGAACCAGGATGCCCGATGCGTCGCCCAGAACCTCATTGACGTTTTCGGCATCGAGGCTCTCACCATCGACCAGCTGCACATCTACGTGACGATCGTAGAAAACGCCCGCGTGATGCAGGGCCTCGATAACCGACAGATATGCATCGGGAAGCTGGGTGTACTTTCCCACGACGGCAACCTTAACCTTATCGGCGTGATGGTTGGCATGGTTTTGCTTGCGCAGGAACTCATTCCATGCGCTCATATCGCGCTCGCGCGGATCGAGGCCAAGGCGCTCGCAAATGCGCAGGTCAAAGTCCTGCTCCGCGAGCAGCTGCGGCACGTCGTAAATGCTCGCGCAATCCTCGTTGGTAAAGACACAGTCGGTGTCGACGTCGCAGAAACTCGCGATCTTGCCGCGGATAGCGTCATCAATATGGTGATCGGAGCGCAGCACAATAATGTCGGGCTGGATACCAAAGCTGCGCAGCTCCTTGACGGAGTGCTGCGTGGGCTTGGTCTTAACCTCGTGGGCGGCGGCGATATAGGGAACGAGCGATACGTGGATGTAGCAGACGTTCTCGGGACCGGCCTCCTTGCGGTACTGGCGGATAGCCTCCACGAACGGCTGCGACTCGATGTCGCCGATCGTGCCACCCAGCTCGGTAATGACAACGTCGGAGCCAGTCTGCTCCTCAATGCGGCGGAATTTGTCCTTGATAGCATTGGTGACGTGCGGGATCACCTGGACGGTACCGCCCAAAAAGTCACCGCGACGCTCGCGGGCAATCAGGCTCTTGTAAATGGCGCCCGTCGTAAAGTTAGAATCGCGGGTCAGGTTCTCGTCAATAAAGCGCTCGTAGTGGCCCAGGTCCAGATCGGACTCGTAGCCGTCCTCGGTCACAAAGACCTCACCGTGCTGGAACGGGCTCATGGTACCGGGGTCGACGTTCAGATACGGGTCGGCCTTCTGCATCGTCACCTTGTAGCCGCGCGACTTGAGCAAACGGCCCAGCGATGCCGCGGTAATGCCCTTGCCCAAAGACGAAACCACGCCGCCGGTCACAAACACATGCTTAGTCATATTGAATTACCTGCGCTTCCCGTAGAAGTTGTCCATACACATCTTACGGGTCTTCATTGTAATACTCGAGAAAGAAGCAGTTCGCCATTTTTCACCAAAGTGCTTGCATTTCTCCATCTCGAAACAAAACGCCGCCCGGGACCCGAGCGGCGTAACAACAACTTAGGCGGCAGATCGCTACCGATCGGCAAGCTCGTCCCTGAGCATATCCCGAACGAGCATACCCGCGCGGATGCCTTTCAGATACCACCCGCCACGCTCGGTAAGGCAAATACCATTTGCAAGCTGGCCGCCATCCTCGCTATAACGCGAAACGACCTCGATCAAACCGTCAGAATCCAAGCGCTCAATTGCGGCGCGGGCTCGATACGGAGACACCCCAACGTGCTCCGCAAGCGTTTTGCGCGAGAAGCCATATGTCCCGCCACTTTCGGATTGCTGGGCAATCTCCATCAACACCAGCACTTCGACACGCTTCATATCGTTGACACTCGCACGACCCTTGCCCGCCATGGCAGCCTCCTCTAACCGAGCACGAGCATCCAGCGCGCCGTGCACGACCGACACACCTCACGATGGCAGGTAATATCCATCATGCGGCATCCCGCTAAGGATGAAACAGTTACGATTATTGTATACCGCCCAAATTGTTTTTAGGCAGGTAAACGGCTATTTTTCGCCGAAATAGACGCTTTATTGATCAAAAAGCCGTACCGGGCGCTAACCCGATACGGCCAAAATGCGATGCAATTACCGCGGTACTTCAAACTTAGCGATGGAAGAAACCACGACGCTCAAACTTGGGCTCGCAGCACACGTTGATGCCCAGTTTACGCAACACCGTCTCGTCCGTCGGCGAGATAATCACGCTAAAGAAGGCATCGCAACCGCGCAGCTGCTCCAGGCCCGAAAGGACACGAGCGGCCGTCTCGCTCGTAGCCGAGGTGATCGACAGCGCCATAAGCGTCTCGTCGGTGTGAAGGCGCGGGTTTTTGCTGCCCAGGAAATGCGTCTTGAGCTTGCTGATGGGCTCGATCGCCTCGTCGCTGATGACTTCAAGCTCAAGGTCGACGCCCGAAACATGCTTGAGAGCGTTCATAATGAGCGAACTTGCGGCGCCCAGGCGCGTGGAGGTCTTACCGGTCACCACGGAACCGTCCGGCATGACCATGGCGCCCACGGGACCACCCGTCAGCTGCTCCCTGGTTAGGGCCGCCGAGCGCGCCGGTGAGTAGTTCTTATCGATGCCGGCCTTCTTCATAATAATCTTGAGACGGTCGACTTGCTCATCGCCCACACCGGTACGGCGCACATTTTCGACCGCGGTAAAGTAGCGGCGGACGATCTCCATCTTGGAAGCGTCGCGGCAGGCATCGTCATCGGTGATGGCAAAGCCGACCATATTGACGCCCATGTCCGTGGGACTCTGGTAGGGGCTCTTGCCTAGGATCTTTTCCATCAGGGCACGGACCACCGGGAAGGCCTCGACGTCGCGGTTGTAGTTGACCGTGGTCTTGTTGTAGGCCTCAAGGTGAAAGGAATCGATGATGTTGGCATCGTCGAGGTCCGCCGTGGCGGCCTCGTAGGCAATATTGACCGGATGCGTCAGGGGAAGATTCCAGACCGGGAAGGTCTCAAACTTGGCATAACCGGCGGCGGTGCCGTGCTTATGCTCGTGATACAGCTGTGAGAGGCAGGTGGCGAGCTTGCCCGAGCCAGGGCCGGGCGCCGTCACGACAACGAGCGGACGCGTGGTCTCGACGAACTCGTTCTTGCCGTAGCCTCCGTCAGAAACGATCAGATCGACGTCGTGCGGATAGCCCTCAATGGGATAGTGCAGCTTGGCGGGAATGCCGAGTGCATTCAGACGATTGCGGAAGACGTCGGCAGCGGGCTGACCGGCATACTGCGTGATAACCACGGCCGCGACAGCAAAACCGTTGCCGCGGAACAGGTCAACCAGGCGCAAGACGTCCTCGTCATAGGTAATGCCCAGGTCGCCACGGGCCTTGTTCTTCTCGATATGGTTTGCATTGATTGCGATGATGACCTCGACGTCGTCGGCAATGCTCTTGAGCATGCGAAACTTGCTGTCCGGCTCAAAACCCGGCAGCACGCGGCTGGCATGATAATCATCGAACAGCTTGCCGCCAAACTCCAAATACAGTTTGCCGCCAAACTGCGAGATGCGCTCCTTAATGTGAGCAGCCTGCAGCTCGATATACTTCGCGTTGTCGAAACCCTGGCGCATGTGTGGCTCCCGTCCCGTCTCCATTTAATGTCCTAGGCGATTATAACGGAGCCCGCCCTCCCCGATACCCAGGCTACCAACAGGCACGAACCAAACATGCCCACCGCGACCACCGGGGACCCAAGTTAGCTACCCCAAACGCACCGCCCCACCAAGCCAAGTTGGTGCAGGGACCAAGTCACTCCGCACCAACATCGGCAGCGCCGCAGGTGGAGCATAAGTCAGCGAAAGCCCGTCAGAGCGAGCAAGGTGACGTGAAAGAGGAGGGCATAGGCCTTTTGGCCATGCCCGACGATTGAACGTCAGATTGCCGCTCTGGCGGGTTTGCAGCGTCGACCGGTTCCGCGGTTTGGTAAAACCGCGGAACAAAAAAGCGCCCCCTCCCGCGCACGGAACGAGAGGGGGCTAAAGGTAGGAGTCTACCGGTGGGTTGACCCCACCGGACAGACGATGACCAGGTGATCCTTTACAGGATCGTCAAGGTTTCCGTGGGGTACCCGTTGGGTACTTAGAGCATCACGCAAGCGACGGTCAGGATGATGGCGCAGACGACGGAGAGAGCGACGATGAGCTTAAGGGCAAACTTGAGCCAGGTCGTCCACTCGATCTTGGCCAGGGCGAGACCGCCCATGATGGCGCCGGAGGTCGGGGTGAACAGGTTCACAACGCCGATGGCAGAGGAGAAGATCATGACCATGACCTCGGGCGAGAAGCCGAGCTTAACAGCCAGCGGTCCCATGATAGGCATGGAGACGGTAGCCATACCAGAGGTCGAGGGGATCAGGAAGGACAGGCCGAAGTAGACCAGGAAGCTCATGGGAGCGAAGATCACGCCGGACAGGCCAGCCAGAGCATTGGCGGCAGCGTCGAGGACGTAGACGTCGAGGCCGGTGTTAGCCATGAGGACGGAGATACCACGGGCGAGGGCGATGACGAGAACAACGGACATCATGTCGGCAGCGCCGGTGATGAAGGTGTTAACGATCTGCTTCTCGGACAGGCCACCGATGATACCGATCAAGACGGCCATGAGGAAGAACCAGGTGGAAGCCTCGTCGAAGTACCACTGGCCAATGGGCAGGCCGGTGATCAGGGCAGACCAGCCCTGGACGACGGCGTTACCGTCGGCGTCGTAGACAGCGCCAGCGTCGAAGAAGTTGGCGACGCCCTCGTTGAGGTCGGCCAGCGGAATGAAGCCGACGATCATGACGACGAAGGTGAAAGCAAAGGCGATCAGAACACCCTTCTGACGACCGGTGAGCTTGACCTCATTGTGGACCTCGGAAGCAGCCTTACCGTGAGCCTCTTCGGCGTCCTTGAGCTCCTGCATCGACAGGATGGTGGAACCCTTGTCAGCCTTGACCTTCTTGGCATAGCTCATGACGAAGAAGATGGACATGGCAGTGGTAACAATCCACAGGACGGCACCGAGGCCGATGATGATGGACTGGTTGACCTCAATGCCAACGCCGGTCAGAGCGTCGACGGCAGCGCCGACGGCGAACGGGTTAACCGTGGAGCCCAGGCAGCCGCAGCCAGCGCCGAGCAGGACGGTGGCGGCACCGACCATCGGGTCGAAGCCAGCGGCCATCATGGTAGCGGCAAGCAGGGCGTAGAAGGGAACGGTCTCCTCGCACATACCATAGGTGGTACCACCGAGGGAGAAGATGAGCATCAGCACGGGAATGAGCATGATCTCGTTGCCCTTAAGCTTCTGCACCAGGACGGCGATGCCGTTGTCCAGGGCGCCGGTCTCGGTCATCATGCCGAGGAAGCCGCCCAGGATCATAACGAAGAGGCAGACGGGCAGAGCGTCAGCGAAGCCCTTAATCGGGGCGGTGCAGAAATCGCTCAGACGGGCGGCAGTAACCGCGCCGCCGGACGTGCCGGAGACGATAACGGTAATCACTGCAACAATTGCCAGCAGAGCAAGAAGAATGGTGAACGATGAAGGCATACCGCGCTTTTTCTTAGCGGTCTCAGTCATAGTTCTCATCCCCCCTTCATAAATCATTTACTGATCTCGCCCGAAGCGGCTCTTCCGTGCCGTGCCTGCCGCTCGATGCGAGATTTTTACCAGATAAAGCCGCTCGGGGTGTTCAACAATACACCCCGAGCGAGATGCTAGATGCACTTACTTGAGCGTGGCGTACATGACGGCCTTGATGGTGTGCATGCGGTTCTCGGCCTCGTCGAAGACCTTGGAAGCGGGGCTCTCGAAGACCTCGTCGGTGACCTCCTGCTCGGTGATGCCGAACTGCTCGCACTTCTCGGCGCCAATGGTGGTGTTGGTGTCGTGGAAGCTGGGCAGGCAGTGCAGGAAGATGGCACCCGGGTTGGCCATAGCCATGACCTCGGAGGTGACACGATACGGGGTGAGCTGAGCGATGCGCTCGGCCCAGACCTCGTCAGGCTCGCCCATGGAGACCCACACGTCGGTGTAGATAACGTCGGCACCGGTGACGCCGTCCTTGACGTCGGTGGTCAGCTTGATGGTGCAGCCGTTGGCCTCGGCGATGGGCTTGCAGGCCTCGATGACGTCGTCGGCGGGCATGCACTCCTCGGGGCCGCAGGCCACGAAGTTCATGCCGAGCTTGGAGCAGACAACCATGAGGGAGCGAGCAACGTTGTTCTTGCAGTCGCCCATGAAGACGAGGGTCTTGCCCTTGATGTCGTAGTTGAAGTTCTCCTGGACGGTCAGGATGTCGGCAAGCATCTGGGTGGGATGCCACTCAGTGGTCAGGCCGTTCCACACGGGCACGCCGGACTTAGCAGCGAGCTCCTCGACGTCGCCCTGGGCAAAGCCGCGGAACTCGATGCCGTCATACATGCGACCGAGAACGCGGGCGGTGTCCTCGATGGACTCCTTCTTGCCCATCTGCGACGAACCCGGATCGAGGTAGGTGACACCCATGCCTAGATCCATGCCGCCGACCTCGAAGGCGCAGCGGGTACGAGTGGAGGTCTTCTGGAAGAGCAGAACGATGTTCTTGCCCTCGAGATAGCGGTGCGGAACGCCAGCGCGCTTCATGTCCTTGAAGTTCTTGGAGAGCTTGAGCAGGTACTCGATCTCCTCGGTGGTGAGGTCGAGGAGCTTGAGGAAGCTACGGCCGGAGAGGTTAACACCCATGGTTCGTTTCCTTTCGAAGAAATGAATTACGTAAGTAATTAGTGTAGCCCGTTTGACGGGCGAAACCGGTGCGGTTGTAGGGGGACCGCACCGGAAACGGAAAGACTTAGAGGTCCTCGCGCCAGAAGGGCATGCTCATGCAGCGCGGGCCGCCGCGGCC
>CABSNK010000038.1 GCA_902479075.1 uncultured Collinsella sp.
TCCGCACATGTGCGGATGAATGTGGGAGGTGTTCGGATAAAGTCGATAATCAAGGTATAACACAGCGACGCTTTCGTTATTTGCGACCATGTGGCATTTGTGGCACAGTGAGCCCAAACTTATTTTTAGGAAGGCACCCATGACCCCCGCACAGATTGAGTTTTACAAGCGTCTTGCGCACAGTCTGGCGCTACAGTTTGGCCCCAGCTGCGAAATCGTCGTCCACGATCTGGAGACCGAGGACATGGACCACTCTATCGTGGCGATTGAAAACGGCCACGTCAGCGGACGCAAACTGGGCGACGGCCCCAGCCATGTTGTGCTCGAGTCCATGCACGAGGATGCCACCGAGGCCCACGACCGCGCGCCGCACCTCACCAAGACCGCCGACGGCAAGCTTCTCAAGTCGTCGACCATCTTCATTCGCGATGACGACGGCAACCCCGTTGGCATTATGGGCATCAACTTTGACATCACGCTCATGAAGGCGTTTGAGCGTTCGCTCGAAGCGCTCACCGGCACGGGCGACAAGGGATACACCGTGCCCGAGCCCATCACCAAAAACATCGGCGACCTGCTCGAGGATCTGCTGCGCGAGTGCGAGCAGTACGTGGGCAAGCCTGCGGCCCTCATGACCAAGGACGAGCGCATTCGCGCTATCGGATACCTCGACCGCCGCGGCGCCTTCCTTATCTCCAAATCGAGCGAGCGCGCCTGCGAGTTCTTTGGCATCTCCAAGTACAGCTTCTACAGCTACCTCAACGAGGCCAAGGCAGAGGCTGACGACAAGTAAACGACCCGCCTTAACCATCCTCCCCTTAGTACGAGTTCTTGAATGCACGAATCCGGGCATCGGTGACAAGGCAAGTTCCATATAATCGAAGGGCTAGACAGTTCGAAAGGATGGGACAAGATGAGGTCGAGCAACGCATCGCGCAGCAGCCACGGAGGCACCGCGCCTACCGCCAGGCATGCGAAAAACGCGTTTGACGAGGGCGAAGACGATCTGTTTGCGTTGAGCCTCGACGACGTGATGAGCGACCGACCTTGGACCGCCGATGAACTCATGGGCGGCAAAACCCCTTCGGCAGGCGATCCTACCGAGACGGCATCGTTTATCGCCGCGGCACAGCACAATGCGCCCGAACCGCCCGTTGCGGATCTTGACGACTTTGCAACCCGCCAGTTTGCCTTCGACTCTTGGGCCGCGGCCGACCTGGACGAGACCTCGGCCGGCATGCCGGCGCTCGATATTCCGGTCAACCCGCTGTTTGCAGCTGCCGAGGAGCGCGACTCCGCATACGACAACACCGCAGCATACGTCAACCGCCCGAGCGAACAGCCTCGCGCCGGCCGCATCGAAACCGAGGATTACGGCCAAACGTCGAGCAGCTATTCTCGCGACCCGTTTGCCGCCACGCCCGCTCCCGATTACAACCAAGCGAGCGTAAAGGCAGCCTCGGCATCGTCGTATACCCGTGGTACCGATGACGAGCGCTTTGCCGACTACTACACCGAGGAAGAGCCGCCGCGCTTTTCTGAGTTTTCGCAGGCGGCAAAGGTTGTCTTTATCGCCATCATCATCGCTCTGCTCGGCGTGATCGCGTTTGAGGGATTCCAGCTGTTCCGTGGCCCCACCGCGCCCGAATCGGCAACGCAGCAAAAAGAGGACGACAACCAGTACCTGCACATCAACACCCTCAAGGGCGACCCCAACGACGGAGACGAGTAGCGAAGGTTAAAGGAGGGCTGAAAGAGCCGGCAACGCGTTACGGCTCCAAGAGGCCCGCCATAAAGATGGGCAGATACAACACCTCTCCATCGCGGTGCAGGTTGCACTCAGCAAGCACCAGAGCACGGTCGATTTCGACACCCTTCGTCACGAGCGCGTTGTCGAGCGCCGCATGGGACCTAAAGCTCTTGCCCGACTTGACCTCGATGGCAAGCACTTCCCCATCGAGCGTCTCCTCGACAAAATCGAGCTCGCCAACCTTTTTCGATGTAAAGTAGCGCAATCTGAATCCATGGGCTTTGAGCTCCTGGGCAACAAAGCCCTCAAACGCCGCTCCCATGTTCATGCCAAAGGCGTCTTCTGCCTCGCCATCAAATACCCCTTGGGCAACCTTCTTGGAATACGACGACATGAGCATTCCGGTGTCCAAGTAAAACAGCTTAAACAGATTTCGTTGCTCCCCCAATAAAAGGGGTGCCACGGGCGCCGTTACGTTATACACGGGAAGCGCGACACCCGCCTCCGATAGCCAGAGAAAATGATCTGTCACCTGCGAAAAACGTTTGACACCGTTAATCGATGACAGTTTGAATCGCTTGTTTTTGGAGCCGGCCTCGCTGGGAATCAAATCATAGATATCTCGAATAACCAAGCGTAGCTCGGGCGGAGCGTACTTTGCGATGTCATCGCGATACAGGGCGTGAAGATCGCGATGGATGTTCCGAATCTCGTCGACGTTGCGCGTCGCCAAGAAGGAATTGACCGCGTCGGGCATGCCTCCCACCACCACATACTGATGGAACAGATCGAGCAAGCGGTCATACAGGAAGCCAGGGAGCTCCCCCTCATCCTTTAAACAGCCCCTGAGCATGTCAAACACGCTGGCACCAACGCCATTTGCCCAGCAAAACTCCTCAAAGTCGAGCGGGTACATCTGGACCTGCTCGACATACCCCACCGGCAGCGAGTCGATGCCCTCGAGCTCAACACCAAGGAGCGATCCGGTGAGGATGTACCGAAAGTCGCCGCGCTGCACGAGGTATTTGATAAACGTCACCACATTGGGGCATCGCTGCACCTCGTCGATAACCACGACGGTTTTGTTGGCAACCATCGGCTGCGTCGCAGCGATAGACATGCGTATGAGCAGGTCGTCCGCGCTTTTTGCCGCCAAAAATGAATCGCGCACGGACGCGTCGGCGATAAGGTCGAACGTCACGACGTTTTCGAACGATTCACGTGCGAACGCGTTGACCAGATATGACTTTCCTACCTGTCGGGCGCCCTTGACCAAAAGGGCCTTGTTAGGCGACGAGGCAAGCCAAGATTCAAATTGTGCTTTCGCTTTTCTCTGCAGCATAAGCGCACCCCTTATTACGTGCTGTTTTAGCACTATGATACACTTTTCCGTGATTGTTAGGTGCTCATTTCGACACTTTTCCGTAATTTGGGCGGCTCGAATTTGACACTTTTCCGTATTTTCATACGGCTGCTTTCGACACTTTTCCGGATGTTTGCCGAATAATTGCCGCGCAATCAAGCGTCGCTTGCACGTCATTTCGCAGGCGGCGCTTGATTTCTGTCCGCGCGCGCTGATAGACTCCATCTTGCCCGCAAGGAGCGGGCGCGTTTTATCCAGAGTCGGGGTAGAGAGTTGGCTCCACGATCCCGACGCCAGCCGGCCAAGAGGCACGGTGGCCCTGCCAACATCGATGAAAGGAGTCCGTATGGACAATTTCTCCGTGCGCAGTGAGCGCAACTTCCACAACCTGGCAGCCAAGCCAAGACGAATGCATCTTCTAGACGAGCCGAATGGCTACGCCTCGGCCATGGCCAAGAGCAGCCTCTCCCACCAGATGCGCTTTACGGTGGAGAAGCTCGAGGAAGAGCTTTGCGCCGCCGGCAATCCGCACGCGCTGCAGATCAAGCTTCTTGGAGACGATTCGCGCGAGCCGTCTAGCTGGAAGCTCTTCGCCGACGGCGTGTGCGTTGCGGACGGATCCGGCACCTTTGCCCGCGAGTGCTTCTGCGAAGGGGCCGAGGTATTCCTGGACCTATGCCGCGACGCCGCCGAGGCTGCCGAGCTGCGCCAGTGGAGCCAGAGGGAGTATGAGCTGCTGAGTGCCGCGCGCAGAATTGCGAGGGTGCAAACGAACGCAGGCGACGCCATGGTGACGTGCGGCCGTTGCGCGGCAGAGCACTTTATTTAGCGCCCGTTGAATAGCCAGCCATGCCACATCCTGCCCCATCATTTCGAGTAGCGGAATGATGGGGCAGTCCTATTCTCTGCCAGCGCTTTTACTCCCCAAACCTATAGTCGTTGATGCCCAACGTGGAGCAGTTCTCGCTTATTGCTCGGACTGTTTGCACGGGGATTCCGTCTTCGACATGAGCGGAAACGCTAAACGAAAGTTGCACGTCGGCACCGCCCAGCATGTTTAGCTGACTCACCACTTCGTCCATGATGGTCTGGATGTTGCGATTGACACGAGTGTTGTCGAGCTTTGCCGTCATATGGAAGGATGTCTTTTGCCTCGCGGGCTGTACCACCACTGGCGTCGTGTCGACAACCGTGGTCCTGCCGTCCGCATCCGTCACCGTCTCGCTCGTCGTAGGGCCAAACGCAATTCCATGCCCGCCGCCATCGGAGCTCTGCTCAGCCTCCACAGCCGCAGCGCGAGCAGCAGCCTCTTCCTCTTCAATCTGCTTTGTTGCCACAGTCGGCTTTACCAGCAGGTCGCTCTCGTTAATAAATGGCTTCTGCTCACCAAACGTCAGCTCCATATAGCGATCGTCCGAGAAGCCAGCAGCAAGGCCAAAGTATTCCTTTGAGCCCAGGCCCCTTTGAATCGCGTCCTCGAGCACGCCATAGCACGACAGCCTGGGAAGATAGCAATAAGAGCACAGGAACTCCCACAGACGCTTAATCTGGATGTGGTCCGCTTCCTTCCAGAGCACTCGATCGAGCTCCATCTTAAGCAGGGCGGGTGCCCAAGTCTTGATGGCTGCCTCATCGGAAACAAGCTTGCGCGCCATCTTGGCAACGATATTTTCGCCGCCGCCCTCAACGTGTTCTGCTTCCCAAACGATATCCATCGAGTTGCTGAAAAGGTCAACACGCGGATAAATAAGCCAACTATAGGCCTCCTGGATCTTTATCTCGAGCGATTCATCGGCACGTCTCACACTCTGGTCAGTCTCGCGCGTCTGTGCCACATCAAGGTTCAGCGACTCGCGATCTTTCTTGATGGAATCCCAAGCAAGGTATTGTTTCGCCTCACTTAGGAGTTGTGCATAGTAAGATGCGTCCGCAGCGGCGAACACAACCATATTCTTGTACGTACGCGGAGACGTACCGCGATTTGAGAGTATCTCCGATGCCAAGGTGAGTGCCGCGGAATCGGCCGTTTTTCCACGGTGATTGGCAGACGGCGTCAGCACCACCAGGCGCAGCGTCTGATCATCCGGAACGTCAAGCGAGCTTGCGGGACATACATGAATGCCCGAGAAGGGATCGACCTTGCGCAGCCTCTTTAGGCGACTCTCGACTTCATAGAGCGCCTCAGAGTCCTTGACCTGTTGGGCGCGGTCATCGGCAACTTTGCGCAACGTGGGGCGCGTATCGTACCAAAAACGGTTTCCGTTGACGTCGCTATACAGGAAAGACGAAGATGTCTGCAGCGTGCCCAGGGCATCGTTGAATACGGAGATGTTCTCGCCAGGCTGGACCGTGCCCAAGCGAATATGCGCGCGCTCGATACCGCGGACGGATTGACCGCCCACGTCGGGAGCACTGCCGAGCATGATGGTACGTGCGACGCGACGCGAAGCCAAAAGATTGCCGTAACGAGTATTGTTGCCGTCATTGCGATACGGAACGGACTGCTTGCCGTCGATCTCGGAATCAACAACTGCATTCCAGTTGTCATCAAGATAGCGCGTGAGCTCATCGCGCACGCCGGGCACATCAAGGGGGAACGACCCCGGCATAATCATCGGCGAAGGATCCTGGTTCATCCACAGCTCGTGGATAACCGACGCCATTAAGCGCAACACGCCACGGGTACGTTGAAACTTTTCGAGCGTTGCCCAGTCCTCGTAGAGACGATCGAACACTTCAGGGTGAATCGGATAGCAGGAAACCATGCGATCGCGATATTCAAGCTCGCGCGACTCCACCGGGAAGTCCGCAGTATTTTCGTTGTACATCTTGCTAAATGTCGCGCACACTTCATCGCGAGCGGCATCATCCTTGCAGTCAAGGAAAAGCCTGCGGCGCACAACCTCGAATCCTTCGTTTGCCGCCACGGGCTTCCAAATAGCTTCCATGCGCCCAAAGGTGTGCTCAATCTGCTCCAAAGCTCGCTGGCCCGCCTCGCCACCGATCTCGTTGTCAGATTCGGGAATAGAGGCTACGACCAGGCTGCGCTTCGAAGCGCGTGCTGCCTCGGTGAGCTCCTGAATAAAGGTGATGAAGTTGTCGAAGCTGCCAGCGTTAAGTCCATCGACGCCATAAATCTTCTTGGCATAGGCAACGAGCTCGTCCATAAGGACAAGGCAGCAGCCGCAATCGTCGAATAATTCAGTCAGAGCAGCAGATCCCGGCGAGACGCCCTTCTTATCAGCATCTTTCACATAGTCATAGAGCTCGGGCCTGCCAGCGGATTCTGCAAGCTGGTATGCCATATGACCCCAAAGCGTGTTGACCATAATGCCAGGCATGGTAGCCGGACGCATAGCTTTTGCCGGATTGATAGAGGTGCCCACGAGCACAGCAACATGCACCTCAGGGACTTCGGCAACGCCCGCCTCCTCGAGCACGGAAGCGATATTAGCGATTTGCCCCAAACGCGAACGGCTGCGCATCATATGGTAAAGCGCAAGCATGCTGTGCGTTTTGCCGCCACCAAACGCGGTCTTAAGCTGAATAACGGGCTCGCCGTCGAGACCAGCCACGCGGCGCAACGACTGCACGAGCAGGCCCTTCATGCCCTCGGTCACATACGTTCGATTGAAAAATTCGACCGGGTCGCGGTACTCCAACTCGCCCTTGCCGCGCGCCACCTGGGCAAGGTCGGCAGCAAACTCGGCATTCCTATAGCGCCCCTCAGCAACATCCATATGGGGTTCCATGACATCGCGCCAACTAGGCAGGCCACGAACGGCCTTGGTTTGCTCGAGTGATTTCCTGCGAGGTGCCGGGGCGTCCACGCCAGCATCAACATTTGTTGTCACTGCCGTCGAGCCGTCGGCGCTGCCATAGCGAACCTCGCGAAGCATTGCGTTGAGTTGCGCCGTGGTATCCTGATCAATCTGCTCAGCCAAACGACTCATGGTATCGAGCGCACGCCATGCGTCGCTGTCCGAGATACCTCCCATACCGCGATGCGCAACCTTGTTGCGAACGCCCTTGAGCTCCATGACGTAGTTCTTGCAATCCTGAGGCAACCTAAGGCGAAACACATCGCGCCAGTTGATGTCAATGAGCAGCAAGCACAGGGCAATATCGAGCGAGTCAGCAAGAGTGGCATAGTCACCCGATGCTGGCAGGTTGCGCTTTTGGTCGTCGTAGAGCTTGTTGAGCACACCGACCTGCCAAAAATCATTGCCGTATGCCTGGGTAAGCTCGCGCATCACATAAGGATCAAGGGCCTCGAGCAAAAGGTCAAAGCCCTTATTGAGAAGATCGCAGTTATTAGCGTTGTTCTCCATGGTTTATCTCCTTGGGACTTAATCGAAAAGCGAGTCTTGCATGGGACGCTCGACAGCAAGCTGCGCAGCCTTTGACTGAATCTCGGGCCATGCCGTAACAAGCGAGTTGTACGCGAAGGCCTCCTGCTGCCAGTTGCGCTTGTCCGCAATGGTAAAGAGGCGATACGCCAGCGCCTTGGCACCATCCGCACGGCCACCAAGTGTCTGGCTAACGATCTTGGCGCAAGCCGTAACACCGCCCTCCTCGAGCGCATGCGTAAGCTGCTGGGTCGTAAGCCAAGTAGGCGCCTTAAAGTCAACGCGCTCCGACACCTCGCTACGATCGAGCAAGTGCACATTGCCCTTAACGGAAGCAAGAAGCCCCTGTGCCGCTAAACCTTCGATAGAGACGTTCTTGGCACGGGCGAGCACGTCGGCTTCACCAAATTTAATGGTGTCAAAGGCTTTCTGCGTATAAAGATCGACACAGAAGCGGCTCTCGCAATCGAGCTCGCCATCCTGGTCGCTAAAGTACGCATCGACCTCTTGGTTGATAAGCTGCAACGCCGCACGCACCGTCATGGGGCTACCGTCGGCCTCGAGCACCTGGCTGTAGCGCGAATACACGCCAATACCAGGTCCAATAGCCGACTGAGCAAGGTCAACAGGCGCGATGTTCGAAGAACGAAGTTTATCGAGCGCAGGTCCCAGCTCACGCTTGAGCGCCATCACGAAGTCGCGACGAGTGCCCATGGGGGCATCCTCGGGGCGTTTGCGGCAGACGAGGACGATGGAGGACGCGAGAGCGTTGGTGCCGTTGCCGATGGTACGGCCTGGCTTCTCGGTACGCATCGGCCACGTACCGTTGATTTCAAAACCCGCACGGATAATGGCAGACAGCATCGTCTCCCAATCAGAACCACCCTTAAAAAGGGTGGTTTGCTCTTAGGGTATAACCCACGGGCC
>CABSNK010000039.1 GCA_902479075.1 uncultured Collinsella sp.
CGTTTGTCTCCACCCGCGTAGCGGGTGGTTTAAAGCTGGCCGCTGCGCGGCCAGCGGACTAAAGTCTTGAACAAAAACCGGGGCCCGCATGATGCGGACCCCGGCTCAATACCGTGACGATATGTCAGTTACGCCCTACACGTAGAACAGGATGTCGTCGTAGGTCGGGACCGGCCAGTAGTCGGCTGCCACGATCTCCTCCATGGCGTCCACGGCGGCACGCAGCGCATCCATAGCGGGAACGACCTCGTGCGCGTACACGTTGGCCTGCTCCTGGCCATCGAGGGCCTCAGCCTTCTGATGCACGGCGTCAAGCGCCTTGATGGAGTCGTTGATGGTGGTGATGCCGTTGCAGAGCTTGTTGAGCGTGTTCTGCTCGCACTGCATGGCGGCCTCGGCGCCGGCGGCACGAATAGTCTCAAGGCCCTTAGCGACCTTGGTGGCATAGGCGGTAATGACCGGGCGATAGGTACGACGCGCCTCGCGAACCATCGTGGTAGCCTCGATGTTCATGAGCTTGTTGTACTTCTCGAGCTTGCAGTCGTAGCGGCACTGGGCCTCGGCCTTGGTCAGGACACCCGTCTCCTCAAAGAGCGCGATGGCCTTATCGGAAACAAAGGCGGGCAGGGCGTCGGCCGTGGTCTTGTTGTTGGCAAGGCCGCGCTTCTCGGCCTCAACGGGCCACTCGTCGGAGTAGCCGTCACCGGAGAACAAGATGCGCTGGTGGTCGGTCAGGACCTTCTTGCAGTACTCGAGCGCAGCGTCCTGGAACTCATCCTCGGGCGTACCCTCAAGCGCGTCGGCGAAGGACTTGAGCGACTTGGCCACGGCGGCATCGAGCACCAGGTTGGAGTCGGAGACGTTCTGCTCGGAGCCGCAGGCACGGAACTCGAACTTGTTGCCGGTGAAGGCAAACGGGGAGGTGCGGTTGCGGTCGGTGTTGTCCTGCATCAGCTTGGGCAGGGTATCGGCGCCCAGGTCGAGCACGCCGCGCGTGGCATGGACGGAAGCCTTGCCATCGATGATCTTCTCGACGACCTCGGTAAGCTGGTCGCCCAGGAAGATGGACATAATCGCCGGAGGAGCCTCGTTGGCACCCAGACGATGATCGTTGCCGGCCGAGGCAACAGAGGCACGCAGGAGCTCCTGATAGTTATCGACGGCTTCGATTACCGCGGTGAGGAAGACGATGAACTGCAGGTTGTCGAGCGGGGTGTCGCCCGGATCGAGCAGATTCTCGGACTCGGTGCCAAGCGACCAGTTGTTGTGCTTGCCCGAACCGTTGATGCCCTCAAAGGGCTTCTCGTGCAGCAGGCAAACCAAGTCGTGGCGGGAGGCAATGAGCTTCATTTTCTCCATCATGACCAGGTTCTGGTCGATGGCCTCGTTGACCTCGCCATAGACCGGTGCGAGCTCATGCTGGCAGGGAGCGACCTCGTTGTGCTTGGTCTTGGCGGGAATGCCGAGCGCCCACAGCTCATCGTCCAGGTCCTTCATATAGGCCGAGACGGTGGGGCGGATAGCGCCAAAGTAGTGCTCCTCGAGCTCCTGACCCTTGCAGGGAGCAGCGCCAAAGAGGGTGCGGCCGGTGATGACCAGGTCCTTGCGCTTGCGGTAGGCGTCCTTCTTGATCAGGAAGTACTCCTGCTCGTCGCCCACGGAAGGAACGACCTTCTTGGGGGTCTTGCCAAACAGCGCCAAAACGCGCTTGGACTCACGCGAGAGCGCGGTCATGGAGCGCAGCAGCGGGGTCTTCTTGTCCAGGGCCTCGCCCGTGTAGGAGCAGAAAGCCGTGGGGATGCACAGGACATCGTCCTTAATGAAGGCGGGGCTAGTGGGGTCCCAAGCGGTGTAGCCACGGGCCTCGAAGGTAGCACGCAGGCCGCCGTTGGGGAAGCTCGAGGCATCGGGCTCGCCCTGGATGAGGTTCTTGCCCGTAAACTTGGTAATGGCGGTGCCGTCGTGGTTGGGCTCCAGGAAGCTGTCGTGCTTCTCGGAAGTAATGCCCGAAAGCGGCTGGAACCAGTGCGCGTAGTGCGTCGCGCCCTTGGAGATGGCCCAGACCTTCATGGCATGGGCAACGGCGTTGGCCACATCCAGGTCGAGCGGCTCACCGCCCTCGAGGGTTGCAGCAAGGCGCTTCCAAATGTCCTTGGGGAGGTAGTCCTTCATGACTTCCTCAGAGAACACCATGGTCCCGAAGCGGTCAGTAAGTTCGGCCATACGGAACTCCCTTCGTATCGGCACCGCGTGAGAAGCGGTGTTGATTACTAACGAACGAGTCACAGCTTAGACTCGCCGTGTTTCCGCGACATTACCGTTATGTTGCTGTCGCGAAACCAATCAATGAGGTTACCCTATCGAGGCGGCGTTGCCACCCTCAACAGCCAATCAACTGCATAAATTGCAGACCTCTCCCCATGGTTTAAGGGTAGTCAATGTAGGATGGGGCTCTATTAACTGGTATTTCGCATCAGATACCATTCAATATAGTCCCCATCCTACATTGACCGCCCTGTTATAGGAAATGCCGATAGCGAAGCATTTTCGATTGGTATCCCCAAATAGCGAGTGAAACTCCACCGTGGCACAGTGGTGCTGTAGAATCCTTACAACACATCACACTATTACGTATCTAGAGGAGCACGATATGCGCGTCGACGAGGTTTTTAAGCAGGCAGCATCCCAGGGCACCGCACCTGTTTCGTTTGAGATGTTCCCGCCCAAGGGCGAGCTTACCCTCGACACGGCTCGCGAGGTGGCAGGCAATCTATGCAAGCTTTCGCCGAGCTTTGTCTCGGTTACCTGTTCGGCCGGCGGCTCGGGTAACGGTGCCACCACCGCTCCCATCGCGCATATGATTTCGAGCGAATTCGATACGCCCTCGATAGCGCACCTCACCTGCGTGGGCCGCACGCATGCCGATATCGCCGCCAAGATCGATGAATACCGCTCCGCCGGCGTAGAAAATGTGCTGGCCCTGCGTGGTGATCTTCCCGCCGGCGCGACCGAGGACGACAAGCCCGCCTCAGACTACGCCTACGCCCGCGACCTTATCCCCGAGCTCGTCGACGCCGGCTTTTGCGTGGGCGCCGCAGCCTACCCCGAGGGCCACATTGCCTGCGAGGATCTCAACCTCTCGGTCGAGCACCTCAAGCAAAAACAGGACGCCGGCGCGAGCTTCTTTGTGACGCAGCTCTTTTTTGATAACGAGTGCTTCTACCGTTTTCGCGAGCTTGCCGACAAGGCCGGTATCACCGTGCCCATTACCGCGGGCATCATGCCGTTTATGGGCAAGTCGCAGATCAGCCGTATGGTCTTTATGTGCGGCGCGTCGCTGCCCTCCCCCGTCATCAAGATTCTCGCCAAATACGAGAACGACCCCAAGAGCCTGCAGGCAGCCGGTGTAGATTATGCTGCCCGTCAGCTTTGCGACCTCAAGGAGCACGGTGCCGACGGTCTGCACCTGTACACTATGAATCGTCCTGCGATCGCCGCAACCATTATGGAGCGCCTGGGGTAATGGAAAAACCGCACATCGATACAGCTTTTGGTGAAGTGCCGGCCGACCTTGCGTCGCCGGCGCTCTACCGTATCGATGCCGCCCATCGCCCCCGAGTCGACCGTGCCGAGATGCTGCGCTACCTGGGCTACGGCGGTCAGCAGATTGAGCCCGAGCTGTCGCAGCGTATTGAGCTTGTCGTTGAACGTCTGGAACTGGACATTGAGCCCCGTGGCGTGCGCCGCGTATTTGCCATCGATGCCACGAGCGTCGATGAACAGAGCAAGCCTTGCATTCGCTTGGTCGGCACCAACGTTGAGCTGCGCGGTCGCGATATCTATCGACATCTCAAAGACGCCCGCTTTGCCGCACTCATGGCATGCACCCTCGGCATGGACGCCGAGCGTCGCCTGCGCACCACGGGAGCCCAGCAGCCCCTAGAGGGAGCCGTGCTCGATGCCGCATGCTCCGCCTATGTAGAGGCCGCCGTCGAGCAGATGGACCAACAGGTCAAGGCTGCGGCCGCCGCACACGGACTCGCCGGCAACTGGCGCTTTAGTCCCGGCTACGGCGACTGCCCGCTTACGGCCCAGCGCTCAATCGTTGCTGCGCTCAACGCTACGCGGCTCATCGGGCTTACCGTCACACCCACCAGCCTGCTCATGCCCACCAAGAGCGTGACCGCAGTGATCGGTCTATTTGACGGCGAGGTCCACGACGCCCAGAGCCGCCCTACCTGCAATATCTGCCGCATGCGCAAGCACTGCCGCTTCCGCGCCGCCCACACCACCTGCTATTCCAGCCATTAGGAGCCCTCGATGTTTACTCCGCTTATCACTCATGATTCTGACGGCACTGCATTGGCGGCACCCGTTGATGCCGCACGTCGTAATGGCGCTGCATACAAGACGCGCACAATCGACGACCTTCGCATTAAGGACGATCGCCTGCGCGCCGCCATCGAGGGCACGGGACACCTGCTGTTCGACGGTGGCATGGGCACCATGCTGCAGGCGGCCGGCATGAAAGCCGGCGCCCTGCCCGAGTTGCTCAACTTTGAGGAGCCCCAGGTCATTACCGATATTCAGCGTCAGTACGTCGAGGCCGCCTGCGACGTGATCACCGCCAACACCTTTGGTGCCAACGCCCACAAGCTCGATGGCGCCGCCACCGTGGCAGATGTCTTTGCCGCCGCCGTCGCCTGCGCCCGCGCGGCCGGTGCCCGCTACGTCGCCGGCGATATCGGCCCCATCGGCGCGCTGCTTCGCCCCTTGGGCACTCTGAGCTTCGACGAGGCCTATGACCTCTTTGCCGAGGAAGTGTGCGCCGGCGTCGACGCGGGCGTGGACCTCTTTATTATCGAGACCATGACCGACCTTGCCGAGATCAAGGCCGCCGTCCTCGCCTGCCGCGAGAACTCCGACCTGCCTGTCTTTGCCACAATGACCTTTGAGGAAGACGGTCGCACCTTCCTGGGTACGAGTCCCGAGGTTGCCGCCATCACGCTCGACGCCATCGGCGCTGACGTCCTGGGCATCAACTGCAGCCAGGGCCCGGCCGAGCTCCGAGGACTCGCCGCGCGTATGCTCACCGTCACCGACAAGCCCGTTATGGTGCAGGCCAATGCGGGACTGCCCCACGTGGACGACGACGGTAATACCGTCTTTGACATCCAGGCCCCCGAATACGCCAAGGCCGTCGCCGGCATGATCGCCGACGGCGTGAGCGTCGTGGGCGGTTGCTGCGGAACCACGCCGGCGCACATGGCGGCCTTGCGCACGCTTATCGACAACCACACACCCAGCCCGCGTCACCGCAAGCCCAGTATGTCGGTCACGAGCGCCCAGACGGTCGTGGACCTCCCCTGCGACGGCCACAAGATCGCCGTCATCGGCGAGCGCATCAATCCCACCGGCAAAAAGCGCCTGCAACAGGCCCTGCGCGACGGCGACCTAGACTACGTCGTGAGCCAGGGCATCAGCCAGCAGGAACAGGGCGCCGACATCCTGGACGTCAACGTGGGCCTGCCCGAGATCGACGAGGTCAAGATCATCCAACAGGCGACCGAGCAGCTCCAGGGCTCCACGCTGCTGCCGCTGCAGATCGACTCCACCGACCCCGCAGCCGTCGAGGCAGCCGTGCGCCGCTACGCCGGCAAGCCCATCATCAACTCGGTCAATGGCAAACAGCAAATCATGGACGAGATCTTTCCCCTAGTCGCCCACTACGGCACCAACGTTGTCGGCCTCACGCTCGACGAAGACGGCATCCCCGATACCGCCGAGGCTCGCTTCGCCATCGCCGAGCGCATCGTAACCGAGGCTGCCCGTTACGGCATCGGACCGGACCGCATCCTCATCGACTGTCTGGTCATGACCGCCTCGACCAATCAACGCCAGGCCGAACAGATCCTGCGCGCCATGTCCCTGTGCAAAGAGCGTCTGGGCGTCAAATGCGCGCTCGGCGTGTCGAACATCAGCTTTGGTCTGCCTGCCCGCCCGCTGCTGGGCTCGGTCTTTTTGGCTGCCGCTTTTGGCGCGGGCCTGGACGCCCCCATCATGAACCCGGGCTCCAAGCGCTTTATGGATACCGTCTACAGCTATCGCGTGCTGAGCGTTGAAGACGAGGGCTCGACCGGATACATCGAGCGCTACGCCGGCTGGACCGATCCGTACAAGATCGCCGCGAACCCGGCGGCGGCTCAGGCAGCATCGACCGACGCCGCGCCCGCTGCTGGCACCGCCGGCACCGACGGCAACGACGACCCGATTCGTCGCATGGTCGTCTCGGGCCGCAAGGGCGAAATCGCGGCCGAGACCGAGCGCCTGCTGGCCGACCATGACGCCATGGACCTCATCAACAATCACTTTATCCCCGCCCTCGATGAGGTCGGAGTCCTCTTTGACCAGGGCAAGTTCTTCTTGCCGCAGCTTATGGCCTCGGCCGAGGCCGCGCGCGTGGGTTTTGACACCATCAAGCGCCTGATGCCCGCCGGCGAGATTGCCGACAAGGGCAAAATCTGCGTGGCCACCGTCAAGGGCGACATCCACGACATCGGTAAGAACATCGTCAAGATGCTGCTCGATAACTACGGCTATACCGTCTTTGACCTAGGCCGCGACGTCGACCCGCAAGAGGTGCTCAAGACCGTACGGGAGCGTGACATCAAGCTCGTCGGTCTTTCGGCGCTTATGACCACCACGGTCGTCGCCATGGAGGAGACCATCAAACTGCTCCATGCCGAAGTGCCGGGCGTCAAGATCATCGTAGGCGGCGCCGTACTCACCCCCGAATACGCCAAGCAGATCGGCGCGGACTACTATGCCAAAGACGCCGCCGAAAGCGCTCGTATCGCCGAAGAGGTCTTTGGGCAGTAACACAACGGAAACAACCCAGCACCAAAACGTGCCGCATGCGCCACTTGGCACGTGCGGCACGTTAGAATAGATAAGACTATGCTCGTTTGGCAGATAGGAGCGCAAGGATGGCGATCACGCCCGCAGAAATCGCGGAAACCCGCGGCATGGTTGAGGAGCAGAACCTCGACATCAGGACCATCACCATGGGTGTTTCGCTCATGGGTTGCGGTGACGAGAACCTCGACCGCATGTGCACGAAGATCTACGACCACGTGACGCACACGGCTGAGCACCTGGTCGAGACCGCCGAGAACCTCGAGCGCGAGTACGGTATCCCCATCGTCAACAAGCGCGTTTCCGTCACCCCGGTGGCGCAGATCGCCGCATGCTGCAAGGATGAGGACCTCACCCCCATCGCGCACGCCCTCGACCGCGCGGCCGAGACCCTCGGCATCGATTACCTAGGCGGCTTCTCCGCGCTCGTCCAGAAGGGCATCGGCGACGCCGACCGCCGTGTCATCCAGTCCATCCCCCAGGCGCTCGCCGCCACCAGCCGCGTCTGCTCCAGCGTCAACGTCGCCAGCCTGCGCGCCGGTATCAACATGGATGCCGTGCTCATGGCGGCTCAGACCATCATCGATGCCGCCAAGCTTACGGCAGACGAGGATTCCGTTGGCGCCTCCAAGTTTGTCTGCTTTGCCAACATGGTCGAGGACTCCCCGTTTATGGCGGGCGCCGTCCACGGCGGTGGCGAGGCCGACGCCGTCATCAACGTAGGCGTCTCGGGCCCCGGCGTTATGGCCGCAGCCCTGGAGACGCTGCCCGATTCCGCATCGATGATGGAGGTCGCCGAGAAGATCAAGCAGACCGCCTTTAAGATCACCCGTGCCGGCGAGCTCATGAGCCGCGAGGCCGCCCATCGCCTGGGTGTCGAGAAGGGCATTGTCGACCTGTCGCTGGCTCCCACGCCCGCCATCGGCGACTCCGTCGCGCGCATCCTCGAGATCATCGGCGTGGGCACCTGCGGTGGCCCCGGCACGACCTGCGCGCTCGCCATGCTCAACGATGCCGTCAAGAAGGGCGGCGTCATGGCCAGCTCCAGCGTGGGCGGCCTCTCGGGCGCCTTTATCCCCGTGTCCGAGGACGCCGGCATGATCGCCGCCGTCGAGGCCGGCGCGCTTTCGCTCGAGAAGCTCGAGGCCATGACCTGCGTGTGCTCCGTCGGCCTGGACATGATTGCCATCCCCGGCGACACCCCGGTCGAGACCATCGCCGGCATCATCGCCGACGAGATGGCCATCGGCGTCATCAACAACAAGACCACGGC
>CABSNK010000040.1 GCA_902479075.1 uncultured Collinsella sp.
GTGCCAGACCAAGCGCGCGGACCTCGTCCTTAAAGAAATGGTCGAGCGGCTCAATGAGGTCGAAGTGCACGCCCTCGGGGAACGGGATCAGGTTGTGATGGCTCTTGATGGTGGCCGTCTTGCCGCCCGTCTTGCGAGCGCCGGACTCGATGATGTCGGGGTAGATGGTGCCCTGAGCCAGATACTTAACCGGCTTGCCATCGGTCTCGAGCTGCTGCGCCACGGCGAAGAACTCTTTCCAGAACTGCGTACCGATGATGCGGCGCTTCTCCTCGGGCTCGGTCACGCCAGCCAGAAGCTCGGCATAGCGGTCCTCGGCGTGAACGTGGATAAAATCGACGTCAAACTGCTTGGTGAAGACCTCCTCCACCTGCTCGGGCTCGCCCTTGCGCAGCAGGCCGTGGTTGATGAACACGCAGGTCATCTGCTTGCCTACGGCGCGGGCGCCCAGCGCAGCCACGACGGAGGAGTCGACGCCGCCGGACAGGGCCAGAATCACACGGTCGTTGCCGACCTTCTCGCGGAACTCGGCCGTCATGGTCTCGACCAGGTTGTCCATGCTCCAGTTGGGCTCCAGGCCGCAAATCTCAAACAGGAAGTTGCTCAGCAGCTGCTGACCGTACTCGGAATGCTTGACCTCGGGGTGGAACTGCGTGGTGAAGATCTTGCGCTCGACGCACTCCATGGCGGCAACCGGGCACACGTCGGTGCTGGCGGTAACGGTAAAGCCCTCGGGCACCTCGGACACGGCGTCGCGATGGCTCATCCACACGGTCTGCTCCATGGGCGTGGAGTTAAAGAGCTTGGCGCCTGCCGTGCGCGTAATGGTAGCGCGGCCGTACTCGCCCACCTCGGAATGGCCGACCTTGCCGCCGAGCGTCACGGCCGTGATCTGATGGCCGTAGCAAAAGCCCAGGACAGGAAGGCCCAAGTCAAAGATGGCAGGATCGATGGACGGAGCGTCCTCGGCATACACAGAAGCCGGGCCGCCGGAAAGGATGAGCGCAGAGGCGTTCATCTCGCGAATCTCATCGGCCGAGATGTCGCAGGGAACAATCTCGGAATACACGTTGAGGTCGCGGACGCGACGGGCAATGAGCTGACCGTACTGCGCACCAAAGTCGAGTACGAGGACCTTTGCGGAAGCCTTTTGATCCATGGTTTCCCCCTCTTGTTGGCGGGGAGCCGGTGCCCACCCGCGCGAATAAACGAAAATTGCTTTCATAGTGTACACGTTATATGGGGTTTCTCGTCCCTCGCAGCCATCAGTGCACGGCAAACGCACGACCAGGGCCCCTATTTGACGGCAATTGAAGTGTTACCAAACGTTACAGATGATGTAATACGTTTGAACATTGGACGCCCTGTGCCACAATACTGCCGAACGACTCCGCCTCTGTGGCGGCAAATACGATAGGAATACCAGCATGAAGCGCATCCTTCTCATCGCCACGGGCGGCACCATCGCATCGACCGAGGACGGTAACGGCCTCTCCCCCGCCCTGACCGGTGAGGAACTCGCCCAGAGCGTCCCCGAGATCTCGGGCCTCTGCGAGCTCGACGTCGTGCAGCCCATGAACATCGACAGCACCAATATGCGCCCGAGCGACTGGATGCGCATCCGCGATGTCATCGTCGAAGGCTATGCCGATCACGACGGCTTTGTGGTCCTGCACGGCACCGACACCATGAGCTACACCGCGGCAGCGCTTTCCTATCTGATTCAGGACAGTCCCAAGCCCATCGTACTCACCGGCTCGCAAAAGCCCATGGGTAACCCCTTTACCGATGCCAAGCTCAACCTGTACCAGAGCCTGCTCTATGCGCTCGACGAGCATTCACACGACGTCTCGATCGTGTTTGGCGGCGTCGCCATTGCCGGCACGCGCGCCCGCAAGCAGCGCACCATGAGCTTTAACGCGTTCATTAGTGTCAACTATCCGCCCATTGCCTACATCCGCAACGACCGCATTGTGCGCAACGGGCTTCACGGCACGCATCAGGGCGAAAACCCGGTGCGTTTCTACGACAGCATCGACCCGCGCGTGTTTGTCCTTAAGCTCACGCCCGGCGTGAACCCGGGTATCCTGGACGCCCTTGCCGATAGCTACGATGCTGTAATTCTTGAGACCTTTGGCATTGGCGGTATTCCCGAGTTTGGTGAGTCCGGCGAGTCATTCCAGGAGGCGATTTTTCGCTGGGTCGGTTCGGGTCGCACCGTCGTTATGACCACGCAGGTCCCCGAGGAGGGCCTTGACCTGGGTGTTTATGAGGTCGGCCGTGCCTACGCCGATCATCCGGGCATTCTGCGCGGCGACGACATGACCACCGAGACGCTCGTGGCCAAAACCATGTGGGCACTCGGCCAGTCACGCGATGCCGCCGAGATCCAGCGCCTGTTCTACAGCCAAGTCAACCACGACCGCATCCCGATGGCGTAATTCAGTTGTCGACGAGTATCCCCTATTCGATACCCTCGAGAAGCTCTGACACCGTCATGCCGAGTGCGGGCGCGATCTTAAATAGAACCTTGAGCGTGAAGTTTGCCGTCCCATCTTCGATTCGGTCGAGGTAGGGTCGGCTGATTCCTGTCGCCACACAAAAATCAACCTTGGAGATACCAAGGTCTCTGCGTGTCTCTTCGACCCGCCTGCCAAGAATCTGTTTCGCACGTTCGTCCATGCAGCCGAGTTTGAAATGGAGCCGAACATAAACGTAAACTATAGTTTACGTTTTGCCGAATACACAGGAGTTTTCTATGTCGGGTTCTTCGGTCCGCACGTACCGAGCCACGCTTCGTACAAACAGCGCACCGCCCAAGCTCGTCGTCGTTGAAGCAGAATGTCTTTCGCCCGATGAGCGCACGGCATTTGCATTGCTATCAAGTCGCGTCGCCGCTGTTCTGGTCCCTTGCCCGGCGCAAGGTGAACTTGCCATCCGATGCCAAGCGCACAGCTGCTCGCTCAATCAGGCTACCGTAATCGCAACCAGCCAGCGCGGTCTGCCTCTTCTCTTGGAAGCCGGTATCGCGCTCGCCCTTCGCGGTGCCGGATACGAAAACGAGGCCGCCGCCGACATGGTCTTTAAACCACGATCAAGCGGCGGCCTCGCAGCAGCCATTGAATATGCGTGCAGGCTCGTTGCCTAAAAGGACAAGCTAGAAACCAAAGCCAAAGCCCATACCGGTAATCGCCGAATACATAAAGTAGACGTTGATCACATTGAGGAACACACCCGTGATGCAACCGTTGCGCAGGTAGCGCTCGCACACGATGCGCGCCATGGCGGCGGAGTCATCATTGTTCTTTGCCTGGCGTCCCGCCGTAAAGTACGTCGCCACGCTCAGCAGCAGATTGAGCACCGGCAACGCCAGCAGCTCGTAGCTCTTGCCCCAGCGCGTCGCCTCGCCGGCGGCATTAAACTTCGTTGCCACCTCGGGACCAATGTTGGGGATAACACACGCTGCGACCACCAGCGGAATCACCGCAAGTACGAGCAGCGCAATACCCATGTAGCCAGCTTTTTTGCCATATTTAAACATATGCGTCGTCCTTACACGTTAAAGCGGAAGTGCACGACGTCGCCATCGGCCATGACATAGTCTTTGCCCTCGATGCGCAGCTTGCCGGCAGCCTTGGCGCCCTGCTCGCCACCGAGCTCGATGTAGTCGTCGTAGCCAATAACCTCGGCCTTAATAAAGCCGCGTTCAAAATCGGTGTGGATGACGCCGGCGGCCTGCGGGGCGGTCGCGCCCTGACGAACCGTCCAGGCCTTGACCTCCATCTCGCCAGCCGTAAAGAACGACTGCAGACCGAGCAGCTTATAGGCCGCCTGCGCGAGCACGTCCAGACCGGGCTGCTCCAGGCCCAGGCTCTCCAGGTAGTCGGCGGCGTCCTCGGGATCGAGCTCGGAAAGCTCGGCCTCAATCTTGGCGCAGATGGGCAGCGGCTTGACGCCATCAATGGGCGTCAGGTCCTCGTTGAGCATGTCCTCGTCTACGTTGGCCACATACAGGATGGGCTTCATGGTGAGCAGGAACAAGCCCTTGGCAGCGGCGCGCTCCTCGTCGGTCATCTCCATGGACGCGGCGCGCTTGCCCTCGTTGAGCCAGGCAAGCAGGCGCTTGGCGACCTCAAACTTGGGCATGAGCTCCTTGTCGCGCTTGGCCTCCTTCTCGAGCTTGGGCAGCTGCTTCTCGAGCGTGCCCATGTCGGCCAGGATGAGCTCGGTCATGATGGTGTCGGCATCGCCGGCGGGATCGACGAACTCGCCCGTGCGGCCCACCTCACGCATGACGTTGGGGTCCTTAAAGTAGCGCACGACCTCGCAGATGGCGTCGGTCTCGCGGATGTTTGCCAAGAACTGGTTGCCCAGGCCCTCGCCCTCGTTGGCACCCTTCACCAGGCCAGCGATGTCGACAAACTCGACCGTCGCCGGCACAATGCGGCCGGGGTTAACGATGTCGGCGAGCTTTTGCAGGCGGCTATCGGGCACATCGACGATACCCACGTTGGGGTCGATCGTGGCAAACGGGTAGTTGGCGGCAAGGCCGGTCTTTTTGGTAAGCGCGGTGAACAGCGTCGACTTGCCCACGTTGGGCAGGCCCACGATACCGATGGAAAGGGACACGACAGCTCCTTTTGGTACAGGTACTTCAAACCGTATAAGTATAGCGCCGCCGCAGCATCCGGGCGAATCCGGACACCGCGGCGGCGCAAATGAAGCAGAGATAGAGCTCGCTGACTAGTCCGCGAGCTTCTCCACCTGGTCGAGCATCTTGTCCAGCTTGGCCTTTGCCTCGGCCTTGACCTTCTGGGCCTCTTCGTGGGCCTTGGCCTTCTGAGCGGCCTTTTCCTCGGCCTCGGGGTCGACAACGACCAGATTGGACGCATCGTGCTCGACCAGCTTGAGCGCATGCTCGGGGCACACCTTGACGCAGGCGCCGCAGCCCAAGCAATACGTGGACTCCAACGCAAAGCGGCCGCTTCCTACCAAATCGCAGGCGAACGTGGGGCATACATTGACGCACTCGCCGCACGACGTGCACTTGTCAAAATCGCATTCCGGCGTGCTCACCTGCATGTTCTGGGCAAGCTCGGGATGGTTTTGCAATGTCGAGAGCACCAGCTGCCGCCCGTGCGTGAGCGAACGGCGACGCTTGGTCGTCGTGGTGCCGCACATGGTGTTGAGCGTGCGCTCGAGCTGCGTGATCTGGTGACGGTGAGCCTTCAACTTCTGCGTCACCGAGGCCAGTGCCGCCGTCGCCGGATTGAGCTTGGTCACCGTCAGGCCCGTGGTACGGGCAATCTTTTCCATGTACTCCTTGCGCTCGTACTCGCGAAGCTTATGGCACTTGAGGCTCTTGGGGTCGACCTCCAGGCCCATGCCCGTACCAGCCCACTCCTCGGCAGTAGCGATGGCCTCGCCCAGAATATCCTCGCCACCGGTGTTGCGGCACTTATCGCACACGCCCAGTGGCAGGTAGACGCTCACGTTGGGATAGTCGGCCAGCACCGAGAACCAGGTCTCGGCAGTAATATCGCCCACGCAGGCGACGACGACCTCGTTTTCGCGCGGCATGCGCTTAAGGGCGCGCGT
This sequence comes from uncultured Collinsella sp., assembly GCA_902479075.1. GTDB lineage: Bacteria > Actinomycetota > Coriobacteriia > Coriobacteriales > Coriobacteriaceae > Collinsella. The sequence continues at coordinate 5,599 of CABSNK010000040.1, forward strand.
GCAGGTAACGTAGGCGGTCTCGTGGCTCGTAGCAGCAGAGACGATATCGTCATACAGGTTTTTGGGCGCCAGGCGCGGCGAGATGATCGCCTCGGTCGGACAGGCAGCGGCGCACAGGCCGCACTTGCGACAGGAGTCGAGGATCTCGATGGCGTCTTCCTCGACCTCGATAGCGTTGACCGGGCACACGTCCATGCACGCGGTGCAGGCGCTCTTCTCGTTTTTGCAGGTCAAGCACGGAATGGTGTTGCCGCGCGGACGCTCCTTGTAGTCGGCAGGATTCCACTGCGGTGCCGACGGATCGAGTGCATCGGTCACACCGCCAAGCGGGTTTTTAAGAAAGTCGAAACCCTTGCTGATCTCGATAATGTCATCAAACAGATCGTGTTCCTGCGCCATGCGCGGCCCCTCCCTGAGCAGTGCAAACAAGCAAGAGATAATGATACGCTATCGGCCCACGCCTCGGGCAAATTACACGCGGCGCATCTTTGCGGCAAATAGCCCATGGCCCATCGCCGCCTCGATTGCACAAGGTCAATCAAGCGCCAAACTATGCCTCGCACATGAACTGCACGAGCTTTTGTTTGGTCACCTTTGCCTGCTCGTTGGCCATATTACGCTCATTTCTAAAGACCGCATTTGCAACACTCTGCAGATCGGCATCGGAAATCGCGCTGCACGGACCGTCCATTGAGGCCGCCGTGGGGCATACGCACAACGGCAACTCGGCATAAAACGCTACTGCTTTGGCGATATCGAGCATTTTGCCGCCGCCAATACCCACCACCATGTCGCAATACTCGGCCTGGGCTTCCTTAGCCATTTCGACAACGGCCTCTTCCGTACACGGACCGTCATAAATCTTAAAGAACGGCTCACTTAGATCTTCGTCCAGAAATCCATCGACAATCTGCTTGCACAGCCGATCCTCGGTGCCCTGGTCAAACAAGACATAAGCAGCGCAGCCCAACCATGACAAATACCTGCCCTGACGCGAAAGTTCGCCCGGCCCCTGAACATACCGGCCGGGACCGCCATAAACCATGGGAAGCGCCATACGAGAATCCGCCCTTCATCAAACAACGATTGGTGCAAAGTAACTTGCCCCCTGCACCAACTTGTGCATTGGAGACAGGCCCCTTTGCACCATAGCAAAAAGGGGCAAAGCCATCTGTTGGCTTTGCCCCTTCCTTAGCTTGATTTACTCATCCATGAGATAGTAGTGGCCCAGCGCGTCGGCACCCAGGATGGCGTTTGCGACCATCTCGGGCGTCACCTCAAAGGGCATGTTGCACATGGTGTCATCGGGTGCGCAGGCGGCCTCGGCAACAATCATGGCCTTCTCGCGCGTAAGCTCGGCAACGCCAAGTTCCTTCATCGTGACCGGCAGACCCAGCTCAATGCAGAAGCCCAAGACTTCCTCGAGCTTCTCGGTCGGGGCATCCTCGAGTACCAGCTGGACGATGGTGCCGAAGGCGACCTTCTCGCCGTGATACATGCTGTGGCACTCGGGCAGCATCGTCAAGCCGTTATGGATGGCATGGGCCGCAGCGAGGCCCGAGCTCTCAAAGCCAATGCCCGAAAGCAGCGTATTGGCCTCGATGATGTGCTCGACGGCAGGCGTGAGCGCGCCCTTCTCCAGCGCGACCTTGGCCTTGACGCCATCGGCCATGAGCGTCTCATAGCAGAGCTTGGCGAGCGCCAGACCGGCCATTCCGCCCTTACCGCCGGCGCAAGTGCCACCGTCGGCATCGTGCGTTGCCTGGGCCTCGAAATAGGTTGCGAGCGCATCGCCCATACCGGAAACCGTCAGGCGCACCGGGCTCGCCGCGATAACCGTCGTATCCATAAGGACGATATTGGGGTTTGCCTTAAGGAAGAGGTATTTGTCGAACTGGCCGTCATCGGTATAGAGCACCGAAAGCGCCGAACACGGGGCATCGGTCGAAGCAATGGTGGGGCAAATGATAGCCGGGGACTCCAGGTAATAGGCGACGGCCTTCGCGGTGTCGAGGATCTTGCCGCCACCGACGCCGACGATGATGTCGCAACCGTTGTCGCGAGCGAGCGCAACCAGGCGATCGACCTCGCCCTTGGAGCACTCGCCGTTAAAATCCTCAAACAGCAGCTCGGCCTTAGCCTCGGCAAAGCCGCCCTCGATCTTGGCACCGACGCGCTTCTTGCCCGAAGGCGTCACGATGACGAGGGCCTTAGCGCCGAGCGGCTCGACATAGGAGCCGAGCTTGGCGAGCTCGTCCGGACCCTGGATGTACTTGCTGGGG
>CABSNK010000041.1 GCA_902479075.1 uncultured Collinsella sp.
ACTGAGCTGCGTCAGGCCTACACCAAGGGCTTCATGGCCTACATGGCCGAGAACCCTGCCTGCTTCGATCCTAAGAAGCCGGCCAAGGAGGGTATGCGTGAGATTACCGAGCTGGTTAAGATCCGCATGACCAACCTCAACTCTGTGGGCAAAGCAGAGTAACAGCAAGGGTACTCTGATCCCACCGGGCCGTCCGGAAACGGAAAAGGGCCTATCTCTCAGAACGTCCTCGGACATGTCGGAAGCCCCGCTGCGCGCTACGCGCTGCGGGGCTTCCTCCGTCCTGCGGAATGTTCTGAGAGATAGGCCCTTTTCCGTTTCCGGACGGCCCTGCTCGATCGCCCTTGTGGCGTTGGGGCGGAAATGGGTGGTGCGCGAGGGGCGCTTTGTTGATGAGGGGTTAGTATGCCCGGGCTTGGTTGGGGAATGACTTGTTTAGGGATGCTTGGAGCTTTTCGAAGGATGCTCGCAGGTTGAGTTCCTGGTCGGTTGAGCGTTTGGCTTTTGTGGTGGGGGAGTCGAGGAGGCCGTTTCTCTGTGTCGGGGGGAAGGAGAAAAGGTCCGCATGTTTTAGGGATGGCTGCCGTGCTACGGCATTGGAAGAATGCATGCTTATGCGGCCTCCTCGATGTCCACCAAAAGGTTGCGCATGGGGTGTGCTGCTAGGTCCCGTGCGCTGGCAGTATTATGCCGCGGCTGCTGCAAAGAAGCGCTAAAGAAAGGCTTAACCTGGTTTGGTTTTACGATGAAACTGCAGGTCAGAAGTATCGAGTAACACTCTTGAAAGGTTTTGAGCTTAAGGACTTTCTAAGGTTTGTGGTGCGGATGTGGCTCGCCTGTGCGGGGCGTGTGGATGGCTCGTTCCTAGCGCTGCGGCTCTGCGGCGCGCACCTGCTCGATGACCTTTTCCATCGTGGCGTCGATGCGGTCTTTTTTGAGCTCGCATTCCCAGATGGTTATGGGTGTCCAGCCCATTTGGGTAAGCGCGGAGATGGCGGCTCGGTCGCGCTCGACGTTGCGACGGAACTTTGCCTCCCAAAACTCAACGTTGCGCTTGGGCTGGCTTGGATTGCACTTAGGACAGCGGTGCCAAAAGCAGCCGTTGACGAAGATGGCGATCTTGCGCCCGGGAAAGGCAATGTCGGGCTTGCCGGGAACCTTCCATTCCAAGCGATAACCCGTAAGGCCCGCTGCGCGCAGGCGCTGGCGAACGAGCAGCTCGGGCTTGGTGTTGGCGCGCTTGTTGCCCTTCATGGACTTTTTGATGGCGGCGCGACGGCGGACCAGTTCGCGCTCGTCAGCGGAGAGGTCCGAGGTATCGATGCCGTCGAGCAGACCGGGCTTGGGACGCTTTTTGCTGCGGCGCTTAGGTGCGCGCTTGGGTTTGGCGGCGGGGTGTTCGGTCGTGGCGGCCTTGGCATCTTTGGCAGTGCTGTTGGCCTCAAGCCGATCTTCCTTCAGCTCAATCAGGGCATCGATAAGCCCCTTGTCGGCGGGCATCCATTCTACCGTGGCAAGTGAGGTGCGTGGAATCCAGCGGATATCAAGCTGGCGGTCGTGCTTCTGAGGCTCATCGGATTCATCGGCGAGCGAGCAGTAGTAGCACTCCATGGAGAGATGAAAATCGGGGTAGTCATACTCAACGGTGTAGAAATCGCGCAGGTTGGTGACTTTTACCTGCAGCTCCTCCATAAGCTCGCGGCGTACGGCGTCCTCGGGCGTCTCGCCGCGCATGAGCTTGCCGCCTGGGAACTCCCAAAGTCCCTGCATGTCGCCGTAGCCGCGCTGCACGGCAAGCAGCTCGTCAGATCCTTCCTTGCGAATGATCCCAGCGGCAACATGAACAGTCTTCAACAGGAGTCCTCTCTCAACATCAACACGCGGCAGGGTAGCTACCCGTACCTTACACAACGGTAAGGCAAGCGTAAGCCATATCGATGGTAGCCGACTCGTCTTCTTGCGACTATAGATGCCGTAGACTAATCGCAAGAAAGGACTCGGTATGCAAACCACGCACATGGCGACCCCGGTACTGGAGGTCGCGCATCTCGAAAAAGTATATGGAGCGCTGGGCAACGTGACCCGCGCGCTCAACGACGTCAGCTTTACCGTCAACCGCGGCGAATTTGTTGGCATCATGGGCGCTTCGGGCTCGGGCAAGTCGACGTTGCTCAACTGCGTGTCGACCATCGATAGCGCCACAAGTGGCACGATCCGCATCAACGGGCAGGACGTAACACGCATGAAGCAGGCTAAGCTTTCGCAGTTCCGCCGCGAGGAGCTCGGCTTTATCTTCCAGGACTCCAACCTGCTCGATACGCTCACGGCACGCGAGAACATCGCCCTGCCGCTCACCATCGCCCGCACAAACTCGGCAGAGATCTCGACCCGAGTGCAGGATGTGGCCGCGCGTCTGTCCATTAGTCAGGTGCTCGACAAGTATCCCTACCAGATGTCCGGCGGTCAGCAGCAGCGCGTTGCCGCGGCTCGCGCGCTCGTAACCGATCCCACCATGATCATGGCCGACGAGCCCACCGGCGCCCTCGATTCCAAGAGCGCCCGCCTGCTGCTCGAGAGCCTGGAGGCCCTCAATCGCCGCCTGCGCGCCACCGTGCTCATGGTCACGCATGACAGCTTTGCTGCCAGCTACACGAGCCGCGTGTTGTTTATCCGCGACGGCAAGATCTTCACCGAGCTGCGCCGTGGCGACATCGACCGCCGAGAGTTCTTCGACCGCATTATGGAGGTCGTTGCCATGATGGGCGGTGAGGGCTCCGATGCTCTGTAAACTCGCTTGGGGCAACGTCCGCCGCGCCGGCCGCGACTACCTCGTCTACCTTTTGACGCTCACCTTGGGCGTCACGGTCTTCTATGCCTTTAACACCATCTCGATGCAGGTCGACATCGCCGGAATCGATGAAGAGGGCTTGGCGCAGGTTATGGGCAGCATGCTCGGCGACCTGACGTACTTTTTGGCCGGTGTCATGGCCTTTTTGATGGTGTACGCCAATAACTTCATCATGAAACGCCGCAAGAAGGAGTTTGGCCTGTACCAGGTGCTCGGCATGGGGCGCGGGCGCGTCGCCACGATCATGGCGCTCGAGACCGTGATCGTCTCGGTCGGCGCCTTTGTCGCCGGCATTGTGCTGGGCGTGGGACTCTCCCAGCTCATGACGTTCTTTACGGCCTCGCTCTTTAAGACACAGATCGCCAATTTCCACTTCTTTTTCTCGGTGCATGCGTTCAGCCTGACCCTTGCCTGCATGCTCGTGATGTTTGTGCTCACGCTACTGCTGAACCTTCGCGCCGTGCGTCGTACCAAACTCATCGAGCTTATGGGTGCCGAGCGTCGCAACGAGAGCATCAAGACACGCAACCCCTGGATCGCGATTGCCATTTTTGCCGTGGGCGTGGTGCTTGTGGGCGTGGCCTATTACCGTCTGCTACGTGATGGGTTCCCGCTAACCGCGACGTACAGCAAGCTGCAAGAGGCCATGAACCAGTTTGGTATTACGACCGCTATGGTTACAGTTGGCACCTTTGCCCTGTTCTGGGGGCTCTCGGGCATGCTCATCAAGCTGCTGCAGAGCCTGCGCGGCGTGTATTGGCGCGGCCTCAACATGTTTACCGTGCGCCAGCTTGCGGCCAAGGTCAACACGGTGTGCTTTTCGATGGGCGTCATCGCGATGCTCCTGTTTTTGGCCATCACCTCGGTGACGTGCGGTATGTCGATTGCCAACGTGATGAACGAAAACCTGGAGCGCTATAACCCTGTTGATGTGTCTCAGACGTATGTCTATTACACGCCCGATACGCTCGACTACTACAAGGAGTATGTCAATCCGTCTGAGGCCGATCGCATGGTGCTGGCCGATACAACGGTCGATTTGTACCCTGCATGGCACGGCAAGGGCAAGTCGGCGGGCAACAACGACGAGACCGGCAAGAAGGTCAATATCGCCGATGTTGCCGGTGAGCATGTGCAGATCGATTCGTATCTGAGTTACCCATTTGGCGGCTCGAATCCTTCGGTGACCCCAAGTGAGATGTGCAAGATCATGGGCGAAAAGCTTCCCAAGGCGTTCGGGGGTAGCAATGCCGATACGATGGGTCTGTTTGTGACGCCGGCGAGCCAGTACAACAAACTGCGTCAGATGATGGGCGAGGAGCCGGTGCACATCGGTCACGACCAGTATCTACTCACATGTGATATGGGCGGCGAGCTGGTCGACCTGTACACCAAGTATATGGCTGGCGGCCATGCCCTTACCTTGGGCGGGCATACGCTCAAGCCCGCAACCGATAAGTCGGACGAAGATACGGCGGCCATCGCCAACTCGGCGATGGGCAGTAATGGGGGTACCGTCGTCGTTGCCGACGAGCTGTTGTCCCAGCTTAATCTGCAGCCGTATTCCAGTAGCCTGCTCGTTAACTACAAACAGGGGATGGATACGACCGAGGCAGACGAGAGCATTAAATACACTCTGCTCGACAATCTGCTCGTTGACGGCAAAGAGCCGGGGTCGTGGGGAATCTTTATCACACGCTCCGAGATGTACACGCAGGCAGCGCAAATGAACGGTCTTATTAGTTACCTAGCCATCTACATCGGCTTTGTATTGGTCGTTGCATGCGCGGCGATTCTGTCGATCCAGCAACTCTCCAACGTGGCCGACGGCAGCCGCAGCTATCGTGTGCTGGCACAGATCGGCTGTGAGGACCGCCAGATTCGTCATTCGGTGATGGCGCAGCAAGCGGTATTCTTCCTGTTCCCGCTGGCAGTGGGCCTGGCGCACTCCTTTGTGGCACTTAAGGTGATCATCGAGCTGGTGAGCATATTCGGAAATATGAGCATCGGTGGCACCGTGGGCCTCACCTGTGCAATCTTCCTGGCAGCCTACGGCGGCTACTTCCTGGTGACCTACCTCATGAGCGCCGGCATGGTACAAGCTGCCATCGCCACCCGCTACAGCGAATAACAAGCGGGCAAAACCGTCGCAAAATTAGAGGCGTATGACCGCCGCGAAGGGACCAGGGGCCCTTTCGCGGCGGTTTTTGCCAATCTGGTGCGTCTCAGATACAAGTGAGTAGACTTTTTTGAACCTGCCGAGCACATCGCGACAAATGATCTATAAAACTGCAGGTCAGAGCTGTGGCGTTTTAGGGCGTGCTCGGCCTTCTGCAAAAAGCCTACTCACTTGGTTTTTCTGCTAGAAGACCGCCACGAGGGAAGGCAACTCCCCCGGGTAGTCGTTGGGGACGTTCTTAAACGACTAGCCGTTGGGGACGTTCTTGTTTGACTAGTCAAGCAAGAACGTCCCCAACGGCTACCCAAGGAGTGTCCCAAACCGCCGGCAGAAAAGGAACGTCCCTAACTGCCACATCCGGAGCAAGATAACGCCACAGGTAGAGGACGGACAGCGAGCGGGTCGCATTTGAGACAAGGTGACGTGAAACGAAAGGGCGCTGACCTTCTGGTCGCGCCCTTGAAGTTGAACGTCAGATTGTCCAAATGCGGCCCGCGCAGCGTCGAGCCGTTACGGCGTTTGGTAAAACGCCGTAACCTACACCCGTTCCGCGATCTCGTGGATGAGGTAGTCGGTCTTTTCCCAGCCCAGGCACGGGTCGGTGATCGACTTGCCAAAGACACCGCCGTCGACCGGCTGGTTGCCGTCCTCCAGGTAGGACTCGATCATAAAGCCCTTGACCAGCTTGGAGATGGACTCGTTGCGGCGGCAGCTGTCGAGCACCTCCTTGCAAATGCGATACTGCTCCAGCGGACGCTTGCCCGAGTTGTCGTGGTTGCAGTCGATGACCGCTGCCGGATTGGCATAGCCGGCATGCTCGGTATAGCGTTCGGCCAGGCGTTCCAGGTGTTCGTAGTGGTAGTTGGGGTAGGTGCGCCCATCGAGACCGATGTAGCCACGCATAACGGCGTGTGCGAGCGGGTTGCCGTCGCACTCGACCTCCCAGTTGCGGAAGATGAAGCTCTGGTGCGCCTGCGCGGCGTAAATGGAGTTGAGCATAACGGTGGTAGAGCCGGCAGTGGGATTCTTCATGCCGACGGGTACCGAAATGCCGCTCGACACCAGGCGATGCTCCTGGTTCTCGACCGAGCGTGCGCCCACGGCAACATAGCTCAGCAGGTCGACGAGGTATTGGTAGTTGGACGGGTAGAGCATCTCATCGGCGGTAAAGAAGCCCGTTTCCTCAATAACGCGCAGGTGCATGTGGCGGATGGCCTTGACGCCCTCGAGCAGGTCGTCGGGAGCCTCGGGGTTGGGGTTGTGCAGCAGGCCCTTGTAGCCGGTGCCCTTGGTGCGCGGCTTGTTGGTGTAGACGCGCGGAATGATGATGAGCTTGTCCTTGACCTCTTCGGCGGTCTTGGCCAGTCGGTTCATATACTCGAGCACCGAATCCTCGCGGTCGGCAGAGCACGGGCCGATGATGAGCACCTTACGTGCGTCCTCGCCGGTAAAGACTTTGGCGACCTCGGCGTCGAATGCCTGCTTTTTGGCGGTAAGCTCGGCAGAAAGCGGCATTTCCTCGCGGATCTCCATGGGGATCGGCAGCCTGCGTTTGAATTCCATGGCCATAGGGGTCTCCTCAATCTATAGAAAGAGCAATAAGCGTATTGTCGAATGCTCGGCATTATCCGCTGTCGCACGCTAAAGTGCAAGCCCTTGCCACCCCGAAACCTGCCAAAAGGGACAGGTTTATTTTGGCAGGTTTTATATGGGGGAACGTCGGCGGATACCGGGAGGGAGTGGCGTCGCGCGGGACCCTAAGGCTATTGTCGGTTCCCCAGGAAACACCCTGTGGGCAAAAAATGCCAAATATGAGTACGGTTGCTAGCTTAGTAGCATATTGCCTTCGCAAAATAATAGACATAACAGCAAAATATGTTCATTAACGCAAACACATATAAGTCCGCTATAGGGCTGTTTGATCAATTTAGGGACGCGTGTAGGTCGCGCGCGCAGACGTGGTGTAAGAGGGAGGGCCGCGTCAGCGCCCCCTGCGC
>CABSNK010000042.1 GCA_902479075.1 uncultured Collinsella sp.
TCCGCACATGTGCGGATGAATGTGGGAGGTGTTCGGATAAAGTCGATAATCAAGGCTGGCGAGCATTTCGAGCTGCAAAGCGCCTATAATTGACCATGCTTACGTATTCAATGTCACTTTTTGAGGAGGGGGGGGGTAAAACAAATGGCCGACACTCCATCTTGTGCACTGTACGCCGGGCTTAAGTCACTCGGTCGCATCAACAACGGTAACGCCGCGCAAATTCTCATAGCCGGCAACGCCCGTTACGGTGGACGCCTCATCTCCGAACGCTTGACGGTCCCGTCGTTTATCTCACGCGAAATCGTTCACGCCAAACCCGGTGACCTTCCCGAGCCGCTGTTTGCGCCCTTTGAACAAAGTGCGCGCCAGATACTCAACCTCATCATGCAAAACCGAGGCTCCGACCCCCAATCGCTGAGCAAGGTCGCTAAACGCTATATGGAGTCGTGCGTCCCAGACATGCAGGATGCCCTTACCAATTGCGGCGTCGGCGGCATGCTCTTTAGAAACGGCGTCGAGCGCATCGAGACCGCTGACGATAGCGACATCAAAGATCGCCTCTACATCCATCTGGTCTTTTTTATCGTTACCGGCTGCCTTGGCGACCCCGCCCGCGCCATCGAATACACCGAGTCCTTTGTGTCCGACCAGATGCTCTCGACACTCGGCACGGTCGAGACGACCGTCACCTCGTTTTTCTCGACAACCGCGCGCCCCACGGGAGACATTCGCCTGGGGCTGCTGCGCGTCGTGGGCAACTCGGCACGACCGCCGCTGCGTCCCCTTACCACGGACCCGGTGGGCAGCATTATCGGGTCGCTAACGGGAGACGAGAACGCCATCACCGACGTCGATTCCGACGTCTCGCGCCAGCACCTGCGTATTTGGCTCCAAGACGGACGCTGGCTTGCGCAGGGCCTCGGCTCCACCAACGGATCGTTTTTGATCTCGGGCGTCGACCGCTGCCGACAGGCTATCGAACCGCCCAGACGCGAGCGCCCCGCCAACTTTGCCAATGCCCCCGTCGAGATTCACAACGGAGATACGCTCTGCCTAGGCGCCACGACGCGCTTCTTGGTCATTCGCATCACAGACTAGCCCGCCCACACATCTTCGACGCACAAGGTGCCGTTATTTGCATCAACCCATGCAAATAACGGCACCTTTTCGATTAAGGCAACGGTTGCGCTACCTTTTCACTAACATTATTGCTATGCACTTTTTTCTCGAAAGGATCGCCCCGTGACGTACGACACGGACATGGATATCATCGCATTGTCCCCCTTTGAACCAAACGCCATGTTTGCGACCACCGAAGACCCCGATACTATTCGCCGCTTTACCACCCTGTTGGATTGCGGGGCAGTCGGCGGCGGTTCTCACCATCTTCGCAAGGTCGCCAACACCGAAGGCGAGACCTTTGCGCTCAAAACGCTATGGCCCCTCAGCGGCTGTGATGAAAACGGCTCCGCCGTCAGCCCCTCGGGCATCAAGACGCTTACCGAGGAGTATCGCAATCTTGCAGCCGTCTCACTGTTGGGCGGCTTTCCCAAAACCTATGGCTACGGTTATACCGGCAACACGCCAGTCATCGTTATGGAGTGGATTGAAGGCCTGCCCCTTCGCGATGCTGCGGCAGAGCTAACCGACCCCGCCGAGGGCAGCCACATTCCTGCAAACACCGTCGCCGCGATTGGAAAACGCCTGGGAGAGATTCTCCTGGGTGCCCAAAAGCTCGATGCGCCGTTTGCGCACCGTGATATCTCCTTGCGCAATATCATCATTCGCACAACGCGCCGGTCCCTTGCCCAGCAGATTGCACACTGCAGTTTTGACCTTTGCCTAGTCGATCTGGGCAGTTCGAGCATCAAGCGCTCAGACCCCTCGTTTACCATGTCCACCGGCATCTGGCGCAACGGCACCCCCGAGTTCGCCCCACCCGAGATGCTCTCCAACGACATCCCCGAGCTGGCGCCGCTGCGCACGTCGCCCAGCATCGATACATATGAGCTCTGCAGCATACTCTACACGCTCTATGCCGGCCACACGCCATATCGCCTAAACGAGCATATGGACCAGTCGCCCTACCTGTACAAGATCGAGCACGAGCTCGAGCCTCTTGAGGCACGCGTACCCGGCGACCAAATGCTTGTCGATGTCATCATGAGTGGCATCCATAACGAGCAGTCCCAGCGCGCGCCGCTGTCTACGATTGTCGGCAAGCTCGATGCCTGGATTAAAGACATCGATTTTGAGCCGCGCACGCCGCTGCCCACCCCGATCGACTTTAGCCAGCAACCGAAGCCTTGCGACTCCGACAAGGATTAAACGCGTCACCTGCTCATCTCGCGTCGCGCTGCGCTCGCGCTCGGCGGCGTCTGCGTTGCCGGCATAGCAGCTTCCGCCCTTGCCACGGGATGCTGGGGGGGCTTATCGACCTTGCGCACGGCATCAAGCCGTCACTCGACGATTACACCTGGGAAGAACTCGCACTGATCTCCCGCAAAATCCAAGAGACATCTTCCAACAAAAACGCGCTCGCGATTGCCGAAACCTACCACCTGGTAAACAGCAAGCAGTCGCTCGAAAACGAGAACACCAAGACTGTCAGGCTTTCCGACGGGACCAAGGCACAAATCCAGATCGTTGGCTTTAAGGCAGACACGCTCACCGATGACGGCCTCCCTGCGGGCATCACCTTTATGTTCCGCACCCCCATCGCTATGCGCGCCGTAAACGACAGCACCGCAACGGGTGGTTGGGAGCAATCGTCGCTTCGCAAATGGTTGGCGGACAAGGGCATGGCTACGCTGCCCGACAATCTCCGTAATCAGATTCGCTCGGTGCGAAAGCTCACCAACAACACCGGCGGCACCAAAGACGTCTCCAGCATCACCGCCACCGACGACATACTCTGGCTGCCGTCCATGAGCGAGCTGTGCGGCTACCAAGCGACCGAAACGTTCGCAGAAGGCAGCGAGTACCTTTCTGCCCTCTACAGCGGAGAAGGCGATCAGTACCAGCTCTATCGCGAGCAGAGTGTGAGCGGTCTGACCACCAATGATGCCATGATCCGCACCGTCGCCGGCAAAAAGATCTGCTACTGGGAGCGCACCCCCAGCGCCGACTGCAGCGAGGGCGCCGACTCGACGTACTTTAACCGCGTTGGAAAAGACGGCGACGTGTTTAGCTAGGCAACGCCCGGAAACAAACCGGACCAAATGACCTATGTCCTGCCCGGCTTTTGCATCTAACACCTTCCCCGGATACCAGAAAGGAGCCTTGCATCATGCGTGCGGAAACACCTTCCGAGGTGCTCTTTGATTTCCTTAAGTGCGACCTGCAGATCAATAACCGCGAAGCGGCGCGCATCTTGATTTCGGACAAGCCGATGGGTTCCAAACCGGCCCCACGGTTTCGCATTGCCGAAAAGACGTTTCTATCGCGACGCGTAGTGCACGTCGTTCCGGGTACCGACAAGATCGACCCCGAGATGTTTTCCGATTTTTCGCAGAGCGTCCAGAACTTGGTCGCCGCTGTAAATATCGGCAGCGGCAGCAGTCCAGCGGCCGCCAACGCTCGCCAGCAAGCCATTACGGCGCATGTCCTCGAGCGCATGGCAACATCGCTCGAACACTGGGAGCTCGATGGTTCCATCCTGCGCAATATCTTTGACCGCATCGCCGTCATGCCGGGCCTCGAACAAAGCGACCGGCGCCTTTTGGAACTCCTTGCGCTAACGGTCTGTGGATGCCTGGCCGATCCCAATGCCGCCGCCTCCGAGGTCAAAGACTTTGCCATAACGCAGCTAGCCCAGACCTTTGGCACACCCGAGACCACCGAGGTCGTCCAGGCGCAGGATACCAACCACAAGGTCAACGAGCCTCCTGCAAAACTGGGGCTGCTCAGACTTGCGAAAGACGGCTCAGCCTTACCGCCAATCTATCCCTTGAGCCTCGATCCCGAGGGCACGGTTTTAGGCTCGTTCGCACACGACCGAAACAGCATCACCAACGTTGGTCCCGATGTATCCCACCGGCACCTGCGCGTGGCGTTTTCTAACGGTACATGGCTCGCAAGCGGCCTTCACTCCACCAATGGAACGGTTTTGGTGACACGCAGTGGCGCGACCACCGTTATCGAAAAGCCACGCTCGCTGCGCACCGCCGATGACGAGGACAAGCAGATTCCTATCCATGACGGCGACCTGCTCAAGCTGGGCTCCTCGACCGAGTTTTTGGTGCTGAAGATCTCCTCAAACGTACGTGCGCTGGCCTAGGGCCGAGCTCGCCCAATAAGAATCAACGCAAAAGAGCGCCGCTGCACACATCGCAGCGGCACTCTTTTATTTGCCGCGGACATCTAAACACGGATGCAGGAGCCGACAAAACTCACGCAAGATAACTAAAACATAAAAGCCGCGTGGGGGTCTGGTCCCCACGCGGCTATCAGGTTTGGGCTAATTAAGCCCGGAGGTAAACACTAGAAGTGATTAGTGCTCGCGACGCTTGGTCATGTACATGCCCACAGCGACAGCCACGGCGCCGGTAAGGGCAGCAGCGGAGGTCACAACAAAGGTCGGGTCGCCAGTGGTAGGAAGGGCAGCGGCGTCCTTCTTCTTGGCCTTAGCCTCGTCCTTCTTGTCAGCAGCAACCTGCTTCTTGCCCTCATCATCCTTCTTCAAAGTCTCGGACTTGGGGGTCTTAGCGGTGAAGAAGGCGTAGACAGTGGTGTCCTCGGTGATGGGAGTAGAGAAGTCAAACTTCTTGAAGGACTCCTTGGAAGAAGACCAGCCGACAAAGTTGAAGCCATCAACGGAAGGATCGCTGGGCTGAGCAACAGTCTTGCCGTCCTCGACCTCAACAGTGGTGGTGGAACCATCAACATAGAAATTGACCTTGTGGGTCTGGACAGCAGGCGTCTCGTTCTTGGTCCACTGGGCGTAGAACGTCACGTGGTCGCCGCCGCCCTGGACGGGCTTGCTGAAGTCGACCGGGTCGGTGCCCTCGGAGTCGTAGGTCCAGCCGGCGAAGGTGTAGCCCTCGCGGGTCGGGGCCAGGGGCTGGCGGGCGACGCCGTCGGAATCAGTAACGCCCTGGAGCGTCACATTACCGTCGAAGAATACACCACCGTTGGCGAAGTAGAGGACATCCTTGACGTTCTTGTTCTCATCAACGTCAGCCCCCTTGTCCTCGGTCCACTGAGCGAACAGGGTAGCATGGTCGCCGCCACCAACCAGCGGTTTGCTGAAGTCGACCGGGTCGGTGCCCTCGGAGTCGTAGGTCCAGCCGGCGAAGGTGTAGCCCTCGCGGGTCGGGGCCAGGGGCTGGCGGGCGACGCCGTCGCCGTCGGTCACGCCCTGGAGCGTCTCGTTGCCGTCGAAGAACGTGCCGCCGTTGGCGAAGTAGAGGACGTCCTTGACGTTCTCGTCAGCACCCTTATCCTTGGTCCACTGGGCGTAGAACGTCACGTGGTCGCCGCCGCCCTGGACGGGCTTG
>CABSNK010000043.1 GCA_902479075.1 uncultured Collinsella sp.
AGAACCTTATATAGAAACATCTGAACCCTAACCGCAGCAAAGGAGGCCCCATGGCATTCGACCCCATTCAAGAGGATTGCCATCGCCTCGTTCTTGAGGCCTTGCGCCGCGACAATATCCCGCTCACCGACGGTGCCGCCGTAGAGCGTCTGATGGAACAATTCACCCGCAACCCCGCACCGCTCATCGTGCACGACCGCGACCGCGCCGGGCATCTGATTGCCAAGGTGGTCGAGGCCGTCGACTACCGCATTCCCTTTATCCCCGACGATGCCCAGGCAGAGCAGGAAGAGGCAGCTGCCGAGAACATGCTCCGCGAGGCGGCCGCACTCGATCCGGCCAACTGGGATGCCCAGCGCATGCTGACGGCACTCACCGCCGAATCCAACGAGGAATACGTGCAGTACCTGGTGTCCAAGTGCGACGAGGTGGAGCACGATCTGGCGCTCAAGATCGCTTCGGCGCAGGACCCCTACGAGCGCGAGGCCGCAGGCGACCTTACGCGCCGCCCCTATCTGCGCTGGCTTGCCGCCTTGGCATCGCGCGCCCTCATTAGCGGACGCTACCGCATGTCGCTCGAAGCCGCAAACCGCAGCCTGGACTTTGCGCCCAACGACCCCGCTGGTGTCCGCCACACCGCGATGCTCGCCATGGCAAAGCTCGAATACCCCGCCGAGGAGCTCAAGCGCTTTCGCTCCGCTCACTCCGTGCCGTACCTCGCGAATACCCCGCTGCGCCGCCGCCCCAAAGATGCAGAGCGTGACTTGGACCCGTGGACGCTCATCGCGCTGATGAGCGCTGCCTGGCGCGAGCTGGACTACGAGGGTGCCGAACACTACCTGCGTATCCTTGCGCGCTCGTGTCCGCACGCGGCCGAGGCGCTCTACTTCCAAACCGAGTTTCCCGATGGCGTCTATGCCCGCGTCAACGTAGGCGTGGGCTCGACCGACGAGCTTGTCCTTGCACTGTCCGAGGCAACACCGGTGCTGCAGGAGGGTCTGGGCGCCCCCGACAACGCCAGCTTTGCCGCCTGGGTCGCCACCAACGACATCGTGCGCTCCCAAATCGACGAGCGCATCCTGCGCGCAGCCGAGCAGGGTTTGCCGTTTAAGGGAGGAGACCTCTAATGGATCCGAGCGTCTACATCCCCGCCTACCTGGAGCGCACCTATCTGGCGTCGCACCCCGAGCTCACCGATGCAGCACGCGAGCTTGTCCATAACGACATTAGCGCGAATCCCCAAAAGTATGCGCAGTCCGAGCATGCCCAGGCGCTGCTGTCCTACGCCGGTGTTCATCGCCACCTGCTCGACGAGCTCCATCGCATCGAGGACATGGGCAGCGACGAGGAGTTCGAGCAGACGCGCAATCGCCTGTTCGACGACATGCGCGATGAGCTGCTCAAGATCGTCCGCATCGATGCGTATGTCCTCGACGCGCAGCTGCTCGCCATCATCCTGGCCGACACGCCCGTTGACGCCTGCCTGGGCGACCTGATGAAGCTCGAGGCGACCACGGCCGATTACCTGCAGCAAAGCGTGCCCGGGTTCGATATGGAGGCCCCACACTACTGGGCCAATAATGTTTTGGCCGACGGTGTCACCGCAGCAGACCTTACCGTGAGCGAGCCGACTCTTATCGGGTGGCTTCACACACTCGAGGCCATCTCGCAGCTGTGCATGGCGAGCGCTCGTTACCGTGCTGCCGCCAACTACGCCCGCCGCGTCCTTAAGGCGGAAGGCTACCCCACCCGAGCCGCAGGCACCGTGTTGCTCGCCCTCGCTCGTCTGGAAGACCAGAACGGCTTTTTTGCCCTGGCCCACCAGCTCGAGGAAGAGATCGGGGCTGACGCGCTCGAGAACTCTCCTTGGTATCTGCTCGCCCGCACGATTCTGCTATTCAAAACAAACAAGATGCGCCCGGCGACACGCGCGCTGCGTGAGTTTGCCAACCGCTGCGAGGGCGGCGCGTTCTTCTTGCTGAACCCCATGTACCAGACGCCGTACCTTCCCTGCCGACCCGAGCCGCGCGACCCCTGGGATCTCTCGCACCAGGCGGTTTGGGAAGCCGACGGCATCATCTCGGATACCCCCGACTTTGCCCCCTGGGCCAATGCCTGCGAAGACGTTTCGCAGCTTGCCCAGGAGTTTGCGCGCCGCTACGGCTTTTAACGGCGCAAACGCCACGACCATGTCATTCACGTTAGGAACGGCTTCATGAACTTCCGCTCATCTCTCGCCTGCACCTCGAGCGATATCGCCCGCTGGGGGCTGCGCTCCATCCTTAAGCGCCAGGGCGGCGTACTCCCCGGCCGCATCGCCATGAAGATCGACCCCGAGCTGCTGAGCGACCTCGCCGGCCTTGTCGACCGCAGCGTGGTGATCACCGGCACCAACGGTAAGACCACCACTTCGAACCTCATCGCCGACGCCGTTGCCGCCAGCGGCGCCACCGTGGTATGCAACCGCGCCGGCAACAACATGGAGCCGGGCGTGGTGGGCGCGCTGCTCGAAGCGCGCAGCGGCCTCAAGCGAGCCGGCGGCGGCAAGCGCGTGGGCGTTTTTGAATGCGATGAGCTCTACACCGTGCGCGTCCTGCCCAAGCTCAAGCCGACGTACTTCGTGCTGCTCAACCTGTTCCGTGACCAGCTAGATCGCTATGGCGAGATTGACCACACCCAGGACGTCATCGCCCACGCGCTGGAGCTTTCGCCGGCAACGACGCTCATCTACAACGCCGACGATCCGCTGTGTGCCTCGATTGCCGCACGCGTCCCCAACACGAGCATCGCCTTTGGCATCGACGGCGCCACCGACACCGAGTCCGACCGTATTAGCGACTCACGTTTTTGCTCACAGTGCAACGCGCCGCTGGAGTATGACTACGTGCAATACGGCCAGCTTGGCGCCTACCATTGCCCCTCGTGCGGTTGGGCACGCCCCGCACTGGTCCGCCGCGTGACGGGCGTGGAGCTCGGCTGCGACGGCTACGACTTTGACCTGGTCTTTGGATCTGCGCCCGACGCGGCTGCCGCACACATCGCCACACGCTACAACGGCCTGTACATGGTCTACAACGTTGCCGTCGCCTTCTTTGCCGCGCACGAGTTGGGCGTGGATACGGCACTTCTACAGCCTACGCTCGATGCCTACGTCCCCGCCGGCGGACGCATGGGCCGCTGGGATATCGCCGGCCGCACCGTCGAGGCCAACCTAGCTAAGAATCCCGTGGGCTTCGATCGCCAGATTCAGTCCATCAAGACGGCAGGCGGCAGACTCTGCGCTTTCTTCCTCAACGACAACGACGCCGACGGACACGATGTATCGTGGATCTACGACGTCGACTTCGAGCGCATCGCCGACACGCCGGGTCTTGTCGCCTTTGCCGGAGGCACGCGTGCGCACGACATGCAGGTGCGCCTCAAGTACGCCGGCATCGACACCGCCATCATCTCGAATATCGAGCAAGCGATCGGCGCCGTGGCGAACGAGGAGGCTGGCGATACTTTCTACGCCGTCGCCAACTACACGGCCTTCCCGCCGCTGGTCCAGGAGCTCAACGAGCTTAAGAGCGCCGATGCGAGCTCGGTCGCCTCCCACGCCGTAACGCGCGCCGATGGCAGCGTTGTCCCCACCGATATTGCGCCGGTCGAGCTTTCGCGCCCGCTACGCATCGTCTACCTGTATCCCGATGCCCTCAACCTCTATGGCGACGGCGGCAACGTCATCGCCCTCGAGCGCCGCTGCGCTTGGCGCGGCATTCCCGCGCGCGTGGACGAGGTCCGCATGGGCGAGACGCTCGATCTCACCGACGCTGACATCGTCATGATGGGCGGTGGCTCCGACCGCGATCAGCTAGCTGTGGCACACGAGCTGCTCGCTCAAAAAGACAAGGTCGCAGCCTATGTTGAGGATGGCGGCTCGCTGCTCGCTATCTGCGGCAGCTATCAGCTACTCGGCCGTTCGTACTATATGGGCGAGAATCGCATCGAGGGCCTGGGCGTCATTGCCGCCGAAACCGTGCGCGGCTCCGACCGCCTGATCGGCAACGTCGCCGTCAAGACCGACCTGGCACCCGAGCCCTTTGTGGGATTTGAGAACCACGGCGGCCGCACCCTGCTCGATGCAGAGGCCACGCCGCTCGGAACGTCCGTCGTCACGGGTACCGGCAACAACGGCGACGATGGCTTTGAGGGCCTCATCTACAAGGGTGTCATCGGCACATACCTACACGGACCGGCACTACCCAAGAACCCCGAGCTCGCCGACTGGCTCATCGCCCACGCTCTCGAGCACCGTGGCGATGCGCAGATCACCGCCCTGCTGCCGCTCAAACCCCTCGACGACGCTTACGAGCACGCCGCCCACGACGCCGCGATGAAGCTTCTCCCCTAGCACCCCACCACCACAAAGGGGACAGGCACCTTTGTGGTGGTTTTGACCCATCCCAGCGGTTTGTCTCAATCTGTAACATCTAGACCGTTAAAAGTCGTCTTACTGTTACAGAATGAGATGTTTGTCCCGACGCCTGCCTTTTGTCTCGATCTGTAACAGATAGAGCCAATTTGCCCGCCCAGATGTTACAGATTGAGATATTTGAAGATCGGGATAGAGAGCCAGCTCCTATGTGGTGGTTTTTCAGTTTGCCAACGATATGTGAACGGCTAAAAAAGTCTGCTATACTCTTTCCCGCTGTCCCCATCGTCTAGCGGCCAAGGACGCCACCCTTTCAAGGTGGATATCGCGGGTTCGAATCCCGCTGGGGGCACCACAAAATCTGAGAAGCCCGTTACCAATTCGGTGGCGGGCTTTTTGCTACCCATGCGCCGGGATTCGAACCCGACAGGGTGCGGAGCTGAGGAAACGCGCAAGCGTTTTCCAGCGCAGCACGCAAGGAGCGAAGCGCGCAGCGGAAGCGGGCGGCACCAGCCGCACGCGGACATCCCGCTGGGGGCACCACAGAATCTGAGAAGCCCGTTACCAATTCGGTAGCGGGCTTTTTGCTACCGATATGCCGGGATTCGAACCCGACAGGGTGCGAATCCCGGCATCATCGCAAGGCCTGTGGGCAAAAAATATCAAATATGAGTACTGTTACCATTTTAGTAACAGCAATTTCATGCCTTCAGAAGACGATCTAGACGTCAGGCGGGTAGCGCGCACAGTCGTGGTGTAAGAAGCAAGGGAGGGCCATCGCCTAGAAT
>CABSNK010000044.1 GCA_902479075.1 uncultured Collinsella sp.
GGCCCGTGGGTTATACCCTAAGAGCAAACCACCCTTTTTAAGGGTGGTTCTGATTAGAGGAATTCGCCTACTCGGTGGACTTCGGGTTGTAGGTCTACTCCGAATTGGTCTTTGACGGTTGCTTGGATGTGGCAGATGAGTTCGTCGACGTCGGCGGCGGTGGCGTGGTTGGCGTTGACGATGAAGCCGCAGTGTTTTTCGCTCACCTGCGCGCCGCCGACAGCATGGCCGCGCAGACCGGCATCCATGATGAGCTTGCCGGCAAAGTGGCCCTCGGGGCGCTTGAAAGTGGAACCGGCGCTCGGCATGTCGAGCGGCTGCTTGTCCTCGCGGCGTTGGCGGTAGTCGTCCATGTCGGCCTTGATCATCGCGGCGTTGCCCGGGGCGAGGTTAAAGGTGGCAGAGAGCACGATAAAGCCGTCGTCGGCGATGCGGCTCTTGCGATAGCCCAGGTTAAGCTCGTCGACATCGAACTCAATGATATTGCCGCTGCCGCGGGTGCCGTCGTCGAGCGCGCGGGCGGGCTTATAGACGCGCACGGACTCCAAAACATCGGCCATGCAGGCGCCGTAGGCACCGGCGTTCATATAGCAGGCGCCGCCGACCGAGCCGGGGATGCCCGAGAGGGGCTCCATGCCGGTGAGGCAGGCTTCGGCGGCAGCCGCGGCAACATCGGAAAGCAAGGCGCCGGCTGCTGCCGTAACATGCGTGCCGTCGATGGTGATGTTAGAGAGGCCTTCACCCAGTGCCACGACGACACCGCGGATACCCTTGTCACCGACGAGCAGGTCGGAACCGTTGCCCACGATGGTGAGTGGCAGATCGCAGCGGTAGCAGGTGTCAAGCGTGGCGACGAGTCCCTGCTCGGTATCGGGCGTGACAAAGACATCGGCCGGGCCGCCGATCTTAAACGTGGTGTGCTCGCGCATGGGCTCGCTCATGAGCACGTTGTCCTCGCCGGCAACACCGGCGAGCGCGCAGAGCAGGTCCTCGTTAAAAAAGTCATTCTCGTGCATACGAATATCCGCCTTATGGTGGTCGTTTTCATTAATCGAATGCAATATACCCCACCCGGATGGATTTGGTGCAAAGTAACCTGACCCCAATGCATCACATGGCGCAAAGGGGTTAGGTTGCTTTGCGCCAATCGCGGCGATAAAACAGCCGTCTACCGGATTGGTAAAGTGTTTATCATCAAGGTAGAGGGACGGTCGCTATACTTTCAAGAGATTGCGCGAATACTCGGAAGGAGCGAGATGGGCAACAAAGTTACTCTCAAGCAGATTGCCCAGGAGGTGGGGCTTTCCCCTTCGTCGGTCTCGCTTGTTCTCAACAATCGGCCTTGTCGCATCTCGGAAGAAAACCGCAAGCTCATCAAAGAGGTCGCGGCGCGCAACCATTATGTTCCTAACCAGATCGCGCGTAGCCTGGTCATGCGCGAGTCGCGCACACTGGGCCTTATCGTCCCTAACATCGAGAGCCGCTTTTTTGCCTCGCTCGCCGGCAGCTTGGAAAAGCGCTGCCGCGAGGACGGCTACGCGCTCTTTATTACCAGCTCGGGTGGAAGTGCCGAGGACGATCTGGAGCTGCTGCGCCAGCTGGTGACGCGCGGCGTCGATGGCGTCTTTCTGGTGGTGGGTGACGAGTTCTCCGACGACCGCGCCCTGCGCGAAGAAGTCAGTCATCTCCCCATTCCGGCCGTGATGGTTGACCGTGCCATTGAGGGACTCGAGTGCGACAAGGTGATGTTCGACCACGAGATGGGCGGCTATATGGCCACCCGCTATCTAATCAAGCAGGGCCACCGTCGCATTGCCTGCTTGGTTAATGCGCGCCGTTCCAATACGGGTCGTAAACGTCTTGCCGGCTACGAGCGTGCGCTGCGCGAGGTGGGGCTGCCTATTGACGCGCGTTTGGAGTTTGAGAGCGAGTACTACATTCCGAGCGCATACGAGGCCTCGGAGGCGGTGCTCGCAACTGACGCTACCGCCGTGTTCGCAAGCTCGGATAACATTGCGCTGGGTCTGCTCAAGCGCCTGCACGAGATGGGGAAGAGCATCCCAAGCGATATCTCGGTCGTAAGCTATGACAACTCGGCAGCCGACGTTCTATTTGAGCCGGCGCTGACCGCGATTGAGCAGGATCCTGGTGTCCTCGCGGAGCATGCTTTTGGCTGTATGTCCAAGCGTCTTGCCGGCAGGGGCGGCAGGCGTGCCGAAGAGGTCGTTCTGGAGCCGGCGCTTATCGTTAAGGACAGCGTTCTCGAGCTTACCGAATGTAGCTAAGCGTACCTGTTTGTTTGCATAGATTGCATGCGGAGTGTCCGCTATTTGCCGGCGGGGCCGGGGTGCCTGCCTTGTTTTGAGAAGTTCGCTGAGCCCGCTTCTCAAAACAAGGCAGGCACCCCGGCCCTCGTCCGTGAACTCTTCCGCTGGGCGAGCCATAGACGCCGCGCACCGATAGGGTAAGGCGGCGGCTTGAAATTGGTGCTATATTCAGCTTGAGTTGTTTAATACTAGTACGGGAGGCTGATATGGGGCTGTTCAAGAAGAAAAACCCGCAGGATGCCTTTGATCCCGATGTGTTTACCATCACGGATACGATTTTGGACCCGCCGCGGTTTACGTTTTTGCCGGCTATCTACCAGGATGCCACGCATCGCAAGTGGGCCGTACATCAGCGCGGCGGCGAGCCGAAGATTTTTGACTATGCGGACGTGTTGCAGTGCGAAGTGGCCGAGGCGGGCGATCCGGAGGCCGAAGAAGCGGTCTCTAAACAGGAATTTGCCCAGCGTATCCTGGCAAATCCTGCCAAGGCGGCGAAAATAAACGCTGCCAAGCGTAATATGTGTCTTGGTATGGGCGTTGTTGTGGCGGTTCAGACGGGAAAAGACGAGGTTTCCAAATTAGAGATTCCCGTTATGACCGACGAAGTCAAACGCGATTCAAGTCTATATAAGTCGTATCGGAATGTCGCCGAGAAGATCAAGGCCGAATTTGATGCCATGGGAGGGCTGGCCTAATTTTGGCGGCATACGTTTCTGAAGGAGGAGTCTGTGCAATGGCAGGCGAATCTTATGCAATTCCCCCCAAAGATCGTGCTGTTGAGGGAATTCTTTGGTATATCCAGCACCATCAGCTTGCCGGCGGCGATCGCCTGCCGGCCGAGCGCGTGCTGTGCGAAGAGATTGGCGTTTCGCGTACGGCGTTGCGTGCCGGTATCACGCGGCTCATCTCGTGTGGAACGCTTGAGAGCCGTCGCGGATCGGGCACGTATGTGTGTCCTCCCAAGTCGCTGAACATCTTTCAGGAAACATATAACTTCTCCGATGCTGTGCGGACTGCCGGCCTGCACCCCTCTTCTCGTCTGGTTTCCACCGGGACCATCGAGGCGGATAAGACGCTTGCCGACAAGCTTGGGGTGGCTGTAGGCGCCCCTTTGCTCCGCATGCAGCGCGTTCGACTTATTGAGTGCGAGCCGGCGTCAATCGAGACGGCTCACGTTAACCTGTCCCTGTGCCCATCGCTTCCCGAGCACGATTTTGAGTGCGAGAGCCTTTACGATGTCTTGCTCAAAGAAGGTGGCGTGCGTGTTGAGCATGGACGTGAGCATATCTCCATCTCGCGTTTGAACGTCGAAGAGGCCGAGCTGCTCCAGCAAGAAGAGGGAACGCCGGTGTTCTATGAGAGCTCGATCGAATTTGATAAGGACATGCGTTTTGTGGAGCATTGCAAATCGGTGATTTTGCCCACAAAGTTCCGCTTTGCCGATAACGGCGAAGAGAGCGGCATGAGGAGCGTGGCAGGTGAACAATGGCTGAAACAGTAGATGCCACCCCGGTTTATATGCGCATTCGACGCCGCATCGAGGAACGTATCGAGCGCGGTATATATCCCACGGGTTCCATGATTCCGTCCGAAAAAGACCTTGCCGAGGAATTTGGTACGACACGCTTGACCATCCGAAGCGCTGTCGATGAGCTGGTTCGGCGCGGGCAGATTCGCCGTGTTCGGGGAAAAGGTGCCTTTGTGGCGCAGAAAGTACCTGCTTTTTTTGAACGCACGGTCGGTTTCCGTGAATCGGTCCGTGCTTCGGGCGGCGAGCCGTCCGTCCGTATTCTCGCGCGTTCCAAGCGTTATGCGGGGCCATATTACGCCGACCTGTTTGGCATCGCCGAGGACGACCTGCTCTATTCCGTTCGACGCCTGAACTGCATAAACGGTAGCCCCGTATCGATTGAGACGGCGCTGATTCCCTGCCTGCTGTTCCCAACCATCGAAGATATTGACGTGTCGGTCTTCAGTTTGTACGAGACCTATGAGATGCTGGGCCGAAAGCCAGTCATGGCACAGGAAAAGCTCGATATCGAAGCGCTGGGCGCACGAGATGCCGGCCTCCTTGGACTGGAACAGGGCGATCTTGTTTTGCTTTTGGAATGCGTGAGCTATGACGCGAGCGGTCAGGCTATCGAGTATGTAAAGTCCTTCAATCGTGGCGATACGGGCGGCTACACCTATACGTACTAGCTGGTATTCTGTGAATAACGGCTGGGAAACTAACCAGTTTTGATCGTTGGGTCAGCTGTATATACAACCTTACAGGGCTCAAAATCGACCGTTCGCCGATGGGGATAAATTAATCGACAAAGAGGTATCAAAAAGCCGTAACTTGTAACTGTGATTGGTATCAAATACTAATGATTTGTTACGAGGTGAGACGATGAAGATGCTCGATTACGTTCAGCTTGCCCATGTGCGTATGGGGGAGAACCTCGAGCGTTCGTCTGAGCTGGTAGCGCAGCTCGTTGATATTTTCCAGTCCGGTTCTTTTGACGCGCTGCGCATCGTTGCTTCGGGTTCGTCGCGCCATGCCGCCGATTGGGTAGTGTCGAGAAAGTTGGTGTAGCGCCCGATCCGAAGCGAGTCGGCCCGGCGT
>CABSNK010000045.1 GCA_902479075.1 uncultured Collinsella sp.
TCCGCACATGTGCGGATGAATGTGGGAGGTGTTCGGATAAAGTCGATAATCAAGGCTAATTACCGCTCCGTAAAATTTTTTCAAATTGTCGCTTGACCCATCGGGGGCTCGCGTGCATAATAATCCGTGCGTTGCGGCGTTACCTCAGCTGGATAGAGGGTCTGACTACGAATCAGAACGTCATAGGTTCGAATCCTATACGCCGCACCAATTGAATTTAAAGCTCCCGGCAACGGGGGCTTTTCTTATATGGGAGCATTGCGGAGATTCGAACCTCGGTCGAGGCGCGAGCGTCAAGAAAACGCGGAGCGTTTTCAGCGAGCGGGCGAGCACGCCGGCAGGCGGGCGAAGCCGGCGCGGATCCGCGCAGCGGATGCGCGGAATCCTATACGCCGCACCAATTGATTTTGAAGCTCTCGGCAACGGGAGCTTTTCTTATATCGCGATGCGTCGAAGATTGCATCAAGTGGTCAAAAATGAGTAAAAATTAAATTTGATAACTTTTTTCGAAAAGTGCTTGACCTTTATTCAGTCGATGTGCATAATAATCAACAAGTCGCGGCGTTACCTCAGCTGGATAGAGGGTCTGACTACGAATCAGAACGTCATAGGTTCGAATCCTATACGCCGCACCATTTGAACTTAAAGCCTCCGGTAACGGGGGCTTTTCTTTTATGGCGGCATCCCATGGATTCGAACCTCGGTCGAGGCGCGAGCGTGAAGCGGACGCGGAGCGTCCGTAGCGAGCGGGCGAGCGCGCCGGCAGGCGGGCGAAGCCGGCGCGGATCCGCGCAGCGGATGCGCGGAATCCTATACGCCGCACCATTTGAACTTGAAGCCTCCGGCAACGGGGGCTTTTCTTTTATGGCGGCATTCCATGGATTCGAACCTCGGTCGAGGCGCGAGCGTGAAGCGGACTATTTCTTATCGACTCGTGTAAGATTCCGAGTAGGTGTCGCGGCCCATCCGCGACCGCTCCTTCTCTCGACGACCGATCAGGGTGATATTTCGTGGCAGAGCGTCCGACATACAAGCTCAGGTTTCTCGACCCCAAAAAGCGTTTTCCATCGATGCCAGAGCAGCCTGCGGGGCGCTCATATGGTGTTGTCTGGAAAGTCTTTGGCGAGGACCCCAAAGAGTCGTGCTATGTCGTCGAATTCGTCGGCAAAACTCACATATCGCTCTTGGGCTACGTGAGCGTGTCGGGCAAGGTTTATAAGGTTGATCGTCCTGTTCGGGAAGTACCGTTGCCCGAGGAGCCTGACATGGAGCTGGTCCTTCACGAGTCCGATTCCAGTATTGGCGAGATTATGGTGAGGGAAGCTAACGGTGCAATGCGCGCGTGTGCGCGAACTGCCGGCTCTCCCGAAGGCCCCATGCGCGAGCAGTCCGACCACGAGACATGGAATTCGACCCGCGCCCTTCCTTTCGGCGAGTTCATGGCCTCGATGTTCTTGCGCTACGTGATATTTGCCAACTCCGAAAGCGCTATTGCGAACACGGCGGGCGTCGACGGTCTCGATGCAGGCATGCAAAACGTTGTCGACAAGATCAAACTCGTAAAGTTGCCCGAGCCGGTCGAGGTGTTTTTGGGCTTTGACACGGCACCGCTCCCCGATGCTATCGAGACGCTGCTTTACCGTGTTGACCATGCCGAGAATCCGAGCGGTATCGAGCGTTATGCCGCCGCCCTTATGAGCGAGATCGACTTGCCCCGCCTGCGCACCATTGCTGCCAAGTCCGAAATGAGCCTAGCGCGCATTGACCGCTCAAAGCTGTTCTATCTCAATTTTGATCGTAGCCTGCTGGACCAGGACGAGATTTACATACTGCTTGCCATCGAGTGCCGTCTCAACCGCCTCTCCGGCATCCTTGAGCGCATCGGGGCCGGATTGGCCCCCGCGGCATCCTCGCCGAGCCTTGAGGGCTGCGCGCTCTTTGATGCGTGGCATATCGCCAAGACGACCAACGATGTTCCCCGACTGCTCGATACGACCTCGAGCGACAACCCGTGGGGCAAACCCGGAACGGTAGCTTGCCAGCCGGGCGGTGAGTGGGATGTGCGTACCCGCTTCGCGCGTATCGTCGAGGCGCTTAACGTGGTCACACGGCTCGACTATACCTATCGGGCAAACGTTGCCGAGGGGATTATGCTCGTTCGGTTTGGGCACTCTGTCGTGGATGCCATGCCACAGCGTGAATACGACGCTCAGGAGGATGTCTGGCGCGAGTTGGACGAGAACGCGCGTGTGATTTGGGCCGCGGAGCACGACGCGCGCGTGGCGCTTACGCTGGCAGCGGCTTGCTTTGCCGCAGGTGCCTGCATTGCGCGCTGCTATGTTCAGATTGCGGCTCCCGACGGCGAGCAGGGCGAGCGCGTCATTGCAACATATTCCTTTGGGCGTGCGGCCTATCTGGCCAATTGCGTGCCTGTCGCCAAGGATCTTGAGAGCATGGATATGGACGATATGCCGTGCAAGCGCATGCTTGAGGCATATGAGTCGGACGCGCCGGATGCGATTGAGCCTGCAGAGGTTCACGCTCGCCCGCGTGACGACCACCGTTCGCTGCCGCCGGCGTTGCGCGACCTGCTGCTTGCCGATACGGCTGATGAGCTCGAGGTCATGGAGATGGACGATGACCCGTATGTGGCGCGCGTCGTTGAGTTGCGCGAGCAGGTAAAAGTTGACCGTGCAAGCGCGTTTGAGGGCTTTTCCCGTCTTGTTGAGGAGCTGGAGGCCAAGTGCGCCGTTGCCGAGCTTTTGGCAACGGGTCCGGTCCAGACGCAGTTTTGCGACAACCAGCTGGTACGCATGGTGCTGCCGGTAATGGAGGAAGACCGCTCCGTTCGTATTTTGCGTGCTCCCGATGCTCTGTACTTTGCCCAGCACGAGATCTGCAGTTATTACGCCGATCAGGAGGATTTTGAACGGGCATTGCCCGAGGTGCGTCGTCTTTACGATCTGGCTCGCTCGTCCATGCAATCGCACTTTGCGCTCATCAACGTGCTGGCGCGCCTGGAGCGCTTTGACGAGATTATCGAGGTGGCGCGACACGGCCTGCGCATTGCCAGTGACCGTTCCGCAATCGGTTATCTGTTCTATCGTCTGGCGTTTGCCTATTGGAACTGCGACCAGCTCGAGCTCGCGTTGGCGTGCTACCGCCTCGTGCCGCGCGGCGAGGAGTCGGGTAGCAGCGCGTTGGAGGAAATGCAGGGCCTTATGAACGAGATGGGCGTCAATGAGCCGCCGACGTTCGAGGATGCGGTTGAGACCATCCGTAAGGCCGGGCTCGAGCTGCCTCCCGTGTCCGCCGTGACCAACCAGCTGGCGGATGCCGCCGTGCAGCTGGTCGATAACGGCTTCTTTTTCCTGGCGCGCGTCTGCATCTTCCAAATGTGGCGCACCATGGGTAACGATGAGCTCGGCTCCCTCAGTCGCTCGCTGGGGTAGGGGCGATATAGAGGGGCCGCACCGCGCTATTTGTATCGGCGCGGGCGGGAGGACCCGGCAGGATCGGTAAGGCATAAAGCCGCCGAGCCTGCTAAAACTGTTAAACTCTGCTAAAGTTGCTAAACTTTGTTAAAGTTGTTAAAACTAGCAGAGGAGGGCAGAATGACGAAAGCTGTTAACCCCTTTAAGCCAACGGCGGGCATGAATCCGCCTGAGCTTATCGGACGGGACACTGTTTTGGATGACTTTGCCGAGGCTCTTGAGAATGGTCCTGGTGCCCCCGATCGACTCATGCGCATCTCGGGCGTCCGAGGCACAGGTAAAACGGTGCTCCTTAATGCATTGGGTGACCTTGCACGCAAAAAAGGATTCGAGGTCGTTGATGTTGCCTCCAATGCTGGTTTTTGCAACAGAATCCTCGAGGCTCTGCAGCGAAACGTTCGTCTTGAATCAATCTCGATTTCCCCATCGATTTTAGGGGTCAGCCTTGGCTCCATGGAGATGTCGAAGTCGGCCTCTCATCTGGGCGAGGCGATGTACGATGCTGCGAAGCGCGGTGGTCTGCTCATTACGCTCGACGAGATCCAGGATGCCTCAACTGAGGAAATGCGCGAGCTAGGCAATGAGATGCAGCTCTTGATCCGCCAAGGAGCGAATGTCGCTTTCGCTTTCGCCGGGCTGCCGACATCGGTAGATGGCGTGGTGGTGGATGATACGTTGACGTTCCTTCAGCGAGCCAAACATGTTGAACTTACTCGGCTTTCCGATTTTGAAGTTGGCGGATCGTTTGAGGATACGATGAGACGAGCGGGCAAGGAGCTCGACAAAGGTGCCGCTGAGCTATTAACAAAAGCTTCGGCAGGCTATCCCTTTATGGTCCAGCTGGTCGGATATTACGCTTGGCAGGTTGCTGCGCGCAGTGGGGCGGAGAGCGTGAGCGAAGAGGCGGCTCGTAAGGGTATCCAGGCGGCTCTTGATAGCTTTAATGCTATGGTGATTGCCCCAGCGCTGCGCAGGGTGTCGGAACGGCAGTTTCAGTATCTCGCGGCGATGGCTCAATGCGAGGGCGTCGATATCGCCAACGGCGATATCGCCAAGAAGATGGGTTTGTCGGCGAACAAAGTTGGGTCATATCGCAAGCGTCTGATCGATGCGGGGTTGATTGAGCCCGCGGGCTATGGCTGTGTTTCGTTTGCAATTCCGTACATGCGCGATTATCTGTTGGAGACCGTTCGAGAGGACTAATAAAGAATGGGCTGTCCGCGCTGTCGCTGGGGCCGTCCTTGTATCTTTGTCTCAATCTGTAACATCTGGAGGGGATTACGGCCTGCAGATGTTACAGATTGAGATGATTGACTGAGACGTTTACTGATAAAAGAGAGGTAAAAGGGTTGATTTCCGATCTCAGCCGAACACATTGAGCTGATGGCTCGCTCCCGCAGTT
>CABSNK010000046.1 GCA_902479075.1 uncultured Collinsella sp.
TGTATGCCCACGCCGCTAACGGCGGTATCAAGATCGACAAGACCACGTACACGGGCGTTGAGGGCCTCTACGCCTGTGGCGAGGCAACAGGCGGCATGCACGGCGCCGACCGCATCGGAGGGCTGTCGAGCGCCAATGGCATCGTATTCGGGCGTATCGCGGGCACATCGGCGGCTCGAGCAGCACTGGACGCTCCCGAGGCTGACGCACCGGTGGATGTCGCCCTCCCCGAGCATGGCATCGCTACAGCAGTCGCCGAGCGCCTAACCCGCTGCCTCAAACACACAATGAGCACCTACTGCATGATCAACAGGACCGAACCAGGCCTATCCAAGGCGCTACAAGAGCTTGAAAGCCTACAAGACGAGGCGACGTCGCTGCATAAGCCGCACGCCAATGACAGCGAAATCGCTGCCCTCGCCCGCCTAAAGTCGCAGATTCAGCTGGCTGCGGAGATGGTCAAAGCCATGCGCAAACGGACTGAAAGCCTCGGTTCGCACTATCGAGCAGACTGAATCGATTCACACTTTGAGTTTGATCACAATTTCTCAACATGCATCGAGCCCCGTAAGTATGATTCCCCCAAGGAGAACACGCTTACGGGGCTTGAGCCGTGTTTTCCCTAAGGGAATCACGGTGCAGACAGCTCAGCTCCGCGCCCTTTCGGGTTCGACCCCATGTGAGGTCAACGAAAAAAGCGACCAGCCGAAGCCAGTCGCTTTAACATGCTTTGGTGGGCCGTCAGGGGTTCGAACCCTGGACCTTGGGATTAAGAGTCTTGAATGTGACTTTTTGGCACGTGCTGCACCAGCAAAGTTGCAGGTAACGATGCTCTCACTCGCTCCTAACTAGCTGAAACTGCATTGGAGAACGGTTATTAACGGATATGCGGCCATGCATAAAACCCCTTCCCGGCATTACCGGGAAGGGGTTCGTGCTTATGGTCTGTCGATAATCACCTGATCGCCGTCCACGTCGAGGTACGGCGTGATGGCGATGCCGCGGTCGCTCTCGACCACGATGTAGGCTCGATTCGTCGAGCGCTCGGTGGCTATATATGAGGACACGTTCTGCGGCAGATCGTAGAGTGGTCCGTCGGACTGGTCCATGACAGTGGCGACGCCCGTCGCGCTCGCATCGCTGGGATGCGCAAGCGAACAGGCAACGGCGATGAGCGCGAACATGGCGATGACCGCCAGGACCGCGTAGACGACGCCGAGTAGCTTCTCGCTAAGCTTCATGTCACTCCTTGACGAGGTAGTCATCTGCCTCGGGCTTTCCGGCGGCGCGTCCGACGGCAATATAGCGGAGCTTCCCGCTGCCGCCGGTGTAGCGTCCCCAGATAAAGCCGTCCGCGGACTTATACCAGTCGTCGAGCACGACAGTCTGCCCCCTGCTGTAGGAGGCCACCACGGACCCGGAAAGGGACGGCGCCGAGCGCACGTTGAGCTTGAAGACGGTGCAGCGGTAGCGGCCCCCGAAGCCCTTGGTCTCAGTCGTATGCTGGGTCGGCTGCTTCGCGGGCGCCTGCTGAACGGGCGCGGAATTCGATGCCTTGATTCCGAAACTCTCGAGGTAGATTCGGGCCAGGTCGTCGAGGTATTCATTGAACTTCTGCAGATCGCCGCCGTTGTCGATGAAGCCGTTCTCGGCGAGGCGGTAGTTAATGCCCCTCGCAGCGGCCCTGTTGATGTTAGCGAGGTTGGATCGCTTGACGAGCTTCTGCGCTCGGCCCGGCATGAACGCGGACAGCTTGTCCGCCAGCGTCTTGTCGTAGGAGTCCGGACTGAACTTCGAGCTGATGATCACATGGGCACCGCGAGGTGTCTTGAGGCCGCTGGCATCCATGTGCAGCTCAACGACGGGACCGTCGGCCTTGAGGCTGTTCAGCCCGCCGTCCGCATACCAGTTGCGCGAAGTGTCGCAAAGCACCACCTGATCGCCGCCAAGCTCTTTGATGCGCCTGCCTAGCGCACGCACGCGCTCGGCCTCGGTGTACCCGCCGGCACAGCAGCCGGGGTCGCCGGCGCCGTGCCCGCAGATGACGAACAGCTTGGCCACGCTATTCACCGTCCACGTCATGGTCGAAAATGCGCATGAGCGGGGTGTCGCGAAGCTCGGGGTATGCAGCGCACACGTTTTCGAGGATGGAGGCGACCTCCATGATGATGATGTAAGCGCACACGACGGTCACGGAGACGCCGCTGAAGCCGAGGCCGGCGATATGCGTGCCGGCAAGCTCGATCATCACTGCAACCGCGATGAGGCAGCAGAGCAGGATCTTGTGGCCGAGGCCGACGCGCATCTTGGCGCTCGAGACGTTGCCGTTGATGACAGCGCCGATGAAGCCGGTCAGGATGTCCATGACCATGAATGCGCACGCGATGGCAATTGCCCAGACCTGAGGCTCGGTCAGCTGGATGATGATATTGGACATGCGACCCTCCCCTAGCCGTTGCTCACGATGCTCCAGGCGCTGTCAGAACCGAAGGCGCCGGGCTCAAGCGTGTTTCCGTCAATCAGCGACTCGTAGACAGACCCGTACTTGGTGACGCGGTCGCCCTTGGCGTATGACTTGCCGCTGACCCACTCGGGGACGTCAGCACCGCCGGCCGTGGACGCCACGACCTTCGCCCAGTGCTGGGGGTCGGAAGCGGGATCCGCCGCAGTCGCCGTGTGGCCGGAGATGGCCTTGTAGAGCGTGCCCTGCCAGAGCACGCGGTCTCCTTGCGCATAGACGTGACCGCATGCGTAGAGCGGATAGAGCGCCGGAACCTTCAACGCATCATCGTCGGAGAGGGCGGCCGCCTGGATCTGGGCGAGCATGAGGGCAGCGTCCTGAGGCGTTCCGGCATCGGGAACGAGAGTCCACACCTGCCAGATGGCGCCGTCATGCTGCTCATAGGAGAGCACCGTGTGGTAACCGGCGCCGGGGTTGGGTTCCGCCGCCTCGCGAATCGGCAGGCCGGAGCCGTCCGTGGTCAGGTAGACAGACCCAGATACAAATTGTCCGTAAAACATTTTTCTCCTTAATGGTTGATTCTTTCCCAAAGCTCCGGGGCCGTATCGGGCTCAGATCCGATACGGGGTGCATGCGTCTGCAGGCACTTGTACAGGTCGCCTCCATATGCCACGCGCGCGCCAGCGGCATACGAGGCCTCACCCACATACCACGGCCGGATGAGCTGGGGTACCTTCAGCGCGTCCTCATCACCAAGAGTCTCGGCAGACATGGCGGCAAGCCGAACCGCGTCATCGCGCACCCCGTCTGGCACGACACTCCATACCTGGTAGATGGAACCGCCCCGCTGCTCATACGCCATGTCCGCCTTGAAACCCTCGGGGACCTCAGGCTCATCAGACGCGAGAATCGGGAGACCCCTCCCGTCTGTCGCCAGGCGCACTGCGGGCCCGACAAGGGTCCCGATCAATGCCATTTAGACTCCTTTCTCTCGACCTCTCGTGGCAGAAATCCCACGCGCGTATCCTCTCCTTGAGAGTCCACGCGTCTGGGATTTACGGGATTGGAGACCATGATGAAAGTTGCAGAGGCCGCCTCGAGGTACATGGACGACAAGCGCGGCAGGCTGCGCGCCTGCACCCTGGCCGGATACGAGAGCGCGCTAGCGCTGCATGTCCTACCTCGCTGGGGCGGCCAGGAACTCGAAGAGATAACACCCGAGGACGTACAGGGCTGGATTGATTCGTTTGAGCTGCCGGGGGCCGCCGAAAAGGCATACAAGACCCTGCGGCAGGTTATCCGCTGGGCCATCCGCCGTCTCGGTGTTCGGATGTACGACCCAACCGCCGCCGGTGTCGAGCTACCGCACAAGCCGGCGCACCGCCCACGCACGATGGAGGCGAGCCAGGTCCGTGCCTACCTCCGCGCGCTGTGGGGACACGAGTGCGAGGCGGTCGCAATCTGCTCGGTAACCCTCGGGCTGCGGCGCGGCGAGGCGTGCGGCCTCAAGTGGTCGGACATCGACCTGCGCACCGGCGAGGTCCGCATCCGCCGTTCGAGGCAAGTCGTGCGCGGCAATGAGGTCATCGAGGCGCCGAAGACCGAGCGCTCCGCGCGGTCCTGCTGGCTCCCCCGCTTCGCGGTCAAACGCCTGCGTGCGCTGCGAAAGGGCCGCTCGGGCTGGCTGTGCGATCTGTCGCCCGATGCCGTCGCACGGCGTATCAGGTCTGCATGCCGCCGGGCGGGCGCCGCATGGACATCGATGACGGAATGCCGCCACACGTGGGCGACGCTCGCTGTGGAGGCAGGCGTGGGTATCGAGACCGTGGCCATGATGCTGGGGCACACCGACATCGGCACGGCATACGAGCACTACATCGTGCCGAGGCCGCGCATCTGCAAGGATGCGCAGAAAGTGGTTGAGCGGCTGATACTCGGGGGCTAGGATTCCGTATCCC
>CABSNK010000047.1 GCA_902479075.1 uncultured Collinsella sp.
GTGTCCATCCTCGCAGTATCCGGTTCTCAAGGTGCACGCTCTGCGGCTGATCCGGTCCGACCGGGCCGCGCGGCAAGGAGATATATTGCCAGACCGCGAAGCGATGTGGGACGTCAATTCCACTCTTCACAAGTCCTACACAATCTATGGCTTTCTATATTGGAAGTAGAAAGTCGAGTGCAGCAAGACCGCACGTATCAGATGATGACCCTTCGGTTAAGAGACATATAAAGATCGGTCACCTGTAAGTGTTTTTCTACCCGCGCTTTTTGCTTTGTAAACCAGCGCTTTCGATAAAAAAGAGGGAGTGTCGCGCACAGTGCGACACTCCCCTGGCGATTCAACAGAATCTATTAGGCCTCGAGAGCCTTCTTGGCAATGGCAGCCAGCTCGTTGAAGGACTCGATGTCCTCGTAAGCCATCTGAGCCAGGACCTTGCGGTCGAGCTCGATGCCGGCAACCTTCAGGCCGTGCATGAACTGAGAGTAAGAGATGTCGTTCAGGCGAGCGGCAGCGTTGATGCGGGTGATCCAGAGAGAGCGAATCTCGCGCTTCTTGTTGCGGCGATCACGATACTGATACTGCAGGGAGTGCTGGACCTGCTCTTTAGCATGCTTGTAAGTACGCGAAGCGGCACCGTAGTAACCCTTCGCACGGTGCATAACGGTACGGCGCTTCTTCTTGGCGGCAACAGCGCGCTTAATACGTGCCATGTTCTATCAACTCCTAGACGGTAAAACGAAAAACGGGAACGCGAACTTAGGCGAGGCGCGACTTGATGACCTTGCGGTCGGCAGCGGCGATCTCGGTCTCCTGACGGAAGCCACGCTTACGCTTGGTGGACTTCTTGCTCAGGATGTGGCTCTTGAAAGCCTTGGCGCGCATAAGCTTGCCGGTACCAGTCTTGCGGAAACGCTTCTTGGTGCCGCTGTGGGACTTCATCTTAGGCATGAAATACTCCTTAATCGGTTACAGAACACTAGTTACTTGGTATCGCTTGCCGCTTTATCCTCATCAAAGGCGCCCTTAATCGGGGCGAGCAGCATAAGCATGTTACGGCCTTCCATCTTAGGCTTGGACTCGACCGTAGCGTAAGGCTTGAGATCCTCGGCGAGACGCTCGAGAACGTTAAGACCCTGCTCCGGGTGAGCCATCTCACGGCCGCGGAACATGATGGTGATCTTAACGCGCGCGCCCTTCTTGAGGAAACGCAGAACGTGGCCCTTCTTGGTCTCGTAATCGCCAACGTCGATCTTGGGTCGGAACTTCATTTCCTTGACCTCGACCTTGGACTGGTTCTTACGAGCGGCCTTGGCCTTCATGGCCTGCTGGTACTTGAACTTACCGTAGTCCATGACCTTGCAGACCGGCGGCTCCGCGTTGGGAGCGATCTCGACCAGGTCGAGACCCTGATCGTCAGCGACGCGCTGGGCATCGCGGATGGCGAACAGGCCGAGCTGAGAGCCATCGACGCCAATCAAACGGCACGAAGATGCAGCGATCTCGTCGTTGATGCGGGTGTCATCAGACTTAGCTATTTTCCCTACCTCCATTCATAAAAAAATAACCCGGCGCTTCTTTGCAACCAGGTCGTACACATAGACATCCTCGGTATGAGGAAGGGAATCTAGGCTGTATGACCAGTCAGCTGCTCATTGGCGCCAAAAGGTGGGAACCCTCGGGTTCCTCTTTAGGGCATTGCGGGAACAACGCCTTGCGAATAATAACACGTACCGCACGTTATCACATTACGTACACGAAAAAGGGGGCCTCGACCCCCTTGAACGCTCGCTTGCATGTATGGTGCCCGAGGCGAGACTCGAACTCGCACGTTGTTGCCAACGGTGGATTTTGAGTCCACTGCGTCTGCCAATTCCGCCACTCGGGCACGTAATGCGTGAGTTAGTTTATCACAGCTTTCTACCGATTAGTCCGAAAATGGAACTTCGAGCATTTCGATGAGTTCAACCGTGCGGAGCATCTCGCGCCGACGGCATCCGCGTCCGTTAACCGAGACTTCGCCCATCTGGTTGTCATAGGGATCCTCGCGCATGCCATCGAAAGCAGGCACAAACTCGGCCTGGAATCGATTGTTGGCCACCATGCGCCACGGGTCGAGATTGCCAAAGTAGTGACGGCGGCGCCACTCCTCCCCCATCCTGCGAGCAGAAGATCCAAATGACACGTCGGCGTTGAGCCAACCGGTCTGCGGCGTATAGAACTCAGCCCAATCGTGCGGCCCCACCGAATCGGGCGCAACATACAGGCCGCTCTGCCAACGGGCAGGAACGCCCGCAATGCGGCACATGGTGATAAACGTGAGTGCCATAACACCGCAATCGCCGCGGAGCGAGTGTGCACAGTCATCGGCAATAGATCCCAAAAGCAGGTACGGTGGCTGATAGCGATAGTCGATATGCTGTGTCAGGTAATCATAGATAGCACGAGCGCAATCGAGCGGATCCTCGAGCCCGTCAATAACACACTCCGTCAGCTGTCGCAGGTACGGCGTAAACGCAATGTGCGGACGGTCCTCGGAGGTGTCCTCGGGCAGGGGCGCGTCCATACAGGGATGCGATGGGAGCGCGCCACCATAGATATCGCAATAGGCGGCATCAATGTGATAGCGATAGGTCACCGAGAATGAATGTTCAGTCGAAGATGCCCAAGAGGCAGTACGAGCCGAAACGTTTTCAGAGGCAACATTCCCCTCCGACGTCATATCGAGAACCTCGATATGAGACTGCTGGCGGCAGGCAGCGGCAACGGGTAGCCACGCGCGAACAGCCTCTCCCTCCAGAGCACCGGGGACAGACACGGATGCCTTAAGCATGATGACGCGAGCCAACCCGTTTTGCGACTCCATCTCCCTGAGCATCCGGTTACGCAGCGCGACGCCGTCCGTAGAATCGGGACGCAGGCCCGGAACCTCCTTGGGGTACACGCGAAGCGAATCGAGGAAGTTATCGAGAACAAACAGCTCGCCATCGATAAAGCGCCAGTCAATACGCTTGCGATTAATCAGGTCGTCAAACTGCTCTTCGGTAAACTCTGGCCACTCCTCGCGAATCATCGCAATGGCCCGATCACGCGACACCGAAAAATGAAGCGGCGTCTCGAGCATGCGATACCGCTCGGCACGAACACAAGCAGCCAGCGAAGGCTCAGGGTTCTGCTCCAGAAGGCGATCGCAGGCAGCAACAGCCTGCGTCAAATACCCGGCATCCTTAAGTCGAAGAATCTCGGGCGGCAGACCAATATCGAGATGACGAAAATCATCACAACAAACATCAACAGAGCAACCAACAGGGCCTTCGTCAATAACCTTCCCATCCGAAGGCAGCACATCAATAACAGCCATACCAAAACTCCAAGTCACTAGAACGCCTGAAGCCCATTGTAGCGAGATAAAAAGAAAGCCCCAATAAAGGAACCATCAACACCGATAAACGGTACCTGTTAAAAATGAATTCAGCCCAGTAACCCTGCGGCGTTAAACGAAGGAAGCCCCGTCCCCCGGAACTGTTTCCTTGGGGCGACATCTGGCGAAGCCAGGGCAAATTATTTAGCCCAGTAACCCTGTAGCGAGTTAACAAAGGAGGCCCCGTTTCCCCGGAGCTGATTCCGTCGCGCGACTTCTGGCGAAGCCAGGTGAGCGCGAGGGAAACAGCGTAGGGGAAACGGGGCCTCCGGCGGGAAGTTAAACCGCTACTTACGCCTTGTTGACGGAGCCAAACTCCTCCATGAGCTCCTTGGTGCGGGCAACGATGTTGTCGCGACCAGGCTTGAGGAGCTTGCGGGGATCAAAGCCCTTGCCCTGCTGATCCTTGCCAGCCTCGATGTACTCGCGGACGCCCTTGGCGAAGACGAGCTGCAGGTCGGTGTTGACGTTGATCTTGGAGATGCCCAGGGAGATGGCCTTCTTGATCTGATCCTCGGGGATGCCGGTACCACCGTGCAGAACGAGGGGCAGGTCGCCGGTCTGAGCCTTGATCTCGCCCAGACGCTCGAAGGAAAGGCCAGCCCAGTCGGCGGGATACACGCCGTGGATGTTGCCGATGCCGCAGGCGAGGAAGTCGACGCCCAGGTCAGCAATCTGCTTGCACTCAGCAGGGTCAGCGAGCTCGCCGTTGGAGGTCACGCCGTCCTCGGTGCCGCCGATGCCGCCGACCTCGGCCTCGATGGACATGCCCTTGGAGTGGGCAAGCTCAACGAGCTCCTTGGTGCGGTC
>CABSNK010000048.1 GCA_902479075.1 uncultured Collinsella sp.
GAGGCCATGCTCCACCTTTCCGGCAAGACCGCCCGCCTGGGCGG
Source organism: uncultured Collinsella sp. (assembly GCA_902479075.1). Taxonomy (GTDB): domain Bacteria; phylum Actinomycetota; class Coriobacteriia; order Coriobacteriales; family Coriobacteriaceae; genus Collinsella. The sequence continues at coordinate 45 of CABSNK010000048.1, forward strand.
CCACGACGGCACCAAGCCCACGCTCGATTATGACCCCGAAGAGGTCAAGCGTGCGTTTTCCATCTCGACGACCATTGCGCCGATCGACTGGAAGGGCGCGCGCATCAATGTGCTCGATGCCCCGTGCTACCCCGATTTTATCGGCGACGCCTTTGCCGCGATGAGCGTCTGCGAGACGGCTCTGTTTGTGGTCGACGCCGAGGCCGGCCCGCAGCCTACGACGGTTAAGCTCTGGTATGCCGCCGAGGACCTGCGCCTGGCGCGTGCGGTGTTCGTAAACCGCCTGTCGCGCTCCGAGGCCAGCTTTGCGACCACGATGGACCTGCTGCAGGAGCGCTTTGGCACGCGCCTGGGCGCCGTGACTCTTCCCTGGGGCGAGGGCGAGGACTTTGACGGCATCATCGACCTGGTGCGCATGAAGGCGCGCCATTGCAACGGCGCCGAGGCCGTTGAGTCGGAGATTCCCGAGGAGTATCGTGCCCAGGCCGAGGAAGCCCATGACCATCTGTGCGAGCTGGTGGCCGAGGCTGACGACGATCTGATGATGAAGTACTTGGAAGGCGAGGAGACGCTGACGCAGGAGGAGCTCGAAGGCCTGCTGTCGAAGGCGATCGCCGAGCGCATCTTTGTGCCGGTCTTTGCGGGCGATTGCATTAAGGAGCAGGGCGTCAACTCGCTGATGGACGACATCGCCACGTACTTCCCGGCACCGACGGACTACGGCGAGATGCCGCTCATCGACGGCGATTCGCTTAAGATCTCGAGTGACGATGACCGCCCGGTGGCGTTTGTGTTTAAGACCCTGGCCGATCCGCAGCAGGGTCGCATCAGCTTTATCAAGGTGCTGACGGGTACGCTTGAGCCGGGCCTCGAGCTGATTAATGCGCGCACGCGCAAGAGCGATCGCTTGGCTCACCTGTATGTGATGTGTGGCCGCGACATGACCGAGGTCGGTCACGCCTATGCCGGCGACATTATCGTGGCGCCCAAGTTGGCGGCAGAGACGGGTGACACGCTCTCCATTACCGGTAAGGTCGAGGCGGCGGCGTTTAAGTTCCCCAACTCGCAGTACCGCATTGCCATCGAGGCCGAGAACCGCGGCGACGAAGAGAAGCTCTACACGTTTATCGAGAAGGCCTGCAAGGCCGATCCGACTATGAGCATCGACCGCGACGAGGAGACTGGTCAGACCATCATTTCCGCCGTGGGTGAGGCGCAGGTTTCGGTCCTGCTCAATCGCCTTGAGGACCGCACCAAGGTCGCGGCCAAGAGCGTGCCGATCCGCATTCCGTATCGTGAGACCATTCGCCGCACGGCAAGTGCCCAGGGCCGCCACAAGAAGCAGACCGGCGGCGCCGGTCAGTATGGCGACTGCTGGCTGCGCGTTGAGCCACTCATTGGGCCCGACGGCACGAGCGATGGCTATGAGTTTGTAGACGAGGTCGTGGGCGGTCGCATTCCGCGTTCGCTCATTCCCGCCGTGGACAAGGGCGTTCAGGAGACCATGAAGGACGGCATCATTGCCGGCTACCCGCTTACTGGCATCCGCGTGGCTGTGTACGACGGCTCGTATCACAGCGTCGACTCCAACGAGATGGCGTTCCGCGCGGCGGCTCGCATCGGCCTGCGCAAGGCATGCGCCGATGCCGACCCGGTGGTGCTGGAGCCCATCGAGGAAATCACGGTGACCATCCCCGAGAGCTACGCCGGCGCCGTGATGGGCGATATCTCGGCCTCGCGCGGTCGCGTGACGGGCATGGAGACCGATGAACGCGGCGACACCGTTGTTATTGCCCAGGCGCCGCTGGCCGAGCTGACGGATTATTCGACGCGTCTGCGCTCCATCACGCGCGGCACGGGCGACTTTACCATGAAGCCCGCAGGCTATGAGCAGGTGCCTTATGACGTTCAGGCCAAGCTGGTCGAGCGCTATGAGGAGGGCCGCGCCAAATAGCGTGGGGCTTTGCCTGCAACATGCATGCCGATACAAGGGCCGCTCTGGGTAACCGGGGCGGCCTTATTTGATCCCTGGGGGACGGAGGAAAACGGATCATTTTTTTGGGTTACGGGCAGCTTGGTCGGTCCTAGTCTCCCGAGGCCTGATTGCGGCCGGTGGCGTAGTCGATCTGCACATGCGGCTGCAGGTTGTAGCAATATACGTGGAAACAGAGGGTCTTGCCGTGGTCCTCGACTGATTGCGCCTCAAGGCGTACGCCACGGCAGACAAGTTCCTCTTCGTTATACATGGGCGTGACGCGGTAGAGCACATGGTTACCCGTATCGCGAATATAGTTGAGAATCTGCTCTTCAAACGGTAGCATGCCCGTCTCGTTGAGATAGCGCGTGCCGGTGAGGAGATTCTTGCGGTTGGCGTTTTCGCCGCAGAGCGACCAGGCGATAAGGTGGCAGCGGTTGTAGAGGCTCTGGCCCGGAACAAAGTCATAGCGTTGCTGGTGCCATCCGGCGGGGTGGATACGCGAGATATCGCCGCGCTTACCC
>CABSNK010000049.1 GCA_902479075.1 uncultured Collinsella sp.
GGCATTAGCAAGCGCTTCGTCATCTTCTCGATGATGCAGGTCGTGCTCTCGTCGCTGTTCCTCAACGCCTTTCACTTCGCGCCGTTTTTGGGCGACAAGATCATGCTCATCATTTTTGGCGGCGTGGTCTCGGGCCTGGGCGCTGCCATCGCGCTTAAGTCCGGCGCATCCACCGGCGGCACCGACTTTATCGCGCTGTGGGTCTCCAACCACACGGGCAAGACCATCTGGGGTGTCATCTTTGGTTTCAACTGCTTTATCCTGGCGATCTTTGGTTTTATGTTTGGCTGGGACAAGGCGGCGTACTCCATCGTGTTCCAGTTTATTTCGACCAAGACCATCGACAGTTTCTATCGTCGCTACGACCGCGTGACGCTGCAGATCACGACGCGCAAGGCAGACGAGGTCATGACCGCCTATGTTGACCATTTTCAGCACGGCATTAGCTGCGCCGAGGTCATTGGCGGATACAGCCGCGAGAAGATGTACCTGCTGCACGCCGTTGTATCGACCTACGAGAGCCAGGACATTATCAAGCTGGTGTGCGACATCGATCCCGGCGCCGTGATCAACGTGTTCCACACGCTCAACTTTGTGGGCGGCTGGTGGGGCGGTCATGTCGACGAGCCCATGCCCACGGCCGTTCCCGATCCCGACAAGCCCGCACGCATGGCCAGCAGGCAGGCGCGCCTCAGCGAGCAGGACAGCCTGCAGCAGGACGACGGCAAGTAGGGTTTTGGCATTTTACCGGCCCGGCGCAATCCTGTCCGCTTGAGCCTCCCGAAAGCCTCGCTGCTTTCGGGAGGCTCTCGTTTGCCCAGATAAAACCTACCGAAATGAAGCTGTCGCTTTTTGGTAGGGAGGGTGTATCGTTTTATCAATATGAGGTAACATGAAACTAGACGTTATATACGTATTAGTTATTTCAATATTTCGATAAGAGTGATTAGATATGCCTGCGCCCAAAAATGCACCGCTTTACCAGCAGATTTACGACGAAATCAAGGATGCGATCGAGAAAGGTGTTTATGCATCCAAGGAGCGTATTCCGTCCGAGCTTGAGCTAGCCGAGCAGTACGACGTGAGCCGCATTACGGTGCGCCGCGCCGTCGAGGAGCTGTGTTCCGATGGCTACCTGGTTAAGCAGCAGGGCCGTGGCACCTTTGTTTCCACGCCGCACATCAACCGCCAGTTCCACGCCTCGACGCTGCAGACGTTTACCGCGCTGTGTGCCGACAACGGCATGAAGGCGGGCGCACATGTGGTCGATCGCCAGATTGTGCCGGCACGTCAAAACGAGATGGAGTTCTTTGGCCTGCAGAAGGATGCGCTGCTGTTGCACATCAAGCGCGTGCGTACGGCCGACGGCGAGCCCATCTTTGAGGAGAACATCTTTGTGCCGTTTGACGCCTACCGTGAGCTGTTGACGGCCGATCTTGAGGACAAGTCGATTTTTGCCGAGGTCGAGCGTGTTGGCGGAACGCCGATTGTCTCAGTTGGCTACCGCACGGCCGAGGCCGTTCGTGCCAATGCCGAGCAGGCGGCCGAGTTGGGCATTGCTCCGCACGATCCGCTGCTCAACCTGCGTGCCAGCTTTACCGGTCCCAATGGCGAGCCGGTTCTGATGGGTAAGCAGTACTACGTGGGATCGCGCTACGTCATGGTGATGTAGGGTTGGTTCCGCCGTTCTGACGAACGGCGGACCGGCCGACGCTGCAAGCCCGCCAGAGCGGCAATCTGCCTTTCAGCTTCGGCGGCATGACCAGAAGGTCAATGCCGCCTCGTTTCAAGGCACCTTGCTCGCTCTGGCGGGCTTTCGCTGACATTGCCAAAACATCGGCGTTGCCGGGCCGGCACTTGGGGACGTTCCTTTAGTGCCGGCACCTGGGGACACTCCTTAGTCGTTGGGGACGTTCTTAAACGACTAGTCATTCAAGAACGTCCCCAATGACTACCTGCAGAATGAGCGTGGCTGACAGCCGTGCGGCACCGGTCCGCGTGGCGGCGTATAATC
>CABSNK010000050.1 GCA_902479075.1 uncultured Collinsella sp.
GCAGCCGCGGCGGTTGAGCAGGCGCAGGCCGAAGCAGTCGGCGAGGTAGTAGCCCATCTCGCAGCCGCCGTTACCGTGATCGGAAGCCATCTTGACGCAGTTCTCGGCGCCGACAGCCTGGCCGATGGGGCCCTCGGGCTTGGTCATGGCGTAGACGCGCACGCCCATGCCCTTCATCTTCTTGACGGCCTCGAGGACCTCGGGGGTGGTGCCGGACTCGGAGGCGGTGAGCACGACGGACTTCTCGGTCATGCGCTTGTGGCCCATGGCGTTCCACTCGGCGGCGTGGATCAGGTAGACCTCGAGGTCGCGGTCGCCGAACTTGTTCATGAGGTACTCGAGCTGCATGAGCTCGTCCCAGGTGCCGCCGACGCCCATCAGGAACACGGCGTCGTAGCCCTCGTCGGCGACCTTGTCGGCGAGCGCGGTCATCTTCTTGCCGGTCTCGTAGAGCGCCTTGCCGTCCTCGAGATAGCCCTCCTGGTCGAAATGCATGATCTCGATCTTCTCGGTTTCCTTCATTTGTCTCTCCTTTCTGGGGTTGTTTCCACATCCCCCATGCCAACGGGCATCAAAACCCGCTTACATTCCGTAACACTCGGCCGCTTTGGCCTTAAGCGCATTGACTGACTCTTCGTAGCCCCCTGCCTTGACCTCCATTTGCTTGGAGACGGCATCAAGATACGGGTGCACGTCCCATGACTTCAGACGCTCGGCTATCATGGCCGCAATCGTCTGGAAGAACACAAGATTGGGAATTGCGCTGAGCAGCGGAGCCACCTGAGGCACCGCAACCTCGTGAGCCCTACCCTTGGGATGGGCCGTGAGCAGCACCGTTTTTGTCGTAACGTTCGATAGCGCATCAGCGATATTCGCAAGACGCTCCGACCCCTGCGGATCGTCGACGATAAACACCAGATAGCCCGGAACGATCTGCATCTCGGGACCGTGGACGAACTCCTCGCCTTCGTGATGCATGGCAGGAATCTTGATGGTCTCGCTCAGCTTGAGGGCCGCCTCTTCGGCAACGCCATAGTTGGGGCCGTTGCCGACGACCATGGCGGGCGTGTGCTCAGAAAGCTCGAGCATGTGGTCTTGGACATATGCCTCGGCGGTCTTGCACATCACGGCATTGGCATGGATAGCCTCGCGCAGGTCGTCAAGACGCTGGGCAACGCCCTTGGCGTCAATCGTTCCGCGCGCCTGACCGCCGTAAATGCCAAAGAGCACCAGGTACTCAACGAGCACCTCGACGCCCAGAGTCACAAAGTCCACCGACTCGACGCCCACACCGTAGTCAAGAACGATGTCAGCGTGTTCCTTGATGGGTGCCTCGACGTTTGCCGTGAGCGCAACTGCAGCCATATCGTGTGCGCGCATGTAATCGAGCGCCGCAATCGTATTGGTCGAATAGCCACTCTGCGAAACGGCAATGTTGAGCACATGCTGCGGATAGGTGTGTTCAAAATCGACGAAGGCCTCGGGCGTCACAACGGACACCTGCATTTGCAGGGCATCTTGCAGGTAATCGCGGGCGCAATCGGCGATCGCGTCGAAAATGTTGGTGTAAGGGTGGCGCCCTAGCGCCCGTTTAACGAAG
>CABSNK010000051.1 GCA_902479075.1 uncultured Collinsella sp.
TGGGTCTCATCGGCATGGGCAACAACCCCATGGTCGGTGCCACCGTCGCCTGCGCTGTCGCCGTCGAGGAGGCCCTCAAGGCCTAATCGCGCCCGCGCGATCCTCATGTAGTTGAGCTTTAGAGCCGCTACCCACCCGGGTAGCGGCTCTTTTTTGTCCCTCCCTCAGTTGCGGTGAAATAGTTCCTAAACAGCCGCCCCATCCTTCCAAACAGGAACTATTCCACCGCAACTTCTTAGCGGTCCTCCCGGTATACCAGTTGCGAGTAAATACAGGCCATCTGACTGCTCCAGAAGCCTTGTGAGTCCCAATTTCACCGCAACTTATTGAGAAGACTATGTTGGGCGATAAAGCATCGGTAACGCCCACCTTCCATTTTGGCCCTTTACCGAATACCTATGTCTTCACGATACCTTTGCCGATCACCCGTGCGACAATGCGCGAACGAGAAAGGAATCCTATGGAATCAACTGATGTACTGGTAATCGGATCGGGCATCGCGGGCCTTTGCGCCGCCATAGAAGCAGCACGCGCGGGCGCGACCGTTGCCATCGCATGCGCTGGCAAGACCATGAGCGGATCGAGCTTCTTCCCGGGCACCTGGGGCCTCGGGCTTATTGGTCCCGTCGACAAAGACGACGAACAAGACCTTATCGACACCATCCAAACCGTCGGTGGCGGCGTTGCCGACCCCGAACTCGTCCAGACGTTCGTCCACGGCATTCCCCAAGCGATTGACTGGCTCGAGCAGGATCTGGGCGTAGAACTCCAGCGTCCGCAAAGCGCCGAAAGCGCCCAGCAAAAGCAATTTATCCCCTGCTTCGACCACAAGACGAGAATGTGGCGCGGCCTCACCCGCAAACCCCTCGAAGACGCGTGTACGGCCCAGATCGACTCGCTCGGCATACGCCTGCTCCCCCGCCACGAGCTTATCGATCTTGTTGAGGATACGAACGGAAAAATTGTCGGCGCCGTGCTCTTCAACCAAACGGACGAGCGCATTGTGACCTTTACAGCCAAGGCCACTATCATCGCCGCCGGCGGTACCGGCGGTCTATTCGAGCGCAGCCTCACTTCCGCCGACGTGCTCAGCTCATCACAAGCCATCGCGCGGTCGCACGGTGCGTCCCTTACTAATATAGAGTTCATGCAGATGATGCCCGGCTTCATTGAGCCTAAGCGCAACCTTGTCTTTAACGAGAAGACCTGGCGCTACGTCAAGTTCGACCAGCCGGTCGATATCGCCGACGTCAAGCTGGACGATTTGCTTGAACAGCGCTCCGGATATGGTCCCTTCACTTCACGCCTGGCTTCCCGCGCCATCGATCTTGCCATCGATCAAGCGGGTGCCGAAGGCCTGGCGCTCCACTACGACTTCCCGCGAGAGAATGTCCCCGAGTTCGTGCAGACATTTGCCACTTGGCTACAAGACGAGCATGGTATCGCTCCGAGCGACGAGATACGTGTGGCGATGTATGCCCACGCCGCTAACGGCGGTATCAAGATCGACAAGACCACGTACACGGG